>NZ_CP046508.1:5847000-6161000 GCF_017161115.1 Variovorax sp. RKNM96 | reverse complement strand
TCGCCAAACTGACCCCATATCGACATGTCAACATTGCCGGCCGCCACTGCATTGCGAAACTTCAACGCCAGGTGATACGCGACTATCAACAGGGACCCGAGAACCAAACCAATGAGCCATATGGGCTCGTGGCCAGTGGCCTCGCTTATCGTCACCCGATAGATGATCTGGGGTCGCTCCTTCTTCGCCATCTTCATTCTCCTCGCCGCATTTCCGGCGATGCGACTATAGGCGGAGGCAATGGTCACCGCTCGCGAAAATGTGCGCCCCAAGCGAACTGGGGATCACCGAGGGGCCTCGCGCGTCGCTGAACGTAATCGGATTGGCCGATGCTTCCGATGTCGAACCGGCCCCATCCTTAGTACCCTGCGCAGAGCGTTTCATGATTGGGAAGAGCGAATGCCCGAACGTTTGCCCCGGGCAAGTCAGTCATGAACAAATGACCCTGCAAAAACAAGAAAGCGGTGCTCTAGATTCGAGTCGGTCGCTTGATCGTATAGCCTAGCTTGCCAAGGCTTGTGTCGAAGCGCTCGCTCTCCGCCTGCAACGTCAGCAGATTGTGAGAAAGGTATTCCTGCCGAAGCTTCACTTGGTCCATCCGAAGCATGGTTTTAGTCTCGATAGCCAGCTTGTCCAAGTTGAACTGGGCCGCAGCAATCAAGTCCCTGACTACGATAAGTGTTGTGACAGCTTCATAGTTCGGCATTGCAAGCAGCGGGCACTCCCTTACCTGAGCAGCCAAGACACCATAGAACGAGTCATAGCCTGTGAAGTTGGTCTTGGGCCATTCCTGGGCATCAGGACCGCTGAGGGCTTGAAGCGCAGAGGAGAACTCACAGATGGCCGTGTCGATGATCGCGCTGATTCCAGCGAGCGCCTTGGCCTCGTCGTGCACCTTGAGTTCCATCTGCAATCGGCGGTTCTGCCGCGCCTGATCCTGGCTGACCCAGATGACGGCGCCAACCGCAAGCAAACCACCTACCACTTGCGCCCACGCCGACGCCTTGCCGTCGAGGAAGGTGTAGATGCCGGGCCAGCCATCGCAAACATGCACTGTAACGACGGCCACCATCAGCAATGCGCCGGTCATCGCAGTGATCTCAGCCCAATGCATTTTCTTTGTATTCGCCATGGTCTCGCCCCTCCTTGCGCGGAGCATAGCAGTGCCCACCACATTACGCGCAACGCGTTGCCCAGGTGCTATCACCAGATGATCCTCAACATCCGCGACCCTAAGTCGTTCAGATGGCTGATGCCCTGCAGCAATGGCTCCCCGGGCAACGGCAGAGGGTGCCGGATGGTTCGGCCACGGCCAGGGCAATCGACTACAGCCTCAAGCGCTGGCAGGCGCTCACACGCTACATCGACGACGGCGATCTGCCGGCGGACAACAACTGGGTGGAGAACCAGATCCGCCCGATCGCTATCGGACGGTCGAATTGGCTGTTCGCGGGATCGCTACGGGCAGGCCAGCGTGCCGCAGCTGTCATGAGCTTGATCCAGTCAGCGAAGCTCAACGGACAGGATCCCTATACCTACCCTGCGACGTGCTCGGGCGGCTGCCCACTCAGCCTGCCAGCCGGATCAAGGAGTTGTTGCCGCACCGCTGGCAGCCTGCGCGCACTGAGGCGTGCGACCCGACTACTTGCATCCCCTACGCCTTACTATGAACGCCTCACTGCACATGGCGGCCTCATGGGACAACTCTTAAGCGAATTGGAACCCGAAGAACTGCGCCGTGAGTTCAAGGACGTCTTGAACTACGACGCCGACGACGTATGCGACCCGATCGACCCGCTGACTTACATCGCACCTGACGGTGACACTTGGCTCCACATTGCTGCCCACCGTGGAAACCTTCGCGCCGTACAAATGCTTGTGAAGGCAGGGCTGGTTCCAGATCGGCAGGGCGACATGGGGTACGCAGCGCTGCACTACGCTTCAACGCCCGAAGTGGTTGAGTTCCTACTCGGATGCGGCGCCTTGAGGACGATCAAGAACGAGTTCGGCAACTCGCCAGTTGGATGGAAGGACGCTGAGTAAGCTCATCAAGCATGCCGTCAAGGTGGGTTCGCCAGTCGCTTACCCCGTAGGGCGCGTGCGGCAGGCGACGGCAGCCGGACACAAAGATAGCATGGGTGCCACCATCTGAAAAGCTCGTTGGCTTGCGTTCCGGCCTTTGGCCCTGAGGAGGGTTCTCGCGCCCCACATCGATTGACACGAGGTCTTCACGGTCCTGCAGCTTCAGGTTCCGAAGAAGTCCCGGGTCCTTCTCTAGCGCCTCATCCAAGAAGTGCAGGAAGATCTTGATAGCCTTTTTCGGTCTGGTTGCCTTTGGCGTAGACCTCGCATTCCATCTCTATCAAATTGATAGAAGAATCGAATCACTCCCGTATTCGAACCCCGTCATGATCGTCCAATGCAACGGCGCTCGCAATGATGGTGATTGCAACTTCCACAGTGTTGCCGAGTTTGTCAGCAGCGCCTGCGCTAAAGACGAACCGATGAAGCCCTGATTGATTTATAGATGCGACGGAGGCAAGCTCGATCCAATCATTCGGCATGTGTCCTGCGGGCTCGAAAACTACGCTCTCGACTCCTTCAAAAACCACGTACCCATCTGGTAAGTCTTCGGCTGTGTAGTAGTCCCAATGTGTCGAGCGTGCGCGCGAGATGCAGTCGATCTGAATCTTCAGTTCGCTTTTCCAACCGTCCAAGACGATCGACTTGCACGCGCGGTCGCCTAGATAGACAGTGCGTAAAAATTCTTCCGGGGTCATTGATAGCCCTTTTAGTTGATCGGCCAATGTGCGTCCGAACTGTTCCACGGCACCACATTTCCACTCGTGTCCAGAGAAGAGCCTTGCCCACGCATATTCGGCCCCGTCCCCATTGCATGCCCATGGCCATGTGGAGTTCCGTTGGGCCCATGACCATTAGGATTCAATCGCATATAGTTTGACCCGTTTGGATAAAGCGTGTGGGTATCGGCCCCGCCAGGTCCCGCTGGCACAGTTCGGCCACCGACGGGCTCAATCATCACATTTCCGCGCTGATCACCAATGAGACGCCCTGGTTGCACACCATCTCTCGCGCAGGTTTGATTGCGTTGATACCCTCGCAACAGAGAGCCGAGGATATTGACATCTGCTTGTGTGTATCCGCTGCCGGGTCCCCTTGTGGGTCTGATCGTCTGATACGTGAATGACGGGTCGAAACGGCGAATCTGCCCCAGTAGGCCGTTGACTTGCGCGGCCGCCACTCCGCCTGAATAGGACAGGCTTGGTGGCGCCGTCGCCCGCGGAGCCTGTGCCTGCAGTGCATCAGGGTCAAAGTAATTTAGTGCGCTTGCGTCCACGTACCCAAAGCGATTCCACCCACCCTCAAGTCCAATGGGATCACCCTGCGTGTAGCGTCCAATGGTCGGGACGTAGGTCCTGAAACCGTTGTAGAACAACCCCGATTCCTCATCCGCATACTGCCCCGGATACCTCAAGTTGAACTTCACCTCGGCGATGTTGGTCGTGCCCGGATTCGGCGTCACCTCCAGATTCGCAAACCGGTTCTTCGCAACCGTCGGCTTGTCTTCCCCGAACGCGCTGTAGCTCCACTGCCAGACCGCTTGCCCGCTTGCGTTCGTGAGCTTGCGCGGCGTGTTCAGGTGATCGCTGTGCACCGCATACGTGGCGCCGTCGATCACTGCCGCAATCGGCATCGGCCCATTGGCCGTGGGCAGGTAGATGTACTGCGCCTGGCCCGCGCTCTGCGTGCCGCCACTCCCCACCTCCGCGATAAGCGTGCCCTGCTCGTCGTAGACATACGCATAGCCCAACTGCTCGGCCTGCGTGGTCGAGGGGGTCCACAGCTTGGTGAAGAACGCGATCAGGCTCTGCATGAAGCCCGGGTCGTTCTCGTCGCCCTGGCTGGGCGGGTACAGCGGCTCGGTCTTGAAGACGCGCTGGCCCAGTGCGTTGTGCGCGTAGCGCGTGGTCGGGCTGGTGTCGGTGGCGCCGGTGGTGGAGGCCGCGAGACGCCCTTCGGCGTCGTAGGTGTAACTGCGCAGGCCATCGCCGAGCAGGTCGCCGTTGGCGTTGTAGCCATAGGTGACGCTGGTGTTGCTCGCGCCGTTGATGCTCTGCGTGAAGCCTGAGAGGCGATTGCTGGTGGCGCCCACCGTGTAGGTGCGGCTGGTGCTCAGGCCGCCGAGCACGCGCGTGCTGCTCAAGCGGTTGCCGTTGGCGTCGTAGCCGAATCCCGCGGTGTTGCCGGTGGCGTTGAAGCCGGTGATGCGGCCCACGCTGTTGTACCCGACGGTCCAGGTGACGTTGGCGCTGCCGATGGTGCTGTGCGTGGGGTCGGCGTCGGCGGGCCGGTAGAGATTCTGCGTCAGGCTCGTGATGCGGCTTGCGGCATCGTAGACATAGCTGCTGAACTCGGTGGTGGTCAGGCGGCCGGCGGTGTCGTAGACGCGGCTGGCGGCCACAGCAGGAGAAGCAAAGGCCCAGGTCCAGGCAATAGGCTGGCCCAGCGGGTTCCAGGCGATGCCTGTGACAAGCGGCGTGCCGTTCCGGCTCAGGCCTGTGAGCCGACCGGTGGTGTCGTAGGTGTGGGTGAGCAGGCCGCCGCCGTTGGGGTAGGCGATGCTCGCGAGCGTGCCGTTGGGGTTGTACGCGTAGCTGACCTGCTGGACGCTGCCATTGGCCAGTGTCTGCTTCTTCAGCGTCACGCGGCCGAAGGCATCGCGCGTGTACTCGGTGGTGCCACTGCGGTCGATGACCTCGGATAGATACCCCTTGCTGTTGAACGTAAGGTCGTAGCGCAGGGTTGTGGTCTTGCCGTCGGCGAAGACGAGGCTGGTGGGGCGGCCTAAGGCATCGCGCGTGATCTTGGTGGCTTGGCCGAGGGCGTCGGTGATCTGGCTGGGGAGGCCGAGGTTGTCGTACTGGGTGCCGGCGATTCCGACGTCGGTGCTGGCTTCGGTTGTGGCATTGCCTTGGGCGTCGCGGGTGTAGGTTGTGGCGATGCCCTTGAAGTCCTTGGCTTCGGTGACGGCGTCGAGGGCGTTGTACTTCAGCGAGGCTGTGGCGTTGGCCGCATCGGTCACGGCCTTGACGCGGCGCAGGCCATCGAGCCCGTACTGAGTGGCCTGATTCAGTCCGTTCGTCTCGGTGACGAGTTCGCCGTTCGCGTCGTACCCGAACGCAGCACTCTGGTTCGGCCCTTCAGTCCTCGCGCTCAGTCGGTTGAGATTGTTGATGGTGCGTGCGACGCTCCATGCCACCGCCCCGGCGCCGTTCTTGATCTGCTCGGCCGTGCGATTGCCCATCGCATCCAGGGTGTAGGTCCCCGACTCGCCGCGGTTGTTGCTCCACCCGACCAGGCGATGCGCACCGTCGTAGGCGTAGCTGACCGCCAAACCATTCGGCAGCGTGACGGTATCCAAGGCGCCCATGGCCTTGTATGTCAGGGTGGTCGTCTGCTGCCCGCCGACTGTCTGCGTCAACAGGCGGTCACGGGCGTCATAGGTGTAGGTCGTGACAAGGCCGTTGGCGGCCGTCATGCTCGACACGCGATCCGCGTTGTCGTAGCCATAGGTCACTTCATGGCCGCGCGCGTTGGTGGCCTTCGTCAGATTCCCGCTCGGATCGTAGATGTAGCTGGTGACGCCACCATTGGGCTCGGTGTGCGTCTGAACCAGGCCTTGAGCGTTATAGGTCCATTGCCACGAATGGGCCTTGTTGCTCACGGTGTCCGTGATCGTCATGGTGAGCGGATTGCCGACCGCGTCGTAGCTGTACGCCGTGGTGCGACCCTGCTCCGTCACGAGTGCGGGCAATGTCAACGTGGGGTGCCACTGGATGCTGACGGTTTTCGCCTCCGGCGTGCCCGCCCCTCGCGTCACCGAAAGAGGCAGGCGCCTCGCGATGTCCCAGGTCTTCGTGTTGCTGAATCCACCGAAGTCCGTTTCCGACGTCACGAGACCGTTGGCGTCCTGAACGCGCGTCACTGCATCGGGCTGTCCGAGCTCCGAGGGCAGCGATCCGCCAACGACGGCGAGTTTTCCGCGGTTGCCGCTGTAGTTGTACGTTCGGCTGG
The DNA here is from genome assembly GCF_017161115.1 of Variovorax sp. RKNM96. Taxonomy (GTDB): domain Bacteria; phylum Pseudomonadota; class Gammaproteobacteria; order Burkholderiales; family Burkholderiaceae_C; genus Variovorax. Next base: position 6,154,904 of record NZ_CP046508.1, on the reverse strand, counting down.
TGCCAAGGGGGTCGGTGATCGCCGCCTGGTTCAGGAGCGGATAGCTCACTTGGTATCGGGCCACACCGCCGGAAAGCTCCGAGCTGGTCGCCCGGCCTTCAGCGTCATATGCAAACGTGCCCCACACCGCGCCGTTCTCGTCGAGGATGCCGGTCAGTGCGTAGTCGAGCGCTGGTTGGTCGTATCGGAATTGCCGCGTCCCACCGTTGGGATACGTGACTGACGTCAATCGACTCAAGCTGTCGTAGGTGTAGCCGACGGTTCGACCGCCGATCGCCGAGACGCTTGTCAGTTGCCCTTGCGGGTTGTAGCCCAGGATCAGCGCGCGGCCGAAGGCATTGGTGATCGTCGTGAGCTGATTCAGCCCGTTGTAAGCGTAGGTGGTCGTCCACCCGTTTCGCGCAATGACGCTTTGCAACCGGCCGCTCGGCGAAAAGCTGAAGGTGCTGTCGTCATCCGCGCGGCGATAGGTCCAGTTCCCGTTGCCGGCGCGCGCCAGGGTATCGGCGCTGTTGATTGGCCCCCAGAGGGTGGTACCGGAGGGCAGCGTGAAAGTCCGGAAGTAGCCTTCGGCACTGATGACCGTGGTAGTGGTCGGGTTGCCTTCGGGCGACGCCTTCAAGGTCGCGCTGTGGTTGTGCATCCACGAGTACCCCATGCCGACGGGGAAGCTGGAATACCCGGGCGTGCGGGAGCTGCGATAGGTACGCGTGAAGGTCAGTGCCCCGGGCCCGCTGTCGCGAATGTCGGTCTCGGCGCGAAACTTCTCGCCCGTCGATGGCACGATCGGATAGGGGGTCTGCCCGCCCGCGTCGTTCATGCACATCTCGTTCTCGAGCGGAAGCGGAATGCGAGAGACGACCAACGGTGGAGCGCCGGGCGGAACGCTTGGCACGCCATGCCACAAACAGAGCGCGGAAGTCTGACGGATGTCGGAGACCGCATCGAAGACGATGCGCTGCGGATCGCCTACATCCGCGTAGAGCGCGTTCACATAGGCGACGGTCGACTCGCACGCTTCTTGCGGCGTCGCCACGAAATAGGTCGACTGATCAGTGGTTATAGCCATCCACTGTTTCTCGACTGTTGGTACGTCAGCGCGAGCGGTTCCCGACAAGGCGCAGCAAGCGAGCAGCAGCACCGCCGGCAACGCCCGGGTTCGCCGCACAGTGCGACTTCTCATCGTCGCGGTGAGACGAAGAAATCCTTCTGCAGTCATTGCACTTCCCTCCTGCCCCGTGGGCGTATTCACTCGCACTGGTGACCCTCGCCTGTGCATCCACTTTTTGGTTATCGGTCGGTTGCCCAATGACGGACGCATTCAAACTCGTATGGTCCGCACTGAAACCGCATTTATGGGGTGCTTAGGTCGGCGGCAGTCTAGGTTCGATCAAAGGAAAACATTGATACATGCCCCGCTATTGCTGATACAAAAATGCGGATGGAATACATGAAGCTTCAAATGGGAAGATTTTTCCAATCAAAAGAACTACAAACCGAAGCCATGAATCCATAAGACTCAATACAGTGAATCGCGTCGATCTTCAGGCTACACCTGACGCAGGCTGGTTCTAAATGAGTTCGAAGAGAGCGCGATTTAACGCTTCCCGAGCTGCAGCGCTTTCCGATGAAATTGGCGGGGGCCCCATGGAACTCAAGCCGCTTTTTTCAAACACGGGGTGGTCGACGCCGGATGCTTCGAATCCACTTGCCTGAAATCAACTGCGAAAATCGGAGCGCCGTTAGTCAGCGTAAAGAAGCAGGAGGCGACGCAGCCCAACTTAGAGCGTCCGCGCACTCACAAAAGACCCCCGTGGACTGCTGATTCGAATGACGCATCATCCGCCCGGGCTGGCTTCGTCGAGACTGGCGGGCCGACTCCTACAGGGGTCCAGCCACCGCGAGCGCCATGCTTGTGATTGCGCCTGGCAATATTAGCCAGGAGGTCGCTGTACGCTTCCCGATCCCATCGTCGAGTGACGAAGCGCGTCGGACGACCCTATGAAACTACGATTCTTAGTCCATTTGAATGTTGGCGCTACGAATGACGTCCGTCCAGCGTTTGACTTCATTCTCCACGAGTTCGGTGGCCTCGGCGCTGGAGCCTGGAAACGGATACGCCCCTTGATCGGCTAGGTGAGCCGCAAAGCTCTTTTCCTTCGCAATGGCCACCACCGTGTCCTGCAACTTCTTTACAACGTCTTGGGGCGTTCCAGTTGGCACCATGACGCTGTACCAGGACCTCACCACGACATCGTTGACGCCAGTCTCTGCGAACGTGGGAACATTTGGGAGTACCGAACTTCGCTTGTCCGCCGCAATGCCCAGAATGCGCACCGATCCTGCCTTGGCATAGGGAAGAACGTTCGGGAGATTCGCAAACACCACTTGTATCTGGCCAGCTTGTAGATCGGTCGTTGCAGACGATGCCCCCTTGTACGGAATATGGGTGAAGGCCACATGGGCGCGATCCATGAAAATAGCGCCGAGCAGATGGTTGATCGAACCGATCCCGGCAGAACCCATGTTGAGCTTTCCCGGATTTGCCTTCGCATAGCTCACCAGTTCAGCAACGCTTTTGGCGGGCGCTTCCCTGGAAACCGCCAGAACGTTGGGCACGGCGGCGAATGTCGCAACATTGATGAACGCCTTGGTGCCATCGAACGGGAGCTTCTTGTAGAGCAGCGGTTGCACCGCCTGGCCCATGGAGCCGAGCAAGAGTGTGTAGCCGTCGGCAGGCGCTTTGGCCACGTAGCCGGCGCCAATCGTCCCGCCCGCACCCGCCCTGTTGTCAACGATGACTGGCTGTCCCAAGACTTCGCCCATGCGCTGCGCGATGAGACGACCCATCAGATTGACAGTACCCCCCGCGGCGAATGGGACAACAAGGGTGATCGGCTTGGTGGGATAGGTCTGCGCGGATGCACCAGTCGAGACGCAAAGCGCAGCAGAAAAAAAGGCAGCGAACTTGAACATGGAAGATTCTTTCGTCATCTAAACGATCCGATGGACCGCGCAATCGAGCGCCTTGTTCGCGTCGGTCAATCTGATGCGCGTTTCACTTGTCCAGCGAACATCGCAGGCACGTTCCTCCTGCGCATGCGCCAGCAGGCTTTGCACCTCCAGCGGGCCCACGCTTCCTGTCGTGACCCGCGTCTCCACGAACTCGCGAGGACTCAATGCCGCTTGGACGGAGCGGTCCGAGAGTCCGATGGCCCTGCCGACTGTCTCCATGGCAGCTCTGTCCACCATTGCGCCGGTGAGCTCATAGGGGGCGATCGATTCGGTCAGGCTGTTGCGTACGACGCGTGCAACGATGTGGTGGACCTGTCTGAACGACAAGCCTCGGTCCCGGACGATAACGTCGACCAGGTTGCTCGAGGTGCACCAGCTTTGCTTCAAGGCCGCCGTCATGCGGTCCTCATGCACGATGAGCGTTTCCATCACGCCCGTGAACAGGTCCAGCATCCCCTCGGTTGTCGCGAGTGCTTCATCCAGGATCGGCGCTTCTCGCATCGCCTGGTCGCCCGTTCCCTCGCCGCGGAAGGTGGCCAAAGCGGTTGAAACCCATGTGACGGAAGCGCCGGCCGCGCGTCGGACATATTCGAGCGCGGTGGGGTTTTTCTTCTGCGGAAAGATGCTGCTTGTGCCGCAGTAGCTGTCGTCGCATTCGACCAATCCGAATTCGCTGGTCGACCAGACATGCAGGTCTGTCGCCAAGTCGTTCAGGTCGGCCATGACGAAAGACAACGCGCTGAGCGCGTCGACCGCATAGAAGGCCTCACGACCCAGCTTCGAGTTCTCCACAAGTCCGTCGAATCCCAGAAGACGCGTGGTCAGTTCGCGATCCAACGGCCAGGAGGTGCCTGCAAGACCCACGGTGCCCAGGGGATTGCGATTGAGCCTGGCATAGGCTTGGGTCAGACGTTCGAAGCTGTCGTGGAACCGGGAACTGAAGCTGAGCAGGTAGTGGCCGAAAACCCAAGGCTGTGCCTGCTGCATGTGGGTATACCCCGGCATGATGGTGCGCGAGTATTTCTGCGCCTGTTCGACAATGACCGCCTGCAGCGTGTTCAGTTGGTTCATCACGTCCAGCATTCGATTGCGCTGGTAGAGCCGGCGAACGGTTGCTCCCTGGTCGATGCGGCTGCGGCCCGTGTGCATCTGGCCACCGATCTCCTCTCCGATTGCCGCGAAGAGGTACGACTCCATCTGAAGAAGAAAACTTCCCTTGCGCACATCGACAGGGAAGTCGTCGCCGCCGATTTCCCGAATCGCCAGCAGCTGCTGAAGAATGGCACGGCCCGCATCACGTGTGATGATTTCTTGCGCTACGAGCATCACGGTGTGGGCGAGATCCACGGCCAGAAATTCATTGAATTTCTTTCTCTCCGCCTGGAGCTTGGGCAGCTCGTTGTACTTCAGCTGACGTGCCGCAGCGGGGGATTTCAACCGGGCGTCGCTGAGCAGAATTTCTTGATGGAGGGTCATACGGGAAAGGGCTGGGGCTGGTTTTCATTTGCGTGAGAAATGATGCAATGCCCCCTGTCCCCGCACAACTGCACAAACGGCTGGACGCGTATAAAGGAATGTTATGCGCTCGGGGCTACCGAACCCTCGCGTCAAGCGCTTACATTGAAAGCATGGAACTCAATCCTCGACAGCTCGATGCGTTCAGGAAGGTCATGCTGACTGGCAGCATGACCATTGCGGCCGAGCGGCTGCGAGTGAGCCAGCCGGCGGTCAGCCGGTTGATCAAGGATCTGGAAGCGTCCCTTGGCCTTCGGCTGTTCAGGCGGGAAGGCAACAGGCTGATTCCTGGCGCCGAGGCCCAGCGGCTTTTTCGTGAGGTGGATCTGTTCTACCGGGGCATCGAACAGGTCGAAAAGGTCGCGCAGGATCTGAAGTCGGTCCGGATCGGAAATCTCCGCATCGCGTCCTTGAGCGCGTTGGCGCTCCATGTGCTTTGCGAGTGCGTCAACACGTTTTCAGCGACCCATCCGGAGGTGGTGATCTCACTGGACGTCCGCAATTCCCTGAGCGTGCTCGAGCTGGCGGGCGCGAATCAGATCGACATCGGCTTCGTGCACCAGAAGAATATCGAGTACCCGGGCGTGGATGTCTACCCACTTCAAAGCTTGCCAGCGGTGTGTGTGCTTCGCCGCGATCATCGACTTGCTGGCAAGGAAACTATTGCCATCGAGGACTTCGAAGGCGAGTCGATCATTTCGCTGAGCCAGAACAACCCGCTGCGTGTGCGCCTGGAGATGGAGTTGGACGCCGCTGGTATCCGGTATCGCCGCCCGATCGAGACAACACTGGCGTACTCGGCGTGCAACTTCGTCCGCGGCAATCTGGGGATTGCTGTCATCGATCCCTTCACTGCGAGGCACTTCAGCGATCCTGACGTCGTGTTCCGTCCCATTGCGCCATCGATCCCCTTCGAATGCTCATTTGTTTTGCCCGCTCACCAACCAAGGTCGAAGGTCGTCGAGGACTTCATCGAATCAACGAAAGAAGTGTTCTCTTCCGCGGGGCGGTGAACATCTATTGCTGCAGATACTGTCCAAAGGCGACGCCCCGAATCGACGCTTCGATCTGCGTGGCCAGGACCTCTAGCGCGACCAGATCAGCACAGCCCCTTACGACTGAAACCTCCTATGGTTGACCAGCCGCGAGCCGATGTTTCCCGGCGAATTGACGGTGACCATGATCGCCGAGCGTCAAAGCTGCCTTTTTGGCCCGAGACGATCAACGCGCTGCATTTCGAATCCGATCCGTCGAAGTACTCGTACATCTTTCAGTCGGTACGCATCCTGTGCTGACATCAACGCTCGGAGTCTTCGCACATGAAAAGCAAACTCAACCGTTTCGCAATTGCCGCAGTGGTGCTCTCAGTGACCGCGGCTTCCTTCACCGCCATGGCGCAAGTCACCGTCGGTGGCGCACCTATGTACCCCACCAAGGACATCATTGACAACGCAGTGAACTCCAAAGACCACACAACGCTCGTCGCGGCAGTGAAGGCAGCCGGGCTCGTCGAAACGCTGAAGGGCCCAGGTCCGTTCACGGTTTTCGCGCCCACCAATGCCGCGTTCGCTGCGCTGCCGGCAGGCACGGTCGATACGCTCCTCAAACCCGAGAACAAGGCCAAGCTCACCACGATCCTCACCTATCACGTCGTCCCCGGCAAGCTGGACGCTGCAGCGCTGACGAAGCAGATCATGGACGGCAAGGGCACGGCCTCGCTCAAGACTGCATCCGGCGGGACGCTCACGGCCAAGGCCAGCGGCGGCAAGGTCATGATCACCGACGAGAACGGCGGCACCGCAACGGTGACCATCGCAGATGTCATCCAGTCCAACGGCGTGATCCACGTGGTCGACAAGGTCCTGCTACCCAAGTAAGGCTGCTCAGAGAAACAGTGCTCCCGCGGCGGCATCGAATGCCGCCGTGGCGAGCCGCGACCTGCGGGTCGCCATACGTTCCGACGACCTTCCCTTTCCCACTCCCCGGAGCGCCGATGCCGAAGCTTGCGACTGCCCCTCACCAGATCTGGCTGGGTATCTTCTTCGGGAGCGCCGCCGCCTGCGCACAGCAGAGCCATCTTCCCGAGATCGAGGTGCGTGGTCCGCGGGATGCAAGCGTGGGCAATGCGGACAGCGCGAGCGAAGGCGCGGCGGAGCGCGAGTCGTTCCAGACCCGGCCCAAGCTGCGGCCGGGCGACATCGTCGAGGCGGTGCCGGGTGTGGTCGCCACGCAGCACTCGGGCGATGGCAAGGCCAACCAGTATTTCCTGCGCGGCTTCAACCTCGACCACGGCACCGACTTCGCCGTGACGGTCGACGGCATGCCGGTCAACATGCCCACGCACGGTCACGGCGAGGGCTACGCCGACCTGAACTTCCTCATTCCCGAACTCGTGTCAGGCGTGCGCTACCGCAAGGGACCGTACTTCGCCGAGGGCGGCGACTTTTCGCTCGCGGGCAGCGCATCGCTCGACTACTTCAGCGTGCTGGACGCGCCCTTTGCCGAACTCACGCTCGGCACCAACAACTTCCGCCGCCTGCTGGCTGCGGGCTCGCAAACCCGGCAAGACCAGACCTGGCTGGGCGCCATCGAGATCGAGGGCAACGACGGCCCCTGGGACGTGGCCGAGAACCTGCGCAAGGTCAGTGCCGTGGTGCGCTATTCGCAGGGCTCGCCCACACACGGTTTCAGCATCACCGGCATGGCCTACAAGAGCCGCTGGACCTCGACCGACCAGGTGCCCGAGCGCCTGATCGACAGCGGCCAGCTCTCGCGCTTCGGCTCGCTCAACCCCACCGACGGCGGCAACACCCAGCGCATGAGCCTGTCGGGAAAATGGTTCGACAAGGGACCGGAGGGCGAGACGACGATCAGTGCCTATGCGATCGACTACCGCTTCGACCTCTTCTCCGACTTCACCTATTTCCTGAGCAACCCTGTCAACGGCGACCAGTTCGAGCAGACCGACCGCCGGCGCATCTTCGGCGCGCAGGCCGCGCGCACGATGCCCACGAAGTTCGGCGGGCTGGACGGCATCCTGAGCTTCGGTGCGAGCTGGCGCGGCGACCGGATCTCGGAGGTGGGCCTCTACAACACGCAGGCCCGCGAACGGCTCTCCACGGTGCGCAACGACAAGGTCTCGCAGGACCTGTTCTCCGTGTACGGCCAGCAGCTGGTGTATTTCACCGACCGGCTGCGCGGCTACGTCGGCGTGCGCGGCGACATGCTGCGCTACCGCGTCGACGGGCGCGAGCCGACGTATGGCGCGGTCAACAGCGGCAAAGGGCACGACGCGATCGCGAGCCCCAAGGCCGGCCTGGCCTTTGCGCTGACGCCGCAGCACGAGTTCTATCTGAACGCGGGCGTCGGCTTTCACAGCAACGACGTGCGCGGCGCCACCATCGCCATCGACCCCACGAATGGCGCCGCCGCCGACTGCGTGCCGGCGCTCGTCAAAGGGCGGGGCGCGGAGCTGGGCTGGCGCTTCCAGCCCGACGAGAATTTCACGGCGACGGTGGCGCTGTGGCAGCTCCAGCTCGACTCCGAACTCGTGTACGTCGGCGACGCCGGCACGACCGAACCCGGGCGCGCCAGCAGCCGCCGCGGCATCGAGGCGACAATGCGCTGGAAGCTCAACCGCGCCTGGCGCGCGGAGCTGGACGGCGCGGTGTCGCGCGCGCGCTTCAGGGGGCTCGCGCCCGAAGGCGAAGGCAACCATGTCGACAACGCCGTCGAGCGCGTCTTTGCCGCGGGGCTGACCTACATCGACGGCCCGTTGACCACATCGCTGCGGCTGCGCTACCTCGGCCCGCGTGCGCTCGACACGACCAACACGATCCGTTCACGGTCGGCGACGCTGCTGAACTTCGGTGCGCGCTACGCCGTCAACAAGAACCTGACGCTCGGGCTCGACGTGTTCAACCTAGCAGGCAAGAAAGGCAATGACATCGAGTACGCCTATGCATCGTGCTCGGCGGGCGAAGTGGTGTCCGGTTCGTGCAACGGCGGCGTGAACGATCGGCACGTGCACCCGATGGAGCCGCGCAGCGCGCGTGTCAGTGCGCGCTGGACGTTTTGACCATTTCCGGGGCCCGCGTCAGTTCAAAGGGGTGAAGTGCGAATGCGCGTGGGCCGGCGCCGGCTCGTGTGAATGCGGGTGCGGGTGCGGATGGACGTGCGGTGCCGCATCGTCCGTCAACGCCACCACATTCGCGTTGCCGTGGCGAACACCGCGCAGCGAGATCAGCTGATCTGCCACGTCGTGCACGGCGCCAACCGCCCCGCGCAGCACCACGCACTCCATGCAGCTGCCGTGGTCCAGCGGGGTTTGATGGCAGGCGATCACCATGCCATGGTGGGCATGGCGCAGCGCCTGGAGCCGCGAGGCCAGCGCGAGCTCGCGCGTGTCGTACACGTAGCTGACGCTCGCGATGCACGACGATACGGCGGCGTCGAACTGCATGCCCCTGAGGCCCGCGCGGCCCAATCCGTAGCGGATCAGATCGCGCACCGCCTCGGAGCGGCTGGTGTAGCGCTTTTGCACGACGAGCATCTCGAACTGCCGTGCGAGTTGTTCGTCGAGGGAAATGGTGAAGCGGTTCATCGGCGGTATGTCTGCAGGTACGCGAGCCGCCGCCGGCCGGATTCAGGGCTTACGAGAACGGCAGCACCTTCACGTCGAGCACGCGTTCGCACAGCCACGCCGTGGCGAGAGCCACCGCGGCCATCGAACCGCCGTGCAGCACCAGCGGCGGATACCGCCGCCAGTTGCGCAGCCCCAGCAGCACCACGAGCGCCACGGCCACTACCGCCAACTGGCCGGCCTCCACACCCAGGTTGAACTGCAGCAGGGCGAGCACGAACTGGTGCGTCGGCAGCTCGAGTTCGCCCAGCGCGCCTGCAAAGCCGAAGCCGTGGATCAGGCCGAACAAGAAGCTGAAGAGCTTGCGGCGGCCGCGCAGCACGGGCCAGATGTTGTCGAGCGCCGCGACGATGATGGTGACGGCGATCGCGGGCTCGATGATGCGTGGCGAGATTGTCACGATCTTCAGCCCCGCCAGCGCCAGCGTGATCGAGTGCGCGATGGTGAACATCGTCACGATGCCGAGCATCGGCAATGCAGCATCCTTCCATGCGAGCACCGGCGTCCAGCCGCCGTCGCGGCGCTTCAGCACGGCGGGCAGCAGGAGGCAGATCAGGAACAGGATGTGGTCGTAGCCGATCAGGATGTGGTGGATGCCGTCACCGAAGAAGCTGGCGGGCGCCGCGGCGCCTTGCGCACCCGCCCACTCGATGGAGACAGGACCGGCCGACGGATCCAGCGAGCGCAGCAGCGGCACGCCGGAGCCCCTCGTTTCCGCGCGCAGCAGGCCGCGATGCGTCGGGTCCACGTCCTGGAAGAGCCGGTAGTCGATGGACAGCGCGGCGGCCGCGCTGCAGGGGGCGCGCATCTGCAGCACGAGGTAGGCGCCGTCGATGCGATTCTCGATGGCAGGTGGCTGTGTCTCGGCGGGCACGCACTGGCCGTCCTGCAGACGAAGCCGACCCAGCGCGTAGGCCTTGATGTCGTCCAGGCGGGTGCGTATCTCGCCCCAGGAAAGTTTCTGGTCGGCGTTGGCGTCCAGGTCGAGCACCGCATCGAGGTCGCGCAGCGCGATGTCCCAGCGCAGATCGATCCGGTCGCCGTCGCGTGAAAGCTGCAGGTAGGCATCGCTGGCCTTGTGGGCGTGCGCGGGAAGCACGACGAAGGCGAGCGCCCAGAAGAACAGTGAGGCTAACAGGGAGCGGTGGGTGCGTGAGGAGCTCATGGCGTGAGGTTCAAAGCAGCGCGTCGACGCGCGCGTCGCGCAGGCCGATCTGCTGCACCAGGGCCTTGACTTCGGCGCGCGCCGGTTCGTCCTGCGCCGCGACGGCCGCGCGTGCGAACAGCAGCAGGTCGATCGGTTCGCGCTGCAGCTTCACGTTGAGCCTTGCCAGTTCGAGCGCACGCCGGGCGTCGCCTTCGACGTCGAGCGCGAACATCGCTTCTTCGCGCGCATGGACCGCGGTGGTGCCGGGGCGCTCGGCCGCCGCACCGAAGCGCGCCTTGAGCTCGACCGCGTCCGTGTGTGCCCCTTCGAGGCCGCGGGCGGCGATGGCCATGCGAAGCAGCACCGCGTCGCTGCGCGCCTCGGTACCGAGCAACGCGGGGATCTCTTTCGGCCTGCCGGCGCGCTGCAGGTAGTCGCTGTAGGCGAGCAGCAGGTAGCCTGAGCGCTCGGCCTGCAAGGCGCGGCGATAGATGACGTCTGCCTCGGCGGGGCGGCCGGCGAGCTCCTCGATTTCGGCCAGGCTGGTGAGCAGCCACTGGCGCGTGCCGGCCTGCTCGCGGGTTTGAAGCTGGGGGTCGTCCAGCAGCCGCTTCAATGCGGTCCGCGCCTTGTCGTAATTGCCGCGGAGGCCCGCGTTCTCCGCCAGGCAGGCGAGGGCGTAGAGGGCCGGCCCGACCCGGCCAAGCGCGCGGCAGGCCGCGTCCGATTCGTTGTAGCGACCGCGCACGCGATAGATGGTGGCCAGCGTAATCCAGGCCTGTGCATTGGCCGGTTGCCGGGTGAGCACTGCCTTCAGCAGCGCCTCCGCGCCGTCGAAATCGTGCAAAAACTGCGCGATGGTGGCGCGCATCACCAGCACGGCCGGCGGCGTCTCGTTGGGTGGGGCGGCCGCCCAATGGGCAAGGGCGCCCATGGCATTGCCGGCGTAGCGCGCATCGCCCTGCGACCTCGCCAGCTCAAGGTAGCGGCCGGCCGCGGCAACGGCCACCGCCGTGTCCGTCGGCCGTTGCTGGAGTTCGCGGCGCAGCGTGCGCGCCTCGCGCGACCATCCGGCGACGGAGGGCAGCGACTCGACTACTTCGTTGTCGTCCGTGGGAACGCGTGGTGCGGCTTCGACCCAGGTCGTCGCCGCGGCCATGAGCAGGGCCACGGCGCCTGCCTGCAGCGCGTACCGTGTTTGCAGGCGCCGGCGCACTGTCGTCACTCGGTGGAGACGGGATCCTTGGTCTCCGAGGTCGGCGGCGGGTCGAACATCGCGACGTTCGCGGGCTCGACCGTATCGAGTCCACCGCCTGTCACCAGCGCTTTGACATAGGCGATGAAGGTGTCGTACGCGTCCGCTTGCGGCGGGGGCGTCGTCGGCGGCTGTCCGCCTCCGGCGGGTGGGAACGGATAGAAGCTGAAACCTCCGCCGCCGCCCCCACCGCCGCAGCCCGCAAGGGTTGCGGCGACCAGGAACGCGCCGGCGATGCGATAGAACTTGTTTGTCATGGCGTTCTCTTCATTGAGCGCCTGGCAGCGGCGTGTTCAGGTAGGGGAAGGTTTCCGGGAACTGCGCCGCGCTCTGCAGCGCGCCGTCGGTGATCGCCGCCGAGCCCGCGGGCGCGTCGGACGGCTTGCAGCCGACCTTGAGCGTGTCGGTGGCGCCGGTGGCCACGCACAGCACGCCCATGGCCACGCGCAGTTCCGCATCGACCACGTCGTCGCCCGGGCGACGGCCGTTCGGGAAGCCGGCCGTGTCGCCACCCAGGACGCCCAAGTTGTTCTGGCTGGCCTTGGGCGTCGGAGCGATGCCGGTGTTCAGCCGCAGCATTTCCGAGGCAGTCACGTTCGCGGGCTTGTTGACGCCCTCCACGCCGGTCAGGAACGCGGCCACGAGGTCGGTGCGCGGGAAGTTGGTCGGCGCCGGCGCCGAGGGGAACAGCGTCTGCACGAGCGCGGGCAGCGTCGGGTTCGTCACGTAGTCGGCGAACTGCCCGTCATCCTTCGGCCTGGAGCTGTTGAAGCGGTCCTTGTCCTTCAGGCCGATGACGACCTCGTTGACCAGCGGCATGCCCAGGCGCGAGACCTGCGCCCATGCGCCGCCGGCCAGCGTGGTGGTGCCGTGGCCGCGCTTGGGCGGGCTCGCGACGAGCTGGCCCTGGCGCACGCTCGCGGTGGTCCAGCCGCCGATGATCGGCTTACCGGCGGTGGTGACGCAGGCGATGGGCACCTCCAGCGCCATGGTGGTGACGTTCTTGCCCGCGAGCGCGTCGGGATTGCCGTTCGGCGCGCCGAGCGGGTTCAGGTTGATCAGGTCGAAGACCTGGCCCAGCGCCACGCTGAACGGGTCCTTGCGCTGCCCGACGAACACGCGGCCTGGTGCCGCGCAACCCGGGATGTTGACGTTGTAGAGATGCTGGGCCGCATAGGCGGCATAGCCCGTCGGGCCGCCGAAGGTCTTGTCGCCGATGTTGTCGGTGGGCTTGTCGAATTCCTTGACGCCTCCGGCCGCGGTGATGGCCTCGCTCACCCCGGTGCGGCGGTCGCCGCGCACGATGTTCAGCGTGAAGGTCTCGCGCAGGTTGCTGGTGGCCTGGTTCGGGCCCGTGATGCCGCCGGCCTGCACCAGCGGAATGGAGACCTGCTTGCCGGCAATCGGCAGCTGGATGTCGCGCAGCGTGTTCTTGAAGCGGAACTGGAAGGTGATGTTTTCGACCGCGTCGCCGTCGGTGTCCAGGTGAATCTCGTAGAGCGCGTTCGGGTCCATCGCGAAGTAGTTCGGGCCGCCGTACGGGCTCTGGTCGGGCTGGTAATTCGCGATGAGGGTGACGTAGTCCTGGCGGCCGGTCTCGTAGCTGCGGAACATGTAGAAGTCGGTGGCGTCGACCTTCGGCATGCCGGCGATCGAGGGCGCCTCGCGGTGGCTGGAGGCGAAAGCGCCGGATGCCGTCATCGCGCAGGCTGCGAGAACGCAGGCATGCAGGGGAATTCGAACGAAATTCATTGCTGTCACCCTCAGTAGTAGGAGTTGGTTGTGGAAGAAACCTACTCAAGTACGGAGACAGCGGCCTAGTGGTTTGTCGGACGGCAGGCCGGGAATTTCATACGAGACGAGCGTTCTTTCATACCGGCCTGGATCAACCAATGCCCTCCAGTGCCTTTTGACTTGGTTCGCCGCGCCCTTCTTTACTTGTCAAATCGAAACTGCGGAGAACATCGTGGCGTATTGCCTTGCAAAGGACGATCTGCATCCGCAGGTTGGCTGCAAGGATCTATGCCGCTCTATTTCCTGATGAGGCTCCAGCATCTTAGGTTGCCCCTGCGAGTTGAAACGCCAGAGGAAGTCAGACTCGTGTCGGTGCTCAAGGCAACGGGCCTGATCGAAGCTGAGATTCATGCCCTCGAATCAACAGGGCAATATGCGCCTTCGCAGGTTGCGACAGTCACTTGCATCACCGAAGAGGGGATGGTCGAACTCGCCCATTGGATTTACGAGCGCGGACCAATGCCTGAGCACAAGCTGTGATTCGTATCAAAGAATGCAAGAACTCGAAAGAGCGGGCGAACAGGTGGGCTCCTGACGCGGGAGTCGAGAAATGTCCGCACGTTGAATCTTCATTGGCGTCGAATGCATCGGAGAAGTCTTGTTTTGACTTCACGTACTTCGCATTGGCGCAGCACGCCTCCCGATATGGTCATGAGCCGATACTTGGTGCAGTCGATCTATTGTCCAACGACAGCAGCCGCATCCATTTTTACTTTGACCACTCCCATGACTGAACGAGAAATCGTACTTCCGCAATCCATGAAGCTTCTTGCTGAACGGGCCGGCTATGCCCCTGCAATCAAAGTGGGGGCAACGATCTATTGCGCCGGCCAAGTGGGTCGCACGGCCGCACTGGAAGTCATATCGGATCCAGAGCAGCAGTTCGTGGCAGCTTGGGAAAATCTTCGGATGGTCTTGGCCGAAGCCCGATGCACCTTTGAGGATGTTGTTGAAATGACCACTTACCACGTCGAGATGCGGGAGCACATGGCCGTCTTTAGAACGGTCAAGGACAGGCTTTTCCCAAGAGGCCAGTGCGCATGGACGTGCGTGGGCGTTGTGGAACTCGCCCACCCCGGGCTGCTGGTCGAAATCAAATGTGTGGCCGTGTCCCGCGGCTCTCGTGCATAGCCGCGTTTACCTCAGCGTTTCGAGAACTGACCAAATGTACTAAGCAACTGCCCATCGCGATCGGCTTGGAAGCCAGCCCCGCGAGGCTCCGCTGAGTCAGCGATTGGGCCACAACCCACCGCGAGCACCAAGTGTGCGGCGACGCCATTCGCCATAGCGCCGGTGCCTCGTCGGGATCAACCCCGGGTTGTCGCATTGCCGAAGTGCCCAAGAAGAAGTCACTGTCGAGACGCGCGGACCTAGCCCTTGCCGTCGATACTCGAAGGGATGGCGGTGATCCCGTGAGATCGGTCCGGCCTGAGCAACAATAGCCGAATTTCTTGACCGAACTCGCATTTATGCGCGCTCCCAACCTTTCGGCCCGCCTGTTGCTTGTCGCTTCCGCAGCGCTGCTTCCTTTGGCGGTCGTATGCGGCTTCGCATTGGACGGATTGCTGAAAGCGCAGCGGGATCAGATCCAGACCACCACGCTGGGCGTTGCCAGGGCGCTTGCCACCGCCGTGGACGGCGAGCTCCGATTGACCGTCGCGGCGCTCGAAGCGCTGGCGCTTACGGAACCATTAGGCGCGAGCGAGGAGACGGGACTGGTCGACGCCATGTTGCTCGCCAAGGCACTGCGCGCCTCGCACGCCGACTGGCGTGGCGTCCTCCTGCTGGCACCGGATGGCAAGGTCTTGTTCAGCACCGAAGGCGCCGTCACGGGCTCGGGGGCGCAAGCCATGGAGCCGGAGAGCCTGGCAGCGGTCGTGCGAACGCAAAAGCCCGTTGTCGGCCTGATGGTGAAGGGCCCGAACGGCAATCTTGCCTTCCCCGTGCGGGTGCCGGTCGTTCGAGACGGCGCGGTGCGCTACGTTCTCACGGCCGTTGTCCGGCCCGAAGCGATCGCGGACGTGCTTGCTCGGCAGAGCATCCCGGAGGGCTGGTCGGTTTCGATATTCGATGCTGGCAACTTCCGCGTCGCGCGTTCTCGCGAGGACGAGCGATTTCGTGGGATGCCCCCCAGCGAATCTTTGCTGCAGATGCTTCGCTCGATGCAGCATCGTCACGAGGACGTGGGCGTGAGCCGCAACGTGGACGGCATCTGGATGCAGACAGCCGTCGCGAAACTCGAGTTCTCCGCCTGGACGGCGGCGCTCGGCGCCCCGCGCGCAGTGGCGGACGACGCGCTGCAGCGCACGGTCATCGTGTACGGATTCGGCCTGCTCGTCTCGCTGCTGGTAGGTGGGCTGGCGTCCTGGTGGATGTCGCGGTCCATCACGCGCCCGATCGCTCGACTGCAACAGAGCGCGGATGCCCTGGGCCTCGGACGCCCGGTGACGGCACAGGCTTCCGGAATCCGCGAGGTGGACGCGGTGGCGACCGCGCTCGTCTCCTCGGCCGATCACCGGGCGCAGCACGAGCTCGAGCGCGAAGCGTTGTTGGCAGCCGAACGCAAGGCGTTGACCACCGCACAGGCGGCGCAGGAGCGGCTCGAACGGCTCGCCGGCGCGAGCGCCGTGCTTTCGCGTTCCCTGGAGGAAGCCTCCACGCTCGAGGCGATTGCAGCCATCATCGTGCCGGCCGTGGGCGACCTTTGCCGCATCGACCTGTTCAACGAGGACGGCGTGCTCGAGCGAAAGCTCACGCATCACTTCGATCCGGCGCGCAGCGCGCAGATCGCGAGCATGGTGAGCACCCGCACGGCATCGCCCGACGCGCAAGGCTCGTTTCCCTGGGCGATCGCCACCGGCCGGACGTTCCTGCGCAATCTCGATGAACCGAACGCCATTCAGGACCTGGATCCCCAGCTGCGTGAATTCGCGCAGGCCTTCGGCATCACCGCCGGATGTGTCGTGCCTCTGGTGGCGCGCGGCCGGACCATCGGTGCCATGGCGGTTTTGCAGGACGAGTCCAGGCGCCGGCTCACGCCTGCGGACGGCGCGCTCATCGGCGAGCTCGCGCAGCGCGCCGCACTGGCCCTCGACAACGTGCGCCTGCTCGCGGAAGCCCGCAACGCGCAGAACCGAGCCGAAGTCGCGAGCAGGACCAAGGACGAGTTTCTCGCGATGCTGGGTCACGAGCTTCGCAATCCGCTGGCGCCGATCTCGCTGGCGCTCAGCCTGATCGAGCGCAAGGACGACAAGGCCTTTCCGCGCGAACGCCAGATCATCGAGCGGCAGGTCAGGCACCTGTCGCGGCTCGTGGACGATTTGCTCGACATCTCCCGCATCGTGTCGGGAAAGATCGTGCTTCGGCCAGAGCCGCTCGATCTGCGGGACATCGTCGCCAAGGCTATCGAGCTCACGCTCCCCGCCTTGCAGACCAAGGCCGAGATGCCGTCGATTTCGTTGCCGGCCGAGCCTGTTCCCGTCACCGGAGATCCGCTGCGGCTTGCGCAGATCGTGTGCAACCTCCTGAACAACGCCGCGAAGTTCACTTCGCCCGCGCAGCGCATCGCGCTCGCCCTTCGCACGACCGCCGCCGAAGCGGAACTGGTCGTGGCGGACGAAGGCGTCGGTATTCCGCCCGCGTTGCTTCCCCACGTCTTCGACCGTTTCGTCCAGGCCGAACAGCAGCTCCAGCGCGCCGGCGGCGGGCTGGGTCTCGGGCTGGCGATCGCGCGAAGCCTGACAGAACTGCACGGGGGAAGCATCGAGGCAAGCAGCGCCGGCCCGGACCAAGGCAGCACCTTCACCGTGAGACTCCCGCTGTCCACGGCATCGGCCCGCGTGGTTGCAGCCGCCCCTGCTCACGAGCCATTCGCCAGAACGCTGCGCCTGCTGCTCGTGGACGACAACGCGGACGCCCTGGAATCGCTGGCGGAGTGGTTCGTTCTCGAAGGCCATCAGGTGCTGACGGCCGGCAACGCGGAGGATGCGCTGGCGCTGCTGGAGAGGGAAAGCGTGGACGGCGGCATTTTCGATCTCGGCCTTCCGGGCATGAGCGGCTATGACCTTGCGCGGCGAGTGCGCGCCGACGCTCGCCTGAGCAAGATCGCGCTGCTGGCGCTCAGTGGCTACGGCCAAGAGTCGGATCGGAACAAAGCGCTCGAGGCAGGATTCGACGGCCATTTCGCAAAACCGGCCGACTTGTCGAAACTGCTGGGGACGCTACAGCAGTTTCTCGAACCCGACCGAGCCGCCACACCGATTGGCCGCTGAGCTTCAAGGGACCTCGGGGCGCTTTCTTTCGTGCACGTGAAAGCCGTGCAGTCCTGCGAGAAGACCGCTCAGTCGACGCCGCCAAGGCCGCAGAGCAGCGCCTCCCGCGCGAGCTCGATCGCCAGCCCGCAGCGATGTTCGGTGGCGCTGCGCGCGTCAGAATTCGAGCGACTTTGATCGGAATACTACCTGTTACACCACGCTTATGTGATGCCTATACACAAGTGGGTCGGATCTAGCCTTGCGGCCAGTTTGTCTACCTGGGAACAAGGCGGGCCAATTGCCATTTGGCCAAGAGCGCCTTGGAGCCGATTTCGCGGGCCGCGGCGTGCGCACTCTGAAGCGACGAGCTCTGATCGTCGACCGCATAGCCGAGATGCGTTCTATGGAGCACGTTGTTGAAGTGTCCCCAGAAGAGATTCATCTGCCCGTGCAACTCTTCGATTTCAGGACTCAGCCCCGGCTCGTACAGTTCGGCGAATGCCCGGAGCGAATCCATCTCCGCGCAAGCTGCCAGATACCGCTGGTCGTACGCTTCGGCTTTCATGCCGGCGCGCCAAAGGATGTCGAGGCTTGTCATCGAGAACTCCCGGGCCAGCCGGCTCAGCGCAATGTGCGCCTGGGTGATCCGTTCGTTCTTTGTCGCCGTCTGCTTGTCGGCCTTTTCCCGATCGTGCTTGGCAGCCTCGGCATCCATCTGGAACTGATGATTGCGCCGCTGGGTCTGGAAGTTCGTATAGCTCGTCAAGGCCACGCCTGCCAGAGCTGCAGCGGCGGCGAAGATTGCGGTGAGGAGGGAGTCCATGTGAGACGGCGGATTTTGATTCGAGGAATGCTACGTGCAGGAGCCATTGCAGCGTGTGTCGCAAACCATGTCGGCCCGCTTGCCGAGACTTAATTCTCATCAATCCTTGCCGCACTGCGCCTTGAACCACGGGGGCAGATTGGGATGATGAGCCAAGAAGCCCCATCGACGCGCACCACTGTGGCGCACGCACATCTCGAAGCGATCGGGCCAATCCTGAAGCAGCCATATCGCCATTCCGAACAAGCGATTGCGCTCGTGCACCCCGCGGCGCTCATAGCTTTCCCCGCGGCTGCTAAGTGCCTGGTAGCCCTGCGGCCACATCTGGTCCGCCACAGCGTCGTAAAGCTGTCCATCCTTGGTCGGACTCGACAGCACGGTGAACGTCGAGGTACCGGCGAGACATGATGCGTTACGACCTATTTTCTGTCTGTTTGCCATCCTCTAGAAGACGGAGCCATCGCTCCCTAACCAAAGAACCAAGTTAGATTTTGACAGTGTGCCCGCTCACAAAGGCTGCTGTCTGCAAAACACCAGCTTGGGGAAATCCGCCAAGCAGATTGACCCGCGATCAACTCTATCGCGATCAATTTTCTACGCGAAGTGCGACGCTATCTCCAGCACCTCGCCTCGGCGAAATCCATCGCGGGATAGCGCACTGTTATCGGGGTCGAATGGTGCCAGCCCCCAGTGCGGAGGCTCTACCTTCCCTCGCAATCCCGCTGCGACAGAATGCGGCACTACGAAAGAACAACACCGCTCATCGGGAACAGGCTGCACCTAAAGCCGTCAAGTGATCGCAAACATATTTGCTCCACTTCGACAAGTCAAAGTTCTGCGGGTCGTCATGACCATCCGACATCCCATCGTCTATGGTGGCGTGGTACGCCGGAATCAACCAACTTCCAGCGCGATGACTTGCTGCGACATAGACAAGAGCAAGGCGGGAAAGCTGGACATCGCTGAAACCTGGAACTTGCGCAATTCGGTCATTCACGCAATCCCCCACCTTGTTCTTTTTAGTTGGCTTGAGGCGTGCAGGTTGCCCCTTCTCAAGTTCTGCAGTTCTCAGTTGCACATTCTCAACGTGGAGAAACAAGCCCTTGGTGTCATCGTCACTCATCTCAAGCTTCGTTGCACGATGAGGGGTCCCGAAGGTACGACCCTGCGGGGAAACTAGCTTTCCGTCACGAGTAATGAAAAGATGGGCTTGTTTGTTGTTCGCCCAACGAGCCGCAAGATTCCATGCTGCGTCAGGCTTGTCCGATCGCGCCAACTCTCCGACGTCCACACAGACGTTGTAGCTGACGTCGTGAATGACGAAATAGCGAGCTGCAGGGTGCCCACTTCCTTGAGCGCGTGAAAGTGGTGCGTCAAGGTTACCGCCCAGAGCATCCTGAGGTATCGCCAAGGTCTCCAAGTACGATTTAAACCTTGGCAGATCGATTTTTGCCGGGCTTCCAATCAATGACTCGAGCGGCTCGGGAAGAGTTGCCAGCGGCGCGCCTAAATTTCCACTTTTCTTCACCGGGCGCAACAGGCATTTGGCCTGCTCGAGTTCACTGCCCTTGAAGCTGAGCATCTTGTCGCTGAATTCGCATCCTAGGGGTTTGCCTGCCGCGACCGCTTTCGCGCCAGTCGATAGTGCTGCGGAAACAACCAGCAAAGCCAAGCCATATTGATATACGGCAAGGCCTTTTCGAAGGCGCCAGCCACCTAGGTCAGTTATTGAGATTTGGTTCATCTATCTCCCCTGGTGAAGATGTCAAACTACCAAGAATTCAGCGTGTCTAGCCCCTGGAATCGCATCGTCGTCATCCCGTGATGATCGCCGTGCATGCCTTCATCCGATTGCGATAGTTCGCAGTCGCGTCATCCGATACAGCAAACCCTGCTGCAACGAGTGCATGTCCAGTTCCCGCCACCAATGAGTCTTTCGCAGTGGCTGCAACCTCTTTGAGCTTTCCCAGATCTGGCGTGCCTAAAACAACTTTCGCCTGAAGCGACCAGATCTTGTCTCTCACCTCAAGAAATCCATCGCGGGCGATCCTCAATGTCTCTGGTTTGGCGTCGAGATTTTTCCCGCCGATCACGAATTTGAGCGAATCAAGATCGACTGTCCCAATCTCTCTCGTCTCGACGTACATGCAACGCATCGCGCGGGAGGCCAACTCATAGTTTGAAATTTGTATTTCGAGCTTGTACCGCTCGCTGTACATACTCGACCCCGCTGCGAGTACGCCGCCAGCAATGACCGGATCTCTAGACTTGGCGATCCCAGCAACCACTGCCACAAGTGAAGAGTAAAAACCGACCTCATTTGCGCCCTGGCTTTTGAGCCGAAGCTCATTTGCCGCATGGCTGTAGAGAAAGTGATAGGCCTCGAATTCGTCGATAACATCCTCTACGTCGTAGAAGTTGTTCAACGGCTGATAGCGGGCAAAGGTACCTGCTTCTCTTTGCTCGGTGCTTGCATAGTCGACAATCGGGAGCGGAGTCGCGCAGGCGGTCATGAGCGCGCAAGCAATCAGCGCGGCGGCGATACCTTTCTCCATGGTGTCCTCTTTCTTTTTTTATCTATCGCTAGCGAGAATGCGGAGCGTAGTACAACGAGTCCGCCTGCACGGCACGCACAGGCGCTCCTGTGCAATCCATCAATAGCATCTGCGGACTTCAATAGTCACGGAGCGAACCTTCTCGCCGCGCGCTCCCGGATTGATTTGCGCCGCGCGGATATCGGAAGTCGGTGCACGGGACGGCAGAAGTATTCCCGCTTCTTTGGAGAATCACCTCATCCATCTAAGGGATGGTCTTGTCGGCGGATTCGTGATAACTCCAAAAAACTGGCGCTGTGCACGGCACGCATGGATGTCCGTCCGCCGCCGGTCAGCCCGCCACATCAGATGCAATTGGTCAGCAGCGTCTTGAATGCGTCGAGGGATCCAAAGTTTTCCGTCGCCCAGTTCTGTACCCTGGCAGTGAGGTTCTGAGCCGTATAGGGGCGCTCTCGCTTATAAAGAATACTCTTGGGTAGGACCGCGACGGAGATGCTAGTGCTCAGGTCCAGCGATAGCGTCTCGGCATAGTTTCGGGGTTGGATGGTCTTGCCAGAAAGCGCCATGTTCATTGCCACAGAGCCCTCGCCGATCCGGTTACCGTTGCCGGAGTCGCCGATCACGCCCGCAACAGACGCGCCTGTTTGCGGATTCACGGCCAGAACAAGATCGCCAACTTTTGCACCCCACCCGGTCATTGGGTTGGAAGCTCCACCGCGCAACGCAATGGTCGGAATGAAGCGCTGGTCAACCTGATTATTGACTCCGCACTCACCCGCTTCGTTGGCTGGCAGCCCGTTCTTCAAGCTCGTCAGCGAACCGAAGAAGCCGGCATTTTCTCCTTCGACGAATACGCATGGCTTTCCATCGGCCCTAGAAGCGATGACGTTTTGCCATGTGATCCGATAGCCGGAAGGGACCATCCACTTTGCTTTTTGCCAGTCTCGAACAACCATGGCTTGCGTTGCAACGTCGGGACGCGCACCAACTAGTGTTCGGATTGCGATGCCGTTGTCCAGTCGATTGATCGCCCGCTCTTTTCCGAGAAAGTCCTGCGGGTGATAAGACGTTGGAGCCCCGTCAGTGTTAACTGCCATCGGCGCCTTGAACACAACGAACCGCGGAGACGCGGAATTCGAGTGATCGCTCACAAGCTTCAGTGAGCTTCCACCAAAGCTTCCGCTCGCGTGGACACGGCACTGGGAAGGCTGTGCCGAGACATCAGGTGGCAATCCGAACGCCAAAGCAGCGATCGACGCAAAGAACCGAGCATTCATTACTTACCTCCTCTTGCGGGACTTGATTCCCGGGGCATCCGATCGCGCTGCATACCAGGAGCACATGCGGGATTGGGATTCCTGCTGCTTCTCGCCGTATCCAGCGAAAACGTTGTCTCAACGCCGAGAGCGCAGCGTAATCAATATGGCAAGAAAATCCAGCACGCACAATCTTTCTAATGGCTAGGTGCGCGGCGCCTCGCTATTGCTATCAAATCTCTATCGCACATTCCAATACCTAGGAGGCCGAATGTTCTCTCGATGGTCGGTAATGATCCTTGGCTGCACATTGGGGCACGGCGCTTCGGCGCTGGAAGCCGAATACGCATTTCGCTGGGATCCGTCCAAGGGTGGGCCGGTCTCAGCGGAAGCCGCACGAGACGCCTTGAATGTTGGGACGACAAGGGAGCGTTCCTTCGAGGTGCGATACCTGGTAGCGGGCCAGTCTCCTTCGGTGCCTGCGGGCTTGGTCGTGCTAGCTCGCGAACGCAGCAACGAGGATGGCCCGGAGTCCACATACAAGCTACGTGGCCCTGAAAGCATTCAGACGACGACAGCACTTCAGGGTATGTCTTGCCCGCTGACCGGTCCAAAAATGAAGTCCAAGCTGGAGTTGGACATCGGTTGGTCACGCGAGAAGGTAGCTGATGCGATAGGCCCGAAGCGTATGGTTTCATGGAGCTGCGAAGTCGAGGCTGCGGCCAGTTCGGCTTTTCCCATGCAGCTTCAAGTTATTCCGCTCGGATGCAGCAGCCGGGTTCGCCGGCTCAAAGCTGGCGACTGGAAGATCGAGGAATGGATGCTGCCCAAGGGACGTCGAGCCATTGAAGTTTCATTCAGCGCGGCCGACTCTGACATCAACTCACAGAAGTTTCAGAAGGCGGTCGACCAACTGTTGGCTCTTGGGTCAGAACCAATCGAGGAAAGCAAGTCCGTCCTAGGCAGTGACTGCAGTCGCTAATCCTCTGACCTCCTGCCACTGAAGACATTGCGAAACGTCTTCATGGTGCTACGCCTGCTGCTTGCGGAGGCCACAGTTCGGAATTCTGATCAGATTTTCATTCGAAATTGCGGCTGATTACCCCAAGTCCAATGCTGGGTGACGTCCGCCTTGATATTCTCAAATTGCGCGCGCAAACTTCTCAAATTACCCATTGCTGACCAACCGTACCACTCCAGTCCATCCAACGCCTCGGCCTCTCGCCCCGCAGCAATGCCCATCGTCACGCCCCTCACAAGCTGATCGTGCGACACCACGGTAGCCGACGCTCCCGTCATTTCTCGGCACTGCGTGCAGGCAGCCATGGCTCTCTCCTCGAATTCAGGCCTCAGTGAACTTCTTCGACACCTTCGCGGACTGCTTGCGCGCACGAGATCCGGGCCGTACAGATAGCCGCCCAGCAGTTGGTCGACGCGGCCCGAGCCCACATCCTCGTCGTCACCGTCACTCCAATGCCGCATATGCCACGCATGCCACGCTTCTGAGTCAACATCTTTCAAGTCAAAATGAATTCTTCGTTGACTGCAAGTGGTAAGACGATGAGAAAAGCCCAGGCTCCTTCCCCTTTCCAACGTCGCGTCTCCAGCGCTTGCCTGCATCTGTGACCCGTGCCCGGGCACCGCAACCAGGACCTGTGCGAAGCCCGTCGGCATCGCGGATCGGCACGCAGATCAGGGCACTTCGGATGGCGGCAGGGACGTCCACTGGTGCGCTGGCCCAGACATCGGGACTCTGCCTCGATGCTCTCGCGCATAGAGCGTGGTCTGGTTTCGCCGTCGGTGGAGACCTTGGACCGCATTGCGCAGGGCTTGCACGTGCCGCTCTCACGTTTTTTGGGGATCAGGCGCGGCGCACGGATTTCTGCCACGTGCCTGCCGGTCAGGGACTAGTGGTCGACCGCATTGGGGCTGTGGCGGACTACCGGTGCGAGTTGTTAGGACACCTGCTGTCAGGCAACCTGTTCGCTGAGCCTTACCTGGTCACACTGCTGCCCGATGCGGAGCCCTACGCGACCTTCCAGCATCCTGGCCTGAAGTTTCTGTACTTCCTGTCCGGGGAAGTGACCTACCGCTACGGCACCAAGGCGATCGAGGTGAAGGCAGGAGATTCGTTGTTGTTCGATGCTACGGCCCTGCACGGAATCGAGGCAATACACGCACAACCGGTCTCCTACCTGTCGGTGGTTTTCACGCTGCGTGAATGATTCTGGTCAGTGCCCTTTTTGTAGCTCGAGCACATCAGTGTTTTGGGGTATTTCGAAAGGCACCCTAGGTTTGAGCAAGCGATCGCTCAAAGCGATATCTGCCCTCCGATAAGGTTGTAGTGCAACGGCACAATTTACCCATGCCAAATATTGCCTCAATCCTCAAAGCTGAAATCTCCCGCGTTGCTCGCAAAGAAGTGCGCGCTGAGATTGAAACGCTCAAGAAGGCATCGGTCGCGCATCGCGCGTCGATTGCTGAGCTACGTCGCCAAATGAATGTGCTCGAGAAGGAACTGCGTCGGGTTGCAAAACGAGCGACGCGCCCCGCCGCAACAGTTGATCCCGGCGATGAAGTGGAAGCGCGCACAAAGCGCCGATTCAGCGCAGCCAGGTTGGCGGCGCATCGCGCCAAGCTCGGGCTCTCCGCGGCGATCTATGGGCAACTGGTCGGTGTATCAGGGCAGACGATCTACCACTGGGAACAAGGTAAGGCTCGGCCACGGGCCGCACAACTCGAAAGCCTTGCAACGGTGCGAGAACTCGGTGCACGTGAGGTGGCAGAGCGCTTGAGCGCGTAGTAACGCAGGGCTGCCGCGAGAGCGAGCGGCAGGATTCGGACTTGCGTGCCCAGGAAGCTCTTTGGCGAATTCGCGTTTAGTGGCAGTAGATCTGGCTCCATTCGCAATTTTTGCCGCTGCTTACAGCATCGTGCGCGGCCTCTGCCTGACTTCCTTTAATCAACCCAATTCTTCAGGACGTGCCTCCACCCTCAGTGCGGCGAGGGCGCGGGTCCACCGGTGCAACTCCTCGAGCATTGCCATGCCGGAAGCGGTGTGTAGCTCGTTCGGGACGAACCTGCCATCGGCCTCGACGTGCTGCGTGAAATTAGGCACCACGATCGCTTCTGGAATAGGCACCAGCTTGAGCGTGCTCATCAATTGCTTGGTCGCCTGGACGCCGCGAAGACCCCCGGACACGCCGCCATAGCTGACGAAGCCGACCGGCTTGTACTGCCATTCACGCACGAGGTAGTTCATCGCGTTGATCAGGGCGCCAGGAGGGCCGTGGTTGTATTCAGGCATGACAAACAGGAACGCGTCTGCCGCGGCCACCGATGCGCTCCACGCTTTCGTATGCGCATGGATGTATTGCTGAAGCCGGGGGTGTTCCGGTTCGTCGAACACTGGCAGCGAGAACTCGGCAAGGTCCACGAGCGTCGAATCGAAGCGCCCATGCGCCTGCGCGAACTCATGAGCCCACTCGGCGATCGCCGGTCCGAGGCGGCCCGGCCGGGTGGTGCAGATCAGCGTATGAAGGCGAGGTTTCATCGGGGCTGCTTCAAAAGGAATGGCGGATGCCCAGGTCGTAGCCAGTCGCGACGCCCGGGGTGTACCCAGCGTTAGTGACGAACGCTGGGCCGCCGTTGATGGTCAGTGCGGCGCCGTTCTTGTTGCTGATGCGGGCGACCGTAGCATACAGCGCGGTGCGTTTGGAAAGGTTATGCACATAGCCGAGCGCCACCTTGCTTGCCTTGGGGTTGGGCAATGCCGGCGTGTGCAAGTCGTAGCGAACCTGCGAGTACGCAGCGCGGATCAAGCCAGGGCCGACGGGCACCGTGAAGCCCACGAGGTAGCCATCGAGGTCTATGCCAGGCGAGGCGCCGCTTGTGACCGCGTAGTCGCGCACGCGCCTTTCGCGCGCCAGTTCCCCGAACAGCTTCAACACGCCGAAGTCGTAGCTCGCGCCCACGTTTGCCGTTTTCGTGACGTCTGTGGTGCCAGCGTAATAGCTGTCCCCTGTGGTGTCCTGGGCATAGGCCGCGGCGACGTCCAGTGGTCCGCTCGCATAACCGAAGCGGCCCCCGACGTAGCGGCCCGCCCTGGCCGTTGCAACCGCGCCCGTGTTTGGCGCACCCGCGGCGTTCAAGCCGGGCGGGGTTGCACTGCCCGGGTCATACTTGGTGTTCTCGTGAAAGCTGTACATGAGCTGTCCGTACCAGCCGCCCAGCGTAGGCGGAAGAAAATAGCCGATCGAGTTGCTGGCCCGGGGATAGTTGGTGCTGGCCTTGAAGTCGCGGCCAGGGGAGATCGAGCCGACGGAGTTGAGCAAGTTGGCACCCACGCCGACCTGACCCATAGGATCGAATACGCTGTTGTTCCAGTAGGTCGGCGTATGGTCCCGTCCGAGGCGCACTTCACCAAAGTCACCCGACAGGCTCACCGTGGAGCGCCGGGAAAAGTTCGCAATACCGGTTGCCCCATCGTCGTTCGTAATCGGCGCCTCCAGCCAGAACCCGGCGGACCATCCGCCGCCGAGATCCTCCGTGCCGCGGAAGCCCAGCCTGCTGGTGTTGTAGCCGGAGTTACGCAGATCGTGACGGCTGACCGTGACCGTGCGGCCCGCCCGGTCGGTGGACTTGTTGATGAAGCCGCTGATCGCGGCGTCGACCACCCCGAACAGGGTGACGGACGATTGCGCGGTTGCGGCGCCTCCGACGAGCATGAGGGCGAAGCCGATGAGCTTTTGTTTCATGGTTGATGTCTCCAGGTACATGTGCGCTTCTTGATGGCGCAGGGGCTAACGTGCCACCGGCGGTGGCATGTCCGAAATGACGAAAGCGAGGTGGTCCGGCCTGGCCGGTTCTGCGTGCTCTGCTATTGAGTCGCGTGGTCTTCGCGGCGGAGCCAGGCGCTGCCTTCCTCGCAAAGACGCGTGAGTGCATCGCTGTTGGGCGTCGGCAGGTCCTTGGCGATTCGCGCGCCGCCGTCCGTTTGCAGGTAGGCCAGGTGGCGATAACCTTCGGGATAGGCGGCGAGCCGCTCGGCTTCCAACTCGAGAGGCGTGCCCGGTACCACCGGATCCATCCGGTCGCGCTCGTAGATCGGCACGCGCCGCTGGATGCGCCAGCCGTCTGCGTTCCTCAGGAAGTCGTAGAAGCGGCCCTGGCAGGTGACATCCACTTCGACGCTGCCGAGCTTGCCCCGCACCGTGAGGATCATCCGGGTCTCCGCAATCGCGCGCTCGCCCTGGAGTTCGATCGATGAGGTGCCGATGAAATGCTGCACGCGTGCGCCCGCTTTGGCCGCCTCGCGTGAGCGTTCGATGAATTCGGAAGCGCTGCCCACGAACCAGGTCGTGTGCATGACTGCATCGGGCGTGAAGAGGGCCTGCAGTTCGTTCCAGCGGCACGCGTCGCGCGCAAGGCCCCAGTCTTGCGATACGCGCGCAATCTCCGCGCGAGCAATCAGCAAGCGGATCGCATCGCGCTCCGGGAGTGTCAGTTCGAGTTTGTCCATATGGTGAACGTCAGCTAATGCAGCGTTTAGTCGAGGGTCGTACCGGACTGCTTGATAGTTTTGGTCCAGCGGGCGTATTCGGCGTTGATGAAAGCTTCTGTAGCGGCTTGATCGACGTTCATGACCTCGATGCCCAGCGGCTCCAGTCGGCGAGCGAGTTCTCCGCTCTGGACGGCCGCTCGCAAGGCGGTTTGCAGTTGTTCGAGCACTTGGAGCGGCACACCGCGTGGCGCGAAAAGGCCGAACCAGGTGCCCATCTGCAATTGTGGAAGTCCGAGTTCGGCGGCTGTGGGGACTGCGGGCAGGTGCGGGCTGCGCTTCTCGCTGGTGATGAAGATGGCCTTCAGGCGCTTGGAGTCGACGTGTGGCTTGGCCGTGGTGAGGGTGTCCAGAAAGAGGTCTACGCGGCCGGCGAGAAGATCTTGGTAGGCGGGTGCGGCCGCCTTGTAGGGGATCTGAGCGATCTTCGTGCCGGTCGACCTGGCGAACAGCGTCGCCATGACTTCCTGCCCGCTGCCCGGCCCGGAGGTGGCGATGGTCAGCCGGTCCGGGTTGGCGCGAAGTTCGGCAACGAGTTCCTTGAGATTGTTCTGAGGCAGATCGCCGCGTGCCACCATCAGGTACGGATAGCGTGCAGCCAGCCCGATTGGAACGAACGTCTTGGGGTCGTAAGGAAGCTTCTTGTAGAGCGCAGCATTGAACACGAGATTGCTCAAGCCGCCGACCATCAGTGTGTAGCCGTCCGGGGCCGCCGCAGCTGCTGTCTGCGTTCCGATCAGTGTTCCGGACCCTGCGCGGTTCTCGACGATAAACGACGCCCCCATCTGCTTGCTCAGCACATCCGCCAGCACGCGGCCTGTGAGGTCGTATCCGCCGCCCGGACCGGACGGCGCGATGATCGTGATGGGCTTGCTGGGGTAATCGGTCGCGTGCACATCCAGGGCGGTCCCCAGCGCGGCGATGGTAAGCGTGGCAGCTAGCAGGTTGCGGCGTTTCATTTTTTGTCTCCGGCATCGTTGTCGGCTCGTCTCGGTCGCAGTCAACGCGTCGAGGCGGTCCTGGTGCGGCGAAGTCTAGGAGGGCGTGCCTATTCCCATAAGATGGCAAAGTTGATCCATCGATCCGGTTCAGCTATCACCATGAAATTCAACCAATTGCTGGCGGTGACCGCGGTCGCGGAACAGGGGAGCCTGCGGGCTGCGGCGCGACATCTGGGCATGTCGCAACCTTCACTCACGCGCAGCATCGGTGAGCTCGAACGCGAACTCGGCGCGACCTTGTTCGAACGGCGCGCGCGCGGCATGGCGCTGACGCCGGTCGGGGAGGTTTTCATCCGGCGCGCCAGGGTGATCGGCAGCGAGGCACGCCGAGCACAGGAGGAGGTGAGTCAATTCCTCGGGGGTGACCAGGGGGGTGTTGAGGTCTGTCTGTCGATCGTTGCCCATATGACCCTGCTGCCGACCGCTCTGCCACTGTTTCAGAAGCGCTATGCGCACACGCGCCTGCGCATCGTCGAAGGATCGTTTCCCGCGGCGGAACCGCGGCTGCGCGACGGCAGCATGGACTTCTACATAGGTCCGGCGCCCGAGCGCGCGCCAGGGCGAGAGTTTGCGGTCGAAAAGCTATTCGACAACACCCGCGCAGTGTTTGCGCGGCGTGGCCATCCGCGTGCCAAGGCGCGCTCGCTGGCCGAACTGACGGACGAGATGTGGGCGACCACAGGAATCACGGCCAAGGCAGAGAGCGAGTTCACGCAGTTGTTCGCCCGGCACAACCTGCCGCCGCCACGCACGACCATCCAGGCCGATTCGATGCTTAGCTTGATGACAACCTTGATGTCATCGGATGCGCTCGCGGTCACACTGCGCCAGTACAGCGAATTTCCACTGACGCGTGATGCCCTCCAGGTGATCGAAGTCAAAGAGCCAATGCCAGCGCCGGGCATCGTCCTCATTCGTCGCGCGGCCTTGCCACTGACGCCGGCCGCCGAATATCTCGCCGACATGTTTCGCCGGGCCGCGGCGAATTACGCTCAGCGCTGAGACGGTCCGGCCGACGGTTGTGTTCGGTGCAGGGGCGCTAAAAATGCGAGCCTCATCGCACATGCCGAAGTATCCAATTCTTGTAGAAATTCGCGATTTCCAGATTGTTCAGTTCGAGCATCTGCATGTGCCCGTTACCTCTGATTCCTACTGAAGCCAAATTGATCCAAGTGTTCGTCACTCCAGCCTGACTCAGGAAAAGCGAGGTGCAGTGATCGTACTGTGCGTGATACGAAGCTTCGCTCGTTGCGATCAAGATGGGCAAGCCGGCAAGGTCCGCAAGTGTGCGAGCGGGCGGCGTTTGCAACCAGCAACTCTGCAGCCCTGCGATTGGTGATGGCGTCTTGACAAGCCCGAGATCCGCTGGGCTTTCGATAGCTGGCGAAAATCGAAGGCATTCGTCCGTCAGTCCGCAGGGACTTCCTGGCGCAGCGTCGCCCCGCAAACTTGAGTTACCGGTTGGCTCGATGGCAATGACCGCCTTGATCTTCCCCGGATTGTCTTGCGGAACCATCCAACTCAAAGGGCCGGCCATGGAATGAGTCACCAAAATGGATGGCCCGATTCGCCCAAGCAACTCGCCCAGTGCACGTCTTGTCAAGGCAAGTGCTCTTTTATGCTCAGGAACATTTGCGACCTGCGAAGCCATGAATTGATCGAATGCTTCATTGCCTCGTTTGCCGCTGCCCGCCCCGCCTGGCCATTGCGTATGCAGGGGCGCTTCTGGCCATGCAGTAGGTTGGGTCAGTTCGGGGCCTGCAAAGAGTCCCTGAACCCTTGCGGGTTGGGGGGAGGCGGCTTGAACTCCATAGGTCTCAGGAAAATACCCGGATTTTCCGTGTCCGGGTTGATCGATCACATAGACAGGCCACCCTTGGCTTACGAAGTACCAAACCCAGCCAGGCCGGCCATCCGGAGTGCCAAGAAAATTTGCGCCCGTTTGCTCACTGCCATGGACCATGATGATGGGCCACTTGCCGTCGCGTCCTGGAGCGTAGCCCTTGGGGATCTGGTAGAAAACGTAAGCTTGATCCGTCATTCCCTGAGCGGGATCGCTCTTGTATTTACCGCCCACAAAGAGCACGCCCTGCTTGGCAACTGTTGCAAATTCGGGCGGATTTTCGATCTTCGGCGTGGTGCATCCAGCAAGGGCCAAGACCGCGACAGGGCACGCCCACACGAGTGCCATGCGAAGCAGTGCTTTTATCCGCGCGCCGTCCACCAAACGTTCGTGGCCACGCGTATGTGCTGACGATTTCGAATCGACCATGTCTCGGTACCTTCTAGATTGATAGTGCGGACTGCGGACTGCGGACTGCGGACTGCGGACTGCGAATGGCCCACCGGGGGCGCGCCGGTCCATCTCGTCCACCGGCGTTGTAGGGGCGATGGCAATGGATGCAGCAAGGTCGATTACTGCGGCTTCACGTTGGCAGCTTTGACGATGCGCTGGAGTCGATCCAGCTCAGTCGTGATCACTTCCTTGAATCTGTCCGGCGTTCCGCCCACAGGGGAGAGGAGTTCTGCATTGAACTTGGACACGAGGTCGGGATCACGAAGCGCAGCATTCAAGTCGGCGTTGATTTTTTCGATGATCGACGGCGGCACGTCTTTTGATGCCACCAACCCGTGCCAGAGCGACGATTCATAAGCAATGCCGCTCTCGACGAGCGTTGGTACATCAGGAAGGACTTGAAGACGCTTGGGGGAGGTCACCGCGAGCATGCGAATCTTGCCGCCCTTTGCCAGCGCCCTCGCGCCGGTCACGCCCGCAAACATCATGTCGATCTGGCCGCCAGCAAGGTCAGTGACTGCGTTGCTGGTGCCTTTGTAGGGGATGTGATTCATCGATACGCCTGTGACCAACGCAAAGTTCTCATTGGAAAGATGGCCCAGGCTTCCTATGCCCGCGGTGCCGAAGTTGAGGTGGCCCGGCGACTTGCGCGCTTTGTCGACAAGTTCCCCAACGGTTTTGTATTTGAGATTGGCGATCAGAACACTGGGCTGTGTGCTGAACTGGATCACCGGTTGGATCGCGGCGATCGGGTCGAAAGCGGATTTGTTGACTGCGGCATTGGCGGCGTATGCGCCTGAGATCACAAGAAAGGTGTAGCCGTCTGCAGGCTCCTTCATCGCTTTCTCCGCACCTAAGTTACCCCCCGCCCCAGGAAAGTTGTCCACGATGACGGTATAGCCGCGAAGCACCGCAAGTTTGTTCGCCACTTGGCGGGCAACGATGTCCGACTCGCCACCGGGTGCGAAAGGCACAACGAAGTGAAGCGGCTTGGTGGGATATGTGCCCTGGGCGGCCACAAGTGACGAAACAAGAAGAGCGCCCGCGAAAGCAGTCAGGCTGCGCCGAATTTTGATCAAGGTATGTCTCCGGTTAATAGATATCGCCCACCCGTTCTCGACGGCAGGCAGAACCCAAGTATCAAAGATATACCTTCGTTGCGCAAGTGGTATACCATCTGGACACGATAGGAATTACCACCTACACTTACTCCCATGAACGCGAAAACACCAGTTGAGTCGGAAGACCTGAGCGCCGCTGAACCGGCGCTGGCACTTTCCGAATTGGCACACAAAGCGATGATGGGCATGCTCCTAAGAGGAGAGCTCGCCCCCAACGAAGTCGTGACGGAGCGACAGATCGCCCTCCAGTTGGGCATCTCCAGGACCCCGCTGCGCGAAGCGGTCCGGCGCCTGGAGGGCGAGAGATTCCTTGAGCGGCAGCGCAACGGGGCTTTGGTTGTGCGTGCAATGCCAGTTGAGGAGTACATGCATGTGCTCAATGTTCGGCGGTTGCTCGAAGGCGAGGCCGCACGCTTGGCTGCCGGCCGCGTATCCATCGCGGAACTTGAGGTTCTCAAGGGCCGGATTGGCGAGGCGTTGAAGTTGCCGGAAGACGCCGTGACACCCGAGTTCGCCGCCAGTGATCGGGATCTGCACGCGTTGATCGCGCAAGCGTCTGGCAATCCGGTGCTGCAGCAGATGATCGACGATCTCAAGACCCGGACATCGATGTTCAAGTTCGGTCGCCTGCCCTCGCGCCGCAAGAGCGTCTGCGCTGAGCATCTTGAAATCATCGAGGCCCTGATCGCTGGCGATGGTCAGCGCGCGCAGAAAGCGATGCAGGACCACGTCGACCAGGTGCGGCTCATGATCCTGGCGCGCCTCGGCGGTCAGTAAGCAGCAGCGCTCCATCTTTTTCATACGACGCTGTGCCCGGCGGGCACGGTGTCGGCTTGGCCCTGCGCCACAGTTTTTTTGTTCAACGCTTACAGGAGACACCATGACAGCCCCTACTCTCGAAGCCGCACCGCAGATCGCATTGGACCCCTACCACGGCAAAGCCAACTGGCTTGCTGCCGACATGGCGGATACGCGCGAATGGATCATGCAGCTCACGCCCGCGCAAATCGCGGATCTCGACCAAGCCCTGCAGGCGGCGAAAGCAGCGGGCATCACCATCGACAAGCTCACCAAACAGAACTTTCCGCTCAGCGTGTTCGACAAGCTGGTGCCCGAGATCCAGGACCGGTTGGAAAATGGGCGGGGCATCGTCGTCCTGCGCGGCCTGCCAGCGGAAAGATATTCTCGCGATGACCTTCGCCTGATGTACTGGGGCATGGGTCTGTACCTCGGTACCGCTGTCTCGCAAAGCAGCAAGGGTGACCTTCTCGGCGACGTGCGCAACTTCGGCCAGGACGTCAACAGCGCGACCGGCCGCGGCTACATGTCCAACCAGAAACTGGGTTTTCACACCGACACCGCCGACGTCGTCGCCCTCATCGTGATGCGCACCGCCAAGAGTGGCGGCCGATCGATGATCTGCAGCTCGATCGCCATTCGCAACGAAATCGCAGCCACACGGCCAGACCTGCTGGCCGAGCTCTACAAGCCGTTCTACTGGAGCTGGAAGGGCCAGGAAGCGCCCGGCGAATCGCCGTACTACCAGCAGCCGATCTACACGGAGCACGAGCGCAAGTTCGCGTGCCGCCATATCTGGACGCACATCACTGCAGCGCAAGAAAATTATCCCGAACTGCCGCGACTCACCGACAAGCAGATCGAGGCGGTGACGCTTCTCAACAAGCTTGCCAATGACGAGCGCTTCCATCTCGGGATGATGTTCGAGCCGGGCGACATCCAACTGCTGAACAACCACGTCACCTACCACTCGCGGACCGAGTTCGAGGACTATGAAGAGGAAGACCGCAAGCGTCATCTCCTTCGCATGTGGTTGTCGATGCCGAATACGCGTGCGCTGAGTCCATTGATGTCGGCGATCTACCGTGACCAGCGCGCGGGCGCTGTACGCGGCGGTTTCCCCTCGCGCACAGGCACGCACAGTTTCACAACCGCGAAGGCGCAGGACTGAGCATGGAACGCACGCTTGAACCCCGCGCAAGTGCGCCTGGCGCGGCAGCCGATCAGCAGGCGCTCCAAGCCACGGTCGCGCAAAAACTTGCCGAGCATCTGGCCGCGATCCAGATCAACAACATCTCAGCCAAGGCGAAGC
This sequence comes from Variovorax sp. RKNM96, assembly GCF_017161115.1. Taxonomy (GTDB): domain Bacteria; phylum Pseudomonadota; class Gammaproteobacteria; order Burkholderiales; family Burkholderiaceae_C; genus Variovorax. Next base: position 6,120,561 of record NZ_CP046508.1, on the reverse strand, counting down.
AGGTCGCCATCAGTTGCATCATCGACACCATCGGCGTGACGCTGCTCGGTGCGACGGAACCGGTCGTGTCCGTCTTGCAGAAGGCGTTGGCCGCTGACGTGACGCAGGGCAAGGCTCTGGTGTTCGGTGGCAGGCGCCGCGCGGGCGTCCTGGAAGCCGCGTTCGTCAACGGCACTGCCTCGCATGCCGCCGACTATGACGACATGGCGCATGCCATGGGGGGGCACCCGTCGGTGACGCTGGTGCCGGTCATCTTCGCGCTCGGTGAATCCCTCGGCTCGACAGGCGCTGAAGTGCTGGAAGCCTACGTCGTCGGCTTCGAGGCCGAATGCCGCATCGGCCACGTCGTCAACCCCGATCACTACGAGCGCGGCTGGCATCCGACGTCAACGATCGGTGTATTCGGCGCTGCTGCTGCGGCCGCACGCCTGCTCAAGCTCGACGTACGGGGCACCACCACCGCTTTGGCGATCGCTGCCTCGCTCGGCTCCGGAGTGAAGGCCAATTTCGGCACCATGACGAAGCCGCTGCATGTCGGCCAGTGTGTGCGCAATGGCTTGATGGCTGCGCAACTCGCCGCCGGCGGCTTCACCGCCAATCCGGGGGTCCTCGAGCACAAGCAAGGCTACTTTCAGGCCTACGACGGACTCGCCAACGTACACATCGATCATTTGCTGATCGGCGTGGGCGAAGGCCTGGAGGTCGAGCAAGATTCGGTCGGCGTCAAGCAGTTTCCATGCTGCGGCAGCACCCACCCGGCCGTGCGCGGCATGCTGGCGCTGAGGAGCCAGGGGTTGAAGCCGGACGATGTCGAATCGATCGAAATCATGACCAATCGGCGCCGCCTCCCGCACACGAACAACCCCAACCCGCAATCGGCACTGGGCGCAAAGTTCAGTATCCAGTACGCAACGGCGCGCGCGTTGATTGACGGTGCTCCGCGGTTGCGTCATTTCGAGGGGGAGGCCTTCCTCGAGCCCGCCGTGCGCGAGTTGCTGGCAAAGACCTCCGTGGCGGCATATCCGCCGACGATCGAGGCGGCCGCTCACGAGGAAGTCAACGAGATGGCCGCAGACCTCACGGTCGTCACCAAGGCGGGCAAGACTCTGCATTCTCATGCGCCACACCAACTGGGCCGTGGCGGCGCGGACCCGATGTCGATCGATGAGATGCTCGAGAAATACACCGACTGCGCAAGTCGCTTATTGCCGCCCTCACAGATCGATGCGTCGTTCAAAGCGCTCCAGCAACTTGAGGCTTGCCGCAACGTCGCCGAGATCGCCCAACTCTTCGAGGTGACGGCATGACCGACCGACTTCAGGACACCGTCAACGTGCTGGTGCCCACCGGTGCGCTCGGCGCTGGCGTGCGGGAATCCGATGTGGTCGCGGGCTTGGCCATGGGGGCGCATGCCATCGCGTGCGATGCCGGTTCGACCGACAGCGGTCCGGCGTACCTGGCCACTGGCGTCGCAAAGTATTCGAGGGCGGCGATCAAAACGGACCTGGCGATCCTGATGCGGGCGCAGGCCCGTTCGGGCCTGCCGCTGTTGATCGGCACATGCGGAACTTCTGGTTGCGATGCTGCCCTCGACTGGACACGCGAAATCGCCTTGGAAATCGCGCGCGAGCACGACCTGCACCCGCGCATCGCGCTGCTGTATTCCGAGCAACCACCCGAGTTGATCGCCGCGAAAGCAAGGGAATGCCGCGTCACCCCACTCGCGCCGATGGTCCATGCAGATCCCGAACTGTTCGGCCAATGCGAACACATCGTGGCCTTGATGGGGCCGGAGCCCTACATCGCCGCGCTCGAGGCCGGTGCCGACATCGTGCTGGGCGGTCGCACGACGGACACCGCCGTGCTGGCGGCCGTGCCGCTCATGCGTGGTGCCGGCGTAGGTCCGGCATGGCACGCTGCCAAGATCGCTGAGTGTGGAGGACTGTGCGCCGCCAACCCCCGCGACGGCGGCGTGATGATGCGTGTGGGTGCTGACGCTTTTGAGATCGAACCGCTCAGCGCCAACAACCATTGCACGCCGCGCACCGTGTCGGCCCACATGCTGTACGAGAACAGTGACCCGTTTCAGCTGATTGAACCGGGGGGCATCCTCGAAGTCACCGATGCGCGCTATGCGGCGGTGGACGATCGCGTGGTGCGTGTCACAGGTTCGCGCTTCCTTCCCCGTCCCTACACCATGAAGCTCGAAGGCGCCTCCGCCGGCGCGTTCCAGACCATCATGCTGGTGGGTATCCAGGACCGCGCTGTGCTCAAGGAGCTTGACCGCTTCCTGAAACAAATGCACCGGCACCTGTGCCAGCGCGTGAACGACACCATGGGCGAACGCATCGGCAGCTTTGACATCTCGCTGCGCCCGTACGGTGCAAATGCCGTGTCCGGTCTGCCGTTGTCAGCCTCGAGTGCCGTACCCGTGGAAATCGGCCTGCTTTTCATTGCAACGGCCGCGACGCAGGCGCTGGCGACGCAGATCGCCAAAACATGCAATCCGTTGTTCTTTCACATGCCGCTGAACTGCGATACGCCGTTGCCGAGTTACGCCTTCCCGTTCTCGCCCGCCGAGATCGAGAGAGGCGCCGTCTACGAATTCATGCTCAACCATGTGGTGCACGTCGACCACGCCCTCGAACTGGTGCGTACCGAATACGTCGACACCGCGGAGCTGCAAGATGCCTAAGATCAGTGAAGTCTGCCGCCATGTGCGATCCAAGAACGCAGGCCCGTTCTGGATCACCCTCGACCTGTCGTTCCCTGACAGCGAGAGTTTCGAACGGTATGCCAACGCGGCCGCGCTTCAGCCAGCGGCCATTGCTGCGCTCTACGACGTCGACGCCACCCAGGTCAAACGCTTCCTGGTGCACGACCTGAGCGTCGTGAAAATTTCCTATCCGCGTCGCAGCCCTCAAGGGGGGGCGATGGAGCGCGACATGCATGGCGGCCAACAGTACATCCGGCTGCTGGACGTGGTGTTGGAATAGCGCAGGAGACATGACTTCTTCTTCGGACATCCCGCGCGACGTCGACGCGGCAGGCCAACTCGAGCGGAGAATCGATGAACTGCCGATGAGTCGCCATCTTTGGGCGCTCGTGCTGCTGCTCTCGCTGGGCACCTTCTTCGAGACCTACGAACTGTCGCTGACCTCCTTGATATCGCCCGGCCTCATTCAAAGCGGCATTTTTGCGCGAGAACATGGATTGCTCGACCTGCCTGATCAAGCCACGTTCGCAGCAGCAACGTTTCTGGGCATGTTCGTGGGCGCCATGGTGCTTGGGAGAATCGCCGACCAGATCGGCCGCAAGCGCGCGTTTACAAGCTCCATCGCAATCTATACGACGGCGACACTATTGATGTCGCTGCAGCACTCATCGTGGGGCATCGATCTGTGCCGCTTCATCGCCGGCATCGGACTCGGGGCGGAGATCGTCACTGTCGATGCGTACCTGGCCGAAATCGTGCCTGCACGCTTTCGGGGAAGAGCTTTTGCCTTCGCCACCTTCGTCCAGTTCCTTGCCGTTCCGATCACAGGCGGTTTGAGCTACATGCTGGTTCCACTCCAGCCCTTGGGCATGGACGGCTGGCGATGGGTTTGCCTGATCGGTGCCGTTGGCGGCGTTTTGGTGCTTCTCACGCGCACGCTCTTGCCGGAGTCGCCTCGCTGGCTTGCCCGGCGCGGCTCTTTGCAGCGGGCCACACAAGTGATCGGCCTCATCGAGAAGAAGTCTGGCGTTGTTCCGGTTCCCCTGATGCACACGCCGGTGGAAATGGCGCCGTCGCAGGTGCATGCATCCGTCAACGGCGCCGCGCCGAAATTGTTCGACAGTGAATGGCGGGGCCGAATCAGCATGCTCACGCTCGCTCACGTCTTCATCACGATCGGATTCTTCGGGCTCGCAAGCTGGTTGCCAGCGCTGCTCGCTGCGCAGGGCCACAGCATCGTGAAAAGCTTCCAATTCACTTTCTACATCAGTCTTTGCTACCCGCTTTGCCCGCTGCTGTTCATGTGGTTCGCCGACAGGATCGAACGTAAATGGCAATTGGTGTTTGGAACGCTTGCATCGGCGGTGTTCGGTGTCGCCCTCGGGCAGCAGACGGAGTCTGTTGGCATCGTCGCCTTTGGGCTGGGTGTCACCGTCTGCAACCTCCTCGTCGCCTACAGCATTCACACTTACCAGTCGGAACTTTTTCCTTCGAGCATTCGAGCCCGGGCCGTCGGCTTCGTTTACTCATGGGGACGATTGGCCACGGTCTTTTCGAGTTTTCTCATAGGCTACTTGCTGCAGTCCGGTGGGACCGCCGCAGTCTTCACATTTCTGGCCTTTTGCTTCGTCGCCGTTTCAGTCTTGATCGCGGTGCTGGGCCCGCGCACGATGCAGCAACAAGGTCGTGCGTGACGATGGCTGGAAGTCTTCTATCCCGTTGTTCATGACTGTGTTATCCGAAACTCCAAACTTGAGCAAAGTGAATTTCAACCTTCCGGTTCCGGTTATCGATCAATCGGCCGTTGGCTTTCGCGGAAATTTTTTCGTCGGGGGCGTTTACACGAAGCACGCGGCCGACGAAACGATGAGCGGACAAGCCTATGTCGAAGTTCTTGTGCCCAGGGAGGTTCGCCGCCCACACCCCTTGGTGCTGATTCACGGCGCAGGCCAAACTTCGGCCTGCTGGCTGCAAACACCGGATGGAAGAATGGGCTGGGCTGACTTCTTTGTGGCTCAGGGTTACGTCGTGTACTTGCTAGACCAGCCTATGCGCGGCCGGTCCGCCTGGCATCCCACGGACGGCGAAACTCGCGTCCTCAGCGTGGCTCAGGCAGAAAATCAGATCACGGCCTCTGCTATCGCGGGTGCTTGGCCGCAGGCCAAGTTGCATACGCAATGGCCGGGCGAGGGGACGGGCAAGGGCCAGAAACACGATCCAGTGTTCGATCAGTTCTATGCGTCGCAGGTCGAGAGCGTTCTTTCGGATGAGGCTAGCGCATCGCGCGTGCAGGCGGCCTGCTCAGCATTGCTCGACAAAATCGGTCCGGCGATTCTCTTGACCCATTCTCAAAGCGGGCCATTCGGTTGGCTTGTCGCCGATGCACGTCCGTCTCTGGTGAAGGCAATCTTGGCAATCGAGCCATCCGGACCGCCGTTCGGCGCGGCCCATGGGCTTCTCGGGAAAGGCTTGGATTGGGGTCTGACGCACATTCCCATGAGGTATGAGCCGCCTATGGAGGGGGCTCCACCGTTCGGCTTCGAGGAAGAGCCTTCGAGTGGGCCCGGAAAGATCGCATGCCGGATTCAATCGCAACCCGAGCGAGTTGCCGTGAACCTAGCGTCAGTTCCCGTTCTTGTCTTAACGGCAGAAGCGTCGTATCACGCTTTCTTCGATCACTGCACCGTCAAGTTCCTGCAGCAGGCCGGGGTGAAGGTGGATTTCGTCCAGCTCGCAGAGGAAGGCATACATGGCAACGGTCATATGATGATGCTGGAAAAAAATAACCTGGACATCGCCCGTCGCATCGATGAATGGGTGTTGCAGAAGGTCCTCTGAGACTGCGCAGCGTCTGATCGGGCACATTCTTCCCGATCAGAGCATGTTCGAGCATAAGAGGGCTTCAGCACGTCACGCTGATTGGCGACCCCGCTATTCTTCCGTTCGAGCGAAGCTGTGGCAAACGTCGGTCCTCTTACAGAGAAGGCCCCGCGTCGCGATGACGCCTCGGGTGAGTTCGCCCCGTCCGGAGTCCGCAGCTTCCGATCCGCGCCTTGGCCCGGTTCAGTCGGCAGTGATCTTCGCGTCGATGACGACCTTTTTCCAGCGCGTCAGATCGCTCTTGACGAGCGATGCGAACTGCGCCGACGTTCCCGTGCGAACAATCAGACCCTGCTTCGCGAGGCTGTCAACCACTTCCGGCGAGTTCAGCACTTCGTTGAAATCGCGGTTCAGTTGCGCCACCACCGCAGGCGGCGTGCGCCCCGGCGCCATCACGCCATACCAGGCATCCACGCCTTCCATCACGCCGATGCCTTGCTCCTTGAACGTGGGAACGTCGGGCGCGAAGGGGTTGCGTGCCGAACCTGTTACCGCGAGCAGCTTCACCTTGCCCGCCTGTGCATAGGGGCGCATCGAGTGCACGGTGGCGAACATCATCTGTACCTGGTCACCGATCAGGTCAGTGATGGCGCCTGCGATCCCCTTGTAGGGCACGTGCGTCGCATCCAGCCCGACGCTGGACTTCACCAGCTCCATCGCGAGGTGCTGCGGCGTGCCGTTGCCGGGCGTGCCGTAGTTGAGCTTGCCCGCGTTCTTCCTGGCATAGGCCAGCAGCGATTTCATGTCCGTCGCGGGCACGCCCGGATTGACCGCGAACACGAAGCTCGCCTCGGCGAGCTTGCCGACCGGCGCGAAGTCGACCACCGGATCGAATGGAACCCTGCGGTAGACCGCTGGCGTCATGGTGAACGTGTTGATCGCCATCAGCAGTGTGTGTCCGTCGGGCGGCGCGTTCGCCACCTGCTGCGCGCCGAGGTTGCCGCTCGCGCCCGGCTTGTTGTCGACCACCACGGGCTGGCCCCAGCGCTGCGAGAGCTTGGGCCCGACGATGCGCGCAATGATGTCGCTCCCGCTGTTGGAGGTGTAGGGCACCACGAGCGTGACGACCTTGGAGGGGAAGGGCGTGGCGCTCTGAGCCTGGGCCTGCCCCGCGAGAGCGGCCAGCCCGAGCCACAGTGCGGCGGCGCAAGCCAAGGGCTTGAATGTTGTCATCCGATGTCTCTTTGTTGGATTGAATGCCGGAACCCCATCGTAGAAGCACCAATGCGATGGCGTCAGATGGCAAAAACTTCGCCGCGATAACAAAGCCGGATCGACCGCGCCGAGGTTGCGGGCCCACCGCATGCCCTATCCGCCGCGATTCAATTCCAGCATCGCCCTGCTGTTTTTGTCATCTTCCGAACTCCCTGCCCGCTCCCTACATTCGCGCTCCATTCGAGCATGAGCAGCAGGAGTCGGAAAAATGGAAGACAGATCCCAGGGGGTGTCCCGCGCACACCAGGTCATCATCGTGGGAGCGGGTCCCGCCGGTCTGGCAATGGCCATCGAACTCGGGCAGCGGTCCATTCCCTGCCTCCTGATCGAGCGCAACGACCGCGTCGGCTATGCGGCTCGCGCCAAGACGACCAATGTGCGCACCCGGGAGCATCTGCGCCGGTGGGGCATCGCATCGAAGCTGCGCGCCGTCTCCCCGATGGGCGTGGACTATCCATCGAACGTGGTGTTCGTCACGCGCCTCGCCGGCCAGGAACTCGCACGCTTCGAGAACGCCATGTACTGCGCGCCGGGCCGCAATCCGCTGTACTCGGAGCATGCGCAGTGGATTCCGCAATACAGCCTGGAGAACGTGATGCGCGAGCATGCGCAGTCGCTGCCGGGCGTGGAGTTGCGATTCAACTGCGAGCTCAAGGGCGTCGCGCAGGATGCCGAAGGCGTCGAAGCTCGGCTGCGCGACCTGCGCACCGGCGAAGAACTCGACGTGCGCGCCGACTATCTCGTCGGCGCCGACGGCGCGCGCAGCATGGTGCGCGATGCAATCGGCGCGAAGATGCAGGGCGAATACGGCCTCTCGCGCAACTACAACATCGTGTTCCGGGCGCCGGGCTTGGCCGAGGCGCACCGGCACGGGCCGGCCATCATGTACTGGCAGGTCAACGGCGACGCGCCGAGCCTCATCGGCCCGATGGACAGCGGCGACAAGTGGTTCTTCATGCCTACGGGCGTGCCCAAGGGCACGACGGCCGGGGACCTCGATGCCAAGGCGTTGATCGCCAAGGCCACCGGCATCGACCTCGACTACGAGGTCCTGAGCACCGACGAGTGGGTGGCCAGCCGCCTGCTGAGCGACCGGCATCGCGATCGGCGCGTGTTCCTCGTGGGCGATGCGTGCCACCTGCATCCGCCGTTCGGCGGCTACGGCATGAACATGGGCATCGCGGATTCGGTGGATCTGGGCTGGAAGCTCGCCGCCGTGCTGCAGCAATGGGGCGGCGCCGCGCTGCTCGACAGCTATGAGCGGGAACGCCGGCCGATCCATGAACAGGTGCTCGAGGAGGCCGTGGCCAACCATGCGACGCTCGGCAACCAACTCGCGGCCGAAGGCATCGAGGACGACACCGAAGCCGGTGCGCGTTTGCGCGGCGAGATCGGCGCGCGCATCCAGGCCGCGAAGCTGCGCGAGTTCGTCACCTTGGGCGTGGTGCTCGGCTACCGCTATGAGGACTCGCCGGTGATCGTTCCGGACGGCACGCCTGCTCCCGCGCGGGACTTTCTGAACTACGTGCCGACGGCGCGCCCCGGGAGCCTCGCGCCCCATGCATGGCTGCACGACGGCAGCTCGCTGTACGACCACTTCGGCCAAGGCTTCACGCTGCTCGCGTTGGCCGGCGCCGGCGAGAACGACATCGAGGCGGTATCGCTGCAGGCAGCGCAGGCAGGCGTGCCGCTGAAAGTCATCCGACCTGCGGAAGGCGGCCTCGCCGCGCTGTATGGCGCCCCGCTCGCCCTGATCCGGCCCGACCAGCATGTGGCATGGCGCGGCGATACCTGGCCCGCCGAGGGCGCTGCCGTGTGGCGGCGCATTGCCGGGCGCGGCGGCTGACCTGCACGGCCGACTGCACGAACGAGTCGCAGTGCCCGCGTGCGTCGATTCGCCGACCGATTCAACAACAAAGGAGACTCCCATGAAAAAGTGTTCGATCGCCCTTGCGGTGCTCGCCGTGTCGGGCGCGGCGACGGCCCAGTCGTCCGTGACCATCTTCGGCATCATCGATACTGCAGTGAGCCACTACAGCGTGAAGAGCTCGGCATACGGCCTTGCATCTCAGGCCAATCCGCTGCAGTTCGCGGGCGCCAACGAGCGCAGCCAGACAGTGCTTTCCAGCGGCGGCATGCTGCCAAGCCGCCTGGGCTTTCGAGGCACGGAAGACCTTGGCGGCGGCCTGGCCGCGGGTTTCTGGCTGGAAGGTCCGATGTCCAACGACGACGGCGCCACGCCGCTGAACTTCACGCGCCGCTCCACGGTGAGTTTCTCGGGCGGCTTCGGCGAGTTGCGCCTCGGGCGCGACTACACCCCGACCTTCTGGGTCCAGACGCTGTTCGATCCTTTCAGCAACTCGGGCGTGGGCAGTTCGGCGCTCGGCTCGGTGAGCGCCAACCTGAACCGCGTGGCCGCTCTGGCGGGCGGCGGGCCGCTTAACCCCAACATCACGGGGGGCGCTGCGGACAACTACGCGCGCGCCAGCAACATGATCGGCTACTTCCTCCCGCCGAACCTCGGCGGGTTCTATGGCCAGGCGCAGTTCTCGCTGCACGAGAACACCAAGGTCAGCGACACGCTGGGCAGCCCGTCCAAGCGCGGGCAGAACCAGGGTTTTCGGCTCGGCTACGCCAACGGCCCGCTGGACGTGGCAGTGTCCTACACGCAGAGCGTCGCCGTCGATGCGGTGCTGCCGACCGGCGCCGCCACCGAGCGAAAGATCGCCAACGCGAATCTCGGCGCTTCCTACGATTTCGGCGTGGCCAAGCTCTTCACGCAGTTCTCGCGCGTGCAGGACAAGAGCTCTGCGTCGGCGCCCTTTGCGTTCAGCGCGCTGACCAGCGCCACCAAGGACACCTACACCGGCGCACTTGTCGGCGTGACCGTGCCGGTGGGACCCGGGCTCATCCGCGCTTCGTATGCGCATGTGAAGTTCAAGGACGACGCTGGCGGGGCGCCGATTAACCCGTTTGCGCCCGATCCGGATGCGTCGCTGAGCAAGTTCGCGATCGGTTACGTGCACAACCTCTCCAAGCGCACGTCGCTCTACGCCACGGTCGCGCGCATCCGGATCCGCAATGGGCAAAACAGCCCCGCGCTGGCGATCGCGACGGGCGGCGCGCCCACCTACCTGTCCAGCGGCAATGCGCTGGGCGGCTACGCGCCTCGCAGCGCAACCGGCTACGACCTCGGCATCCAACACGTCTTTTGACGGCGGCTTTCCCCCTCTTCAACTACCAGGAATAAATCACCATGAAACTACTTCGCCATGGCCCCAAGGGGGCCGAACGACCGGGCGCCCTGGACGCTGAAGGCCACATGCGCGACCTGTCGCTGCTCGTGCCCGATTTCACGCCCGATTGGATGGCGCCCGAAAAGCTGGAGGCGCTGCGGGCGATCGACCTGACGCGCATGCCCCTGGTGCCGATCGGCGCGCGCCTGGGCACGCCTGTGGCGGGCGTGCGGCAGTTCGTGGCGATCGGCCTGAACTACCGCAAGCATGCCGCCGAGTCCGGGCTGGAGCTGCCCAAGGAGCCCGTCGTCTTCACCAAGGCGCTGACATCGTTGGCCGGGCCGGACGACGACATCGAGCTGCCCGAAGGCTCGGTGGCCGGCGACTGGGAGATCGAGTTGGGCTTCGTCATCGGCACGCAGGCCAAGAAGGTGTCGGTTGCCGATGCGCTCTCGCATGTGGCCGGCTACTGCCTGGCGAACGATGTGTCCGAGCGCGACTGGCAGATCAAGCGCGGCGGCCAGTGGGGCAAGGGCAAGAGTTTCGACGGCTTCGGGCCGATCGGCCCATGGCTGGTGACGCGCGACGAACTGCCCGATCCCCAAGGCATCGCACTCGAGCTGGCGGTCAATGGCGAGGTGCGGCAGAAAAGCAGCACGGCGGACATGATCTTCCCGGTCGCCGAAATCGTCTCCTATCTCAGCCAGTTCATGACGCTCCTGCCGGGTGACGTCGTTATTACCGGGACGCCCGAAGGCGTAGGCCTGGGTGTCAAGCCGACACCGGTCTTCCTGAAGCGCGGCGACGTGATGACACTGAGCGCCGGTCCGCTCGGCACACAGCGCCAGCGCGTGGTGTGACTTGCCGGGGCGCCCGCGTTCTACGATTCCCAGGAGAGAACATGATTGCGAACCCAAGAGACGGCCAGGCGCTGCTGGCGGTGCACTCGATTGACGAATTCGTCTTCGGCGTGCCTGATCTGCAGGAGGCGCGGCACTTCTACGTCAGCTTCGGCCTCGATGTCCGCGAGGAGGGCGGTGCGCTGACGCTCTACACCTACGGGCATGCGCACCGGTGGGCGCGCATCGTGCGAGCCGACGCCAAGCGGCTGCTGTGGCTTGCCATGGGCGTCCATGCCGGTGACCTCGGGCGCTTCGAGCGACGCCTCGCGCAACAAGGCGTAGCTCGCATCCTGCCACCCGAGGGCGCGCAGAATGAGGGCTTGTGGATCTCGGGCCCAGACGGCCTGCCGATCCAGTTGCGCGTCGCCGAAAAATCCTCACCCTCGCGGCCGGCGCCGCGCGAGGTGCCATCCCCCAGCGCCAACGCGGGCCGCTCCCCGAGCCGGAGCAAGGCGCAGCCGGCACGCCCGCTGTATCTCTCGCACATCCTGCTGTTCAGCGCCGACGTGGACCGGGCGAGAGCTTTCTACGAGGACACGCTGGGGCTCAAGCTTTCCGACAGGTCTGGCTCGGTGATCGCCTTCATGCATACCCCGCACGGCAGCGACCATCACCTGATCGCCCTGGCGAAGTCCGGCGGGCTGGGCCTGCACCACAGCAGCTGGTGCGTGCCCTCGATCGACGCCGTGGGGATCGGGGCGCAGCAGATGGCGCAGGCCGGCTACCCGCGGGGCTGGGGCGTCGGACGACATGTGCTCGGCTCGAACTACTTTCGCTACGTGCGCGATCCGTGGGGCAGCTATGCCGAGTACTCGTATGACATCGACTTCGTCGAGGCCGGCGACGAATGGCCCGCGGCCGACCATCCGGGCGAGGACTCCCTCTACGTCTGGGGCCCTGAGCTGCCCGAGGATTTCGTCGTCAACCACGAACTCGACAGCCGTTGATCGCCCAGACGCGGGCCGATGGGCCTGGGTGCCTCGCCAGCGCGTCATCGCGCCTCAGGCCGGATCCATGAACGATCGGCGGTGGATGGCGGCGCGCCGGATCATGTCGCAGAAGTACTCGCCCGCAGGCGTCAACGGAAGCGCTGCGCGCCGCACGATGGCGATAGGGGGCGCCTGCAACGTTTCGCCCACATCGATGCGAGTGAGCAGGCCCGCAAAAGGCTCCGAGTGCTCCCACTGCAGCGGCAGCATCATCAGCATGTCGGAATAGGCCACCGTGAAGAAGAAGGTCAATGCCGAATGCGCCTGCACGACGATGCGTGGTGCCGGCAGTCCTCGACTGTAGAAGAGCGGCGTCAGCTCGTCCTCGGCACGATGGGTGACCGATGTGGTGATCCATTCGGCCCCGGTCAGTTCGGCGAGCGAGCGCGCGCCTGCTAGCGGGTGGCCTCTGCGGGCCAGTACCACGCGCTCGTTGTCGAACAGCTTCTCCACGATCAGTTCCCCGGTCGGCTCATCCGACGACGGCCCGACATAGAAATCGATGGTGCCGTCGATCAACTCGCGTTCGACGCGCGGCAGCACGGCATCGATCACTTCCAGGTCCACGTCGGGAAAGCGCTGCCGGAATGGCCGCAGCGCGCCAGGGAACAGCGCCATGTGCGCTGCGCTGGACATGCAGATGCGCAGATGCCCGTTGCGCCTTCCTTTCAGTTGGTCGATCTCGTCCTGGGCCCTGCGCATCTCGCTGCGCAGGGCCTGTGCGCGGCGTCGGAACACCTCGCCCATCGCCGTGAGCGTCACGCCGCGCGCACTGCGCTCGAAGAGCTCGGTGCCCAGTTCCTTTTCCAACTCATGGATGCTGCGTGTCATTGCGGGTTGCGCCACCCCCAACTGGCGCGAAGCCGCACGCACGCTGCCGCGTTCGGCGACTGCGAGAAAGTCGCGCACCGTGTTCATCTTCATCATTGCTAGTCACGATCCCAAAGCGAGGGTCGGATTGTTCCGAATCGCCATCGCGCGTGTGCCAGTGCAAACCCGCGAGTCGCGTCCGGCAACGGATGAAAGGCGCGACAACAACGCCCGCGAGGATGTCGTTGTCGTGCCGCCAATCTTCCTGCGTCGACGATCACAGACTGGTCAGAGGCCCGAGAGCAAAGGGGTGCTGCACGTGAAGTTCTCTGCGGCATTCGTGTCGCCGGATCCCTTGTAAACGGCCTCGAGCGGGTATGCGCAGATGGGGCGCTGCATCTCGATGCCTTGCTTGACGTCGTTGTTCTTCAAGCGAGAGACGATGAACTTCTTCGGCGCGGTCCCCTTCTCGACCCAGGCCTGCAGGGCGGTGACGGCGTCGTGATCGGCATCGTCCGACACGGCCAGCGCGTTCTCCTGTCCGAAGTTCGACGGGCCCACGCCGTCGCCTGCGCAGTGGCCTTGTGCGGGCATCATGAACAGCCGATAGAAGTCGCTCGTCGCTTCCGTGCCGCCCATTCGCGCGCTGACCTGGTCGTAGTAGTCGGTCGCCCACTGCGGCATGAACGCGCTGTCGTCCCAGGTGTGCCACTGAATCAGCTTGCCGCCCGCCTTCATGAACGGGCCGAGGTTCGGATCCACGGCATCGACGGCTACAGCCAGCTTGGACTGGAGGAGCGGAAAATCGCGATGCAGATCGAAGGTCGATCCATTCCAGCTCGGATCACCCATCGCAATTTGATAGAGCGACAGCGCGTATGACGACAGCGCATTCTGATGACCAAAGCGGATCCAATCGTGCTCCGATCCGCGCGTGAGACCGAAGAAGATCTTTTCCTGCGTCACCGGATTGACGATGGGTTCGTATTGCCTCGACAGGGCATCGGCCTGCGGCTGCGTAATGCATGTCGCCGGATCCTGGCCCGCCGTGCAGACGAGCTTGGCCGGGTTCCAGTGGCAACGCGTCGGATTCGACAGGAATCCGTCCTTCACCCCGTCGATCTCGTCGCAGGCTTCGATCGCGCTCTTCTGTGCCAGCCGCAAGATTCGGGTGCCTTCGGCGCCCTGGATGCCAGCCGCGCGCAGGTTGATGTCCTGCACCAGCTGCGCCGTTGCAGCCTGCGTGGCGGCCCCCGCGACGCCGCCGGCGATGATTCCGTTGAAATCGCTCGGGTACACCTGGGCGGACTTCAGACCGTCCTGCCCGCCCTTGGAGCAGCCGTTGAAGTACGCATAGTCCTGCTGCCGCCCGTAGTACGCCTTGATGGTCGCCTTGGCCTTGTCGACCAGCTCATGCACTGCCCGATAACCATAATCGTTGATCCGCTCCGGATAGCCGATGGCCCAGATGGATCCGCGGTTCTCAAGGGTCAACGGCACCTCGTGGCCCGTGTCCGTTGCGCCTGTCGCGAATCCCCTGCGCAACTGCGGCGCCATTTCGCTCCAGTAGATGTTGCCGCCCGTGCCGTGCGTGCCGACCTGCTGGTAGCGGCCGTTCCAGGTCTTCGACGGAAGCCAGACCTCGATGCCGATGCTCGATCCGGCCAGCGGAGCGACCTTTGCCACGACACGGCAGAACTCGGGAAGGCCGTCGAACGTCGCTGAAGACGCCGGTGGCTTGTAGCTGCCCGCCGGGATGAGTTCGGCCGAGGAGATGGTGGTGTTCGGAATGGACAACGTTTTCATCGAACTGCAATCCACTGCAGCAGGAAAGGGCGCGGTCGCGACGGTAGTGGGCGGCGGATTTCCGGCCCCGCCTCCGGACCCGGCCGAGCCGGCACCTCCCAAGTTCACGAACCCGGCACCACCGCCGCCGTCGCCGCCGCCGCAACCGGCGATCAGAAGGGTCGTCAGCGCCGTGACGGCCATTCCATGAAAACCATGAACGTTCTTTCGCATCGATGTCTCCTGTTTTGAACAAACTCGATGTCAGCCGCCATGCCGATCTGAGTTCGGGGGCGGGTCGACTCGAGCGGGGCGATGTTAGGAAGGCAATGCACCCCGTCACAGATGGCATCGGTGCGGTTCTGATACCGGATCGGGATCGGTATTTACCCCGCCCGCTGCGTGCCCGCAGGTGATTCGATCCTGCTATCGCACTGCGCGTTTTGTCATCTTCCGCCAGCACTCGCGCACGCCTACATTGCGCTCCAACAAAGCGCATGCAGGAGACAGAAAGTGCAGAGACAAATCGAGTGCGATCGCGTGGGCGCAGTCCCGCTCATCGGGGACGGCGCATGACGGGCGCGCTGTTTCTCGCCCAGATCCTCAACGGCTTCCAACTCGGCGTGCTGCTGTTCTTGCTCTCCGCAGGTCTCACGCTGGTGCTGGGCATCATGCATTGCATCAACCTGGCGCACGGCTCGCTGTTCATGGCAGGTGCCTACCTGGCCGCGACGGTGTTCGAGCGCACGCAGTCCTTCATGCTCGCTGCCTTGGCCGCCGTGACCGGCACCCTGCTGCTGGGCTTGGCGGTGGAGCGCATGGTGCTTGCCAAGCTCTATGCACGCGACCACCTCTACCAAGTGCTCGCGACCTTCGGCATCATCCTTTTCTTCAACGAGGCAGCTCGAGTCTTCTGGGGCCAGGCGCCGATCTTCATGAACGTGCCGCCCGCGCTGGACGGCACCATCGACCTGTTCGGCCTGGCGTATCCGGCCTACCGGTTCGCGATCATTGCGATCGGCCTGGCGGTCGGCCTCCTTCTGTACGTGGTGATCCACCGCACGCGCATCGGCATGCTGATTCGCGCAGGCGCTTCTGACGCGGCCATGGTCTCTGCGTTGGGCGTGAACATCGGCCGCCTCAACGCGCTGGTGTTCGCGGCCGGCGCAGCGCTCGCAGGGCTCGCGGGGCTCATGTCGGCACCCATCATCTCGGTGCAGCCGGGCATGGGCGAGCCGGTGCTCATCCTCGCGCTGGTGGTGCTGATCACGGGCGGTATCGGCTCGATCCGCGGTGCCTTTTATGGTGCGCTGATCGTCGGTGCGGTCGATACGGTGGGGCGCGCGTTCCTGCCGATGGCGCTGCGCGAGATGCTCGAGACCTCGCTGGCCCAGGCCGCCGGCCCCGCGATCGCATCGATGCTGATCTATCTCCTGATGGCGGTGGTGCTCGCAGTGCGCCCCGCAGGACTCTTTCCGGTGCGCCATGGCTGAGCCGAACATTCCCACCCTCAATGTGCTGCCCGCGCCGCGACGTGCGCGCGCTGCCGGCATGCAAGGCAAACGCTGGGTGTTCGTTGCTGTAATGTTTGTCGTGCTGGGCGCGGTGCCGCTCGCAGCCTCGCTGGCCGGCGAATCGTTCTACGTGTCGCTCGTCTCGCGCATGATGATCTACGCGCTCGCCGCGCTGGGCCTGAACCTCGTCGTGGGATACGGCGGCCTCGTGAGCTTCGGGCACGCGATGTACCTGGGCATCGGTGCCTACGCGGTGGGCATCCTGTCTTACCACGGCGTTGGCAACGGTTATGTCCACGTCGCCGCTGCGCTTGCGGCCGGCGCGCTGGTCGCCACGCTCGTGGGCCTGGTGTGCCTGCGGGTGAGTGGTGTCGCGTTCATCATGATCACGCTGGCCTTCGCGCAGATGCTCTATTTCCTGGCGGTGAGCCTGAAGACCTATGGTGGCGACGACGGGTACGCGCTACCGGCGCGCAGCGACTTCGGTTTCATCGACATCGGTAACGCCACAGTGCTTTACTACCTAGTCTTCGCCGTGCTGATGCTGGCGCTGTTCGCGGTCTCTCGCGTGGTGGATTCGCGCTTCGGCATGGCACTGCGCGGCTGCAAGTCGAACGAGCGGCGCATGCGCGCGCTGGGATTCCCAGCGCAGCGCTTCAAGCTCATCGCCTATGTGGCTTCCGCACTCGTGTGCGTGCTCGCTGGCGTGCTGCTGGCCAATCTCACGAGTTTCGTCTCGCCGTCATACATGCAATGGTCGGTCTCCGGCGAACTGCTCATCATGGTGGTGTTCGGCGGCGTGGGCACGCTGCTCGGTCCCGTGGTCGGTGCGGTGGCATGGCTGGTGCTCGAGGAGCTGCTGTCGTCCGCGGCGATCGGCTTGCCGTGGGGCGGCGACGAGTTCCTGCGCGAGCACTGGCTCGGTCTGCTCGGCATCGTCGTCGTGCTGGTGGCGATCAATCTCAAGGACGGCCTCTATGGCTCGCTGGCCGGCCGCAAGGAAAGGGAGGGGACATGAGCGCGGCGCAACCTCTCCATGCCCCGAGGGGGCTGAAAGTCACCGGTCTGGTGAAGCGCTTCGGTGGCTTCACCGTGACGGACGGGCTCGACCTCGATGTGCAGCCGGGCGAGATCCATGCGGTGATCGGTCCCAACGGAGCCGGCAAGACGACGCTGATCAACCAGCTCTGCGGCGAGATGTCCTCGGACGGCGGGTGCATCGCGTTCGACGGCGCGGATGTTCGCCACTTGCCGGTGGATCGCCGCGCGCGCCTGGGCATCGCGCGCAGCTACCAGATCACATCGGTGTTCCAGGAGTTCAGTGCGCTGCAGAACGTGATGCTTGCAGTGCAGGGTGCGAGCGGCCGCAGCATGGCTTTCTGGAAGCCTGTGTGGAAGGACCAGGAGCTCGTGCGTCCGGCGCGCGATCTGCTCGCACGGGTGGGACTGGCCGACCGCGCGGAACGCCGGGTCTCCGCGCTCGCCCACGGTGCGCGCCGTCAGCTCGAGATCGCGATGACGCTGGCGCTGCGGCCCCGAGTCATGCTGCTGGACGAGCCCATGGCAGGCATGAGCCATCACGAGTCGGCCGACATGGTGCGGCTTCTGCAGACGCTGCGCGGCAGTTGCGCGATCGTGCTCGTCGAGCACGACATGGACGCGGTCTTCGCGCTGGCCGACCGCATCACGGTCATCGTGCGCGGGCGCCACATCGCCACCGGGACCGCAGACGAGATCCGCGACAACCAGGAGGTGCGCGCAGCGTACCTCGGCGACGCAACAGCGGAGGCGGTATGAGCACATTGCTCGAGGTGCAGAACATCGAGACCTGCTACGGCCCGAGCCAGGCGCTCTTCGGCCTGAGCTTCGAGGTCCGGGAGCGCGAGGTGGTGACGCTGATCGGACGTAATGGCATGGGCAAATCGACCACCGTGAAAACCGTCATGGGCATGATGGCGCCGCGTCGCGGCGCCATCCGCCTCGGCGGGCAGGACATCGCCGGCCGCGCGGCGTACCTCGTGGCGCGGGCCGGGGTCGGGCTGGTGCCGGAAGGACGGCACATCTTCCCGAACCTGACAGTGCGGGAGAACCTGGTCGCCACCGCGAGCAACCGGCGAGGTGTTGCAGCGCCGTGGACGCTGGATCGGGTGTGCGAGATGTTTCCGCGCCTGAAGGAGCGTGAGCGCAATCTTGGCGCCAACCTCTCGGGCGGCGAGCAGCAGATGCTCGCCATCGGACGCGCTCTCATGACGAACCCGCGCCTGCTGATCCTCGACGAGGCCACCGAGGGGCTGGCGCCGCTCATTCGCGGTGAGATCTGGAGTTGCCTGATGCGGCTCAAGGAAGCGGGGCTGTCGCTGATCGTCATCGACAAGAACATCGCACCGTTGCTGCGCCTGGCCGACCGCCATTTCATCGTCGCGAAGGGCCGCGTCGTCTGGGGTGGCACTTCGGCCCAGTTGCAGGCCAAGCCCGAACTTCTGAGCGAGTACGTCGGCGTGTGAGCGCGCCGCGCGCCATCCCCATCATTCAAGCACCGACCCAGGAACACCATGCTCCGTTTTGACAAGAAATTCTTCGCGCTGGCGTTATCCGCGCTCTGCCTGCAAGGCCCAGTCCTCGCGCAACCCGCGCCGATCAAGATCGGCTACGTCAACACCTTTTCAGGCCCGATCGGAACGCTCGGGCAGGACATGTACGACGGCTTCATGCTCGGCGTGGAACAGAACGCCGGCAAGCTCGGAGGCGTCCCGGTGCAGATCCTCAAGCAGGACGACCAGTTCAAGCCCGACGCGGCGGTGCAGATCGTGCAGAAACTGATCGAGAAGGACAACGTGCCGATCATCACAGGCATCGCGGGATCCAACGTGATGATGGCGGTGCAAAAGCAAGTCACCGGCAAGGAGGTGTTCCTCATTAGTGCCAACGCGGGGCCGTCGCCGATGGCGGGTGCGCAATGCTCGCCGTACCAGTTCGTCGCCTCCTGGCAGAACGACAGCTGGGCCGAGGCGGCCGGCAAGTATGCGCAGGACAAGGGCTATAAGCGCATGGTGCTGCTGGCATCGAACTATCAGGCCGGCAAGGACGCGATCCGTGGGTTCAAGAAGTACTTCAAGGGTCAAGTGCTCGACGAGGCCTACCCGGGGCTCACGCAGCCGGACTTCGCGGCCGAGCTGGCGCCGATCGCGGCGAGCAAGCCCGACGCCGTGTTCGCATTCATCCCCGGCGGACAGGCTGTCAACTTCACGCGCCAGTACCAGCAGGCCGGGCTGCTGAAGACCGTGCCGCTGCTGACCGTGGGCATGATGGACGGCACGACGTTGCCCGCACTCAAGGATGCCGCGCTCGGCGTGCAGGCGGTGCATTTCTGGGCCCCCGACACCGATAACGCGGTGAGCCGCCAGTTCGTCGAGGCCTTCGAGAAACGGCATGGCCGCATTCCCTCGAACTTCGCCGCACAGGGCTACGACTCGGCGCTGCTGCTCGACGCGGCGATCGAGCGCGTCAAGGGCAACGTCACGGACAAGAAGGCCTTCATGGCGGCGCTGAAGGCGGGCAGTGCGAAGTCGGTGCGCGGCACCCTGCGCTTCGACAACAACAACTTCCCGATCAGCAACTGGTATGCCTTCGAGGTGGCGAAGGACGCCAAGGGGCGCGTGAGCCTGAAGACCGTTGCGACGCCCTTGAAGGACTACCGCGACTCGTACCACGCCGAGTGCCCGATGTCGTGATCGCTTGATAGCCGTAAGGGTCCACCGTGGCCACCGTCAGCTCGTGAGCGATTCCATGTGCCCCGCCGCCCGCTCCATGACCACGCGGAAGAAGTCGGCGGCCGGCGTGAGCGGCATGCCCGAGCGCTGGATGATGCAGATCGGCGGGGCGGGCAGCGCCTCGGTCACCTTGATCTGTGTCAGCACGTCTTTCCAGAGCGGGAACTTGATCCACTGGATCGGCAGCATCATGAGCATGTCCGAATAGGCCATGGCCACGAGAAAGGTCTGCGACGACTGCGCGCGCATGGCCAGGCGTGGCGGCGGCAGGTCGTGCTCGGCAAAAAGGGGGCCCAGTTCTTCTTCGGCCTTGTGCGTGATCGATGTCGTGATCCATTCGGCATCGACCAGTTCGCGCAGCGAACGCGCGTTGCGCAGCGGATGCCCCTTGCGTCCGAGGATGATGCGCGAGTTCTCGAACATCGTCTCCATCTGCAGCTCGGCCGGAAGCTGCACCGGGGGCGGACCGATGTAGAAGTCCACGCTGCCGTCCTTGAGCGCTGCTTCGACGGTGGGAAACACGCCGTCGATCACGCGCAGGTCCACGTTGGGGAAGCGCTCTCGAAATGGCCGCAGCGCATTCGGCAGCAGCGCCAGGTGGGGCACGCTCGACAGGCAGATCGTGACCGTGCCGTGGGTCTCGCCGCGCAGTTGGTCGATCTCCTCCTTCGCGCGCTGCAGTTCGTTGCGCACGGCCGTCGCCCGGCGCAGGAAGGTCTCGCCGATGGCGGTGAGGCGAACGCCCTTGGGGGTGCGCTCGAACAGCGGCGCGCCCAGTTCCTTCTCAAGTTCGTGGATGCTGCGGGTGATGGCGGGCTGGGGCACGTTCAGGTGCCGGCCGGCGGCACGCAGGCCGCCGCGCTCGGCGACGGCCAGGAAATCTCTGACGGCGCTGAATTTCATGACGGGTGATTCATCTCGGGTATCGGAAGGGGATGAATTTTCCTGTTTGCGCATCGACGGCAACACCGGTTCTACCCTTAGGCGCAAGGCGTGCGCCGACGCGGCGCTGAAGTGATTCACCTGGAGCATCGCCACTGCCGTTTTGTGATCTTCCGCCGCAGCGCCGTTGCACCTAAATTGCGCAAAGCCAAAAAACTCCCAGGAGACAGTGAAGATGACAGCGCCATCGACCGGCGGCAAGCCGGCGTTCAAGAAGATCGACATCTACAACCACGTGCTTCCGCCGAAGTACTTCGAGCTCGTGAAGGCGCACTCGAAGGACGCGGGCATCGTCAAGCGCATGGCCAGCCTGCGCCTGCTGTGGGACCTGGAAGCGCGCGCCCAGATGCTGGCTGAGAAGTTTCCGGATGTGGTGCAGGTGCTCACGCTGAGCCAGCCCGCACCCGAAATGCTGGGCGGTCCCGATCAGTCGCCGGAATTCGCGCGCGTCGCCAACGACGGCATGGCCGAAATTTGCGCGCGCTACCCCGACCAGTTCCCCGTCTTCGTCGCCGCCTTGCCGATGAACAACGTGCCGGCCGCGCTGAAGGAAATGGACCGCGCCATCAACGAACTGGGCGCCCGCGGCGTGCAGGTCGTCACCAACGTCAATGGCCGGCCGCTAGACAATCCGGAGTTCTTCCCGATCTTCGAGGCCATGGCCAACCGGCACCGGCTGCCGGTGTGGATGCACCCGTTCCGGCCCGGCACGGTGTCGGACTACAAGGACGAGGAACGGTCCAAGTACGAGATCTGGCAGGTACTCGGTTGGCCCTTCGAGACCTCGGTCGCCATGTCGCGCATGGTCTTCTCGGGTATGTTGGAAAAGCTCCCGGACCTGCGCGTCATCACGCACCACTGCGGCGGCATGCTGCCGTACTTCGCGGGGCGTGCGGAATCGCTGTGGGCCCAGTTGGGCAGTCGCAGCGCCGACGGCAGCGAAGCCGACGTGCTCAAGCGCTTGTCCAAGCCGCCGATCGACTACTTCAAGATGTTCTACGGCGACACGGTGCTTGGCGGCTCGTCCTCTGCGCTGCGTTGCGGGCTCGAGTTCTTCGGCGTCGACCACGTGGTGTTCGCCTCCGACTGCCCGTTCGACCCGGAGGGCGGGCCGATGTTCATCCGCGAGGGCATCCGCTCGATCGAGAACCAGGGCCTGAGCGACGAGGACTGCGAGAAGCTCTACCTGGGCAATGCCCTGAAACTGATGCGCCTTGCGCGCATTGGCAAGCAATGAGCGCGGCCGGCACGGCGCCCATCTTCGCCGCGCTCCAACTTCCGCGCACGCTTTTCGCGGACGGCGCGCTGTCTGCGTTGTCCGGCGAGCTCGCGGCGCTGGGTGTCGCTAGGCCGCTGCTGGTGACCGACCGCGGCGTGGTCGCGGCCGGCATCGCAGCACGGGCCGTGGAGGCCTATGGCGACGCGGGCAACATGTCGGTGTTCGACGCCGTCACGGAAAACCCGCTCTTCGCCGACGTCGAGGACGGCGCGGCGTTCTATCGTCAGGAACGCTGTGACGGGGTGGTGGCACTGGGCGGAGGCTCCGTCATCGACACCGCGAAGATCATCGCGTTGCTGGCGACGAACCCGGGACGCGCCGCCGACTACGTCGGCATGCGAGACGCACCGCACGTGGCAACCGCGCCCTTGCTCGTGGTTCCCACCACCGCGGGCACCGGCAGCGAAGCCTCGCCCTCGGCCGGCATCCATCCGGACGCGGCCACCGCGTCGGTGGGCATGAACTCGCGGCACTTGGTTCCATCCGTCGTGATTCTGGACCCGCACCTCACGCACAGCCTGCCTGCGAGCCTCACGGCGGCCACGGGCATCGATGCGCTGAGTCACTGCATCGAGGGCTACCTCTCGCGCAAGAGCGTGCCGCTGGGCGACGCCATCGCGCTGGACGGCATCGCGCGCGTGGCGCAGCACCTGCGGCGCGCGGTCACCGAGGGCTCCGATCCGGATGCCCGAAGCGCAATGTTGCTTGCCGCCTTCGCAGGCGGCGTGTCCATCGGGATGGGGCTGGGCCCGGCACACGCCGTGGCGATCGTGTGCAGCGACCAGGGTTTTCCTCACGGCATCCTGAGCGGGATCGGCCTTGTGGCAACGCTGGATGCTTCGCAGCGCCGCGTGCCCGAGCGAGCGGACGCCGTTGCCCGGGCGCTGGGCCTTGCGCCATCGACGGCATTGTCGGAGGGCGTCGCGTCGCTCATGCGGGAGGTCGGGCTGCCTACGACCCTTGCGCAACTCGGATACGTCGCCCCTGACGTGGATGCGCTGGCCCAGGCCGCGCATGCAAGCCATTTCAACCTTTTCGCGCCGTTCCATCCCTCCGTCTCCGACTACGCCGCGATGCTCCGGCGGTCGCTGAACATGACGTAACCATTCAGCAGATCGACATGACAGACAAAGCAACCATCACCACCACCGCCTCTATCGCCCCACCCCGGCAATTCCAGCAACTGATCGACGGCGAGTGGGTCGGGGCTCTCGAGGGTCGCACCTTCAACGACATGAATCCGTTCAGCGGAGAAGTCTTCGCCGAAATTCCCGCTTCGGGCGAAGCCGACGCGCAACGCGCCATCGATGCGGCCGACAAGGCGTTTCCCGCTTGGGCAGCCATGGGCGCGCGGGCGCGTCAGGCGCTCTTCCTTAAGGCGGCGGACGTGCTCGAGCGACGCGCCGATGAGATCGTGCTCCTCATGGCGCAGGAAACCGGCTCGGCGGCGCCGTTCTCACGCTTCCAGGTGCAGTGGGCCGCGGGTCTGCTGCGGCAGGCGGCGGGCTATCCCTACCTGCCGGGCGGCGAGATCGTAGCCTCGGACACGCCCGGCGTGTTCGCCATGGCAGTGCGCAAGCCACTCGGCGTGATCGGTGGCATCTCTCCGTGGAACGGCTCGCTCGCGCTGGGCTTTCGCACCATCGTCGCGCCGCTGGCCTGCGGCAACACCGTGGTGCTCAAGCCGTCGGAGGACGCGCCCGTGTGCGCGGGCCTGCTGATGGGCGAGATCATGACGGAGGCAGGCTTTCCGCCCGGCGTCCTCAACGTGATCACGCATGCGCCGGGGCAGGTGGGGCCCATTGCCGACCGCCTGTTCGAAAGCCGCAAGGTGCGCGCATACAACTTCACCGGATCCTCGGCCACCGGCTCGCTCCTTGCCGCGCGCGCCGGCAAGCAGCTCAAGCGCATTGCGCTCGAACTCGGCGGCTACAACCCGATGATCATCTTCAAGGATGCGGACCTCGACTATTCGGTCGACACAGCGATCTTCGCGGCCTTCTTCCACCAGGGGCAGATCTGCATGAACACGCGAAAGATCCTGGTGGAGCGGCCGCTCTACAACGAGTTCCTCGACCGTTTCGTCGCCCGCGCGAAGACCGTCCAGCCGGGCGATCCGTCGGATCCGCGCACCAAAATCGGACCGCTGATCAACGACCAGGCACTGGCCAACGTGCGCAAGGGCGTCGATGAAGCCGTGGCCAAGGGCGCACGGGTGCTCGCAGGTGGCGGTAATCAGGGGCGGTGCTTCGAACCGACGGTGCTCGTGGATGTACCGGCTGATGCGCCAATCCATTGTGAGGAAGTGTTCGGTCCCGTCGTGCTGGTCGAGCCCTTCGACAGCGAGGATGAAGCGCTGGAGAAGGCCAACGGCACGCAGTTCGGCCTGTCGGCATCGGTCATGACCGCGGACGTCTGGCGGGGTGTGACGTTAGGCGGCCGAATCCAGGCCGGCATGGTCAACGTCAACGGGCCGACCATGGGCGGTGAACCGCAGATTCCATTCGGCGGCGTGAAGGACAGCGGATGGGCGCGCTTCGGGCGTTGGGCCATCGACATGTTCACCGACCTCAACCTAGTGACGGTGAGCCAGGCCCGCAGGCACTACCCGCTGTAGCGGGGCGCAGGGTCGAGACCGTCATGCGGTGCTTGTGTTCCCGCTCGAGCCGCTCGAAGCTTTTCGATGGCTTCGTTGAGCAGCTTCAACTTCAGCGATAGAACCAGACCGCGTCTCGGAAGTCCAGATTTCTTGTCGATAGAACAGGCCATACATCTGCCATGACCACCGCCATTCGCCCCACCAGCTTTGCGCATGTCGTCTACCGCACGTACCGGTTCGAGCAGATGCTCGGCTGGTATGTGAAGGTGTTTTGCGGCAAGGTGCAGTATCAGAACCCGGTGATCGCCTTCGTGACCTACGACGGCGAGCATCACCGCGTGGCCCTGCTGAACCTGGGCATCCTGAAGGGCGCGTCGGATGCAGCCACTCCGCGCGGCCATCCCGGTGTGGACCATGTGGCCTACGGCTTCGCCTCACTGCGCGAATTGCTCGGCAAATATGCGGAGCTCAAGGAAAAAGGTGTGATGCCTTACTGGTGCGTGCACCACGGCATCACCGTGTCGCTGTACTACGCCGACCCCGACGGCAACCAGATGGAATTCCAGGCCGACAGCTACACGTCGAACGACGAGGCCAACGCGTTCATGTACGGCCCGCATTTCGAGGCGAACCCCATCGGCGTGGAGTTCGACCCTGAACTCATGCGCGCGCGCCTGGAAGCCGGCGAGAGCGAGGCGGCGTTGCTGCTGCGCACCGAGCATCTGCCGGTGTCGGAGGTTCGTGGCTCCATGTTAGGCTGAGCGCGCCATGAGTGCACATCGCATCGAAGACGAGGCCGCGTGCGCGCGCCTGTGCGTGGATTTCGCACATCACCTCGACGCTCGTCGCTACGAGCAGGTGCTTGCGTTGTTCACCGAAGACGCGACGCTGGACCGCATGGGGGCGGTGTCACAAGGACGTGCCGAGATCGCCCGGTTCCTGGCATCGCGTCCCACGCAGATCACGACACGCCATGTCTGCACTAACATCAGCGTGAGCGTGGAGGACGCAACCGAGGGGGAGGCCACTGGCGCTTGCTACGTGCTCTTTTTTCAGGGCTCGGGCGGCAGCGCGGACGCCGCGGCGCAGTTATCGGGCCCGCCGTCGGTGGTGGAGTACCACGACACCTTCAGTCGAACGGCCGAGGGATGGAAAATCCAGACGCGGCGCATTCGCATGGCCATCCGCGGCTGAGCGATGGGACCGCAGACGCCGCCGTTCCGTCAATTGGGTGAAGCACCTGCCTTCTGCAGTCGATCAGGTCTTCGTCCTAGCAGCTTTTTCGAGCCTTTTGCGAAACCGCACAGACCTTCGACGATGTCAAGGCCTTAAACTGAGTGCCTACGCGGCTCCGCACCAACCGATCGCGCGCGACTTTGGCCTAAGCGGCAGGTGCTGGCGGCCAGCCCTCGCTTCATCGCGACGAGCGGCCCGTTCGACACCACAGCCTCGCTACGGGGTCGACTTGGGATCAGGTTTGGCGTGTGCCTGGGCGAGCGCCCGACGTGTGAGTGACTGGGTCGCAAGCTGCCGAGGAGGCCATCGAGTACGTGCCGATGCTGGCGTCCAACGATGTCCACCTGATCTCGCAGACCCTGCTGTCGGATCAGCCGGGCAGCCCGGACCGTCTTTCGAACTGATCCCGCCTTCTCATTCGGAAAACCGCCGAAGAAGCCTTCGATGGCCGCCCCGTAGTTTTTTCAGCCCGCCGATCTCCCAGATGGTTCGTATGGCGCGCAGATTCTGCAAATGACCATTGAGTGAGGCAGCTTCGAGATCGCAATGAAAGGTAGCGAGTCCATCTTCTATCTTCCGAGGGAGAGCGGCGCGGATGAGTTCTTCAATGCTGACCAGTTCGTCCACGAGCGACAGCAACCGCTCCCGCCCTTGGACCGTCAACCGGTAGAACCGATGCCTTCCATCGCCAGCGGAGTCTGTTGACGGCGGTGCTTGATCGAATTCAGTTGCAACCACATCTCCCCTTTTTCTCATCTCCTTTAACTGAGCGAGCACACGGCCAGGCGGGCACATCATCAGCTGTGCCACGGCTGTCGGAGTGAGCGGCATCGACGCTTCCGCGTCAGCGAGTTTGCTGAATCTATCGAAGTGAAAAGCGATCAGAAACTGCGTAGTGTTGAAGTCGCTATCGCGTACGACGTTCGCCAGCAGTTCGTTGGCGAATTCGCCGAGTGCGATCAATCGCGGAAGCAAGAGGCCTTCGTGTTTTCTGGACACCTTAAATCCCTGTGAGTTTTCTCGGCGCCGGACGCATCCCTGCACAAGCGGATGTGGGGATGCTGGCCACTAACTTGGCGCAACTGTGGGCAACATGCAACGACATGGAAATTTTTCCGGAGACCGCGAGCCTGGAATGTTCCGCAAATCCGCGCAACGCAAAGCTCAACAAAAGCAACAAAGAAAATATGTTCTCCGCCAGGAGGTACGCCGCGGAGGAATGCATCTGGCCCCATTCCATGACGTGCCATGGCTCATGATCGACCTTGACCATGCCTCCTACATTTCAAAGCCGATTGCGGCGCGGCCTTGAGATGCGAGCCAAGCATGGGCATGGGCATGGGCATGGGCAGCGATGCTGCTGATGATGTTTCCGGGGCAGGAACCAGTTTGCCAACTAACGCAAATTTGTGCGATCGCAAAATCATCGGACAAAAATTGAGGTGCTGGTGCCTCGCATCTTCGATGCGTCAATGCCAGATTTCATCGCGTCAGTGCTGCTTGCCGGCGGACAACGCCTTTCAGATACTCACCCTCTATGGTGAAGAAGCTGGTCTCCCAGGCCGATGTCGAGTCTCCCGAGCCAGCCAAAGAGATGGCATCGGACGTGGCGAGCGCGACCACGCAACGCTTGGTGACGGAATTCCTGATGGACCGCTACGGGCCGGTGCTGGACATGACGGCACTGGCGAAGGTCTTGAAGTATCGGACGGTAGCGGCACTCGAACAGAGCATCCTGCGCGGCAATCTGCCGATTGCAATCTTGAAGCTGCAACATCGCCGAGGAACGTATTTCCTTGCGGAGGAAGTCGCACGCTTCCTGGCAGTTACCCAGCATTCAACGCCGACGCTTCCGAACGGAAACCAACAGAGTCAGTCGAAGTAAGGAGCGCGAGCAAAGAGTCGAGCATTCAATAGAACGAGAAGCAGAAACCCCTCGTATTGGCGTCAACCAACGCGAGGGGATTTGGGTCTGCATCCTTGGACGGGATGCCTCCAATGTACTGCGATCTGTAGCCAAGGTTCAAGCCCTATGGTTCGGAAAAACGTTTCCAACGAGCTTGTCGTCGCCGGTCGCCTGAGGTCGGTGTGATGCGTTGCGCCTGCACGACGCATCGACGTATGACTGGTTGAAAGTTGAGGCTCGGTTCTTCCGCGCATGGTGCCCCACTGGGGTCTATGTAGCAGAGGAAACCATGGCATCTGGAGCAACGCGACATATCCCGGAAGGTCTGGCCAGAGGCGCATCAAGCAAAGCGTTCGGCCGGGAGGCGGACCCTCAGTGCAGGAGGGACCTGTGGCCATCGAGGTCGGCAGGCACGCAGACGCTACTGCATGCCGCTGCAGAAGCGCGCGCTGACGCAAATCCAGTCTTGATGTGGAGGCGCGCATGCTGAGCGACGCCGAGCTGGAGCGAGCGTTCGTCGACTGGCGGGTTCCGGAGACGGGCAGGCAACTGATCCGGCGCATTCGCACCGAGGGGCCCGTGCGCAGCCTGCAGTCGCGGATGGACACGGTGCGAACGCGTTTCATCAGCACCAAGATGGGCCGTGCACTCTACGCCGAGAGCCGTACCGTGGAACTGCCGGCCATTGTCTTTCGGGAAAACGACAAAGGGACTCGGGAGCTCTGGCCTCAACCGTGCATGGTTGACATGATGGCGTCCGGTCCTCGCGGCGGGCAAACGCGCCTGCAGCACACCCCCGATCTGTTTCTCCTGACTGACGAGGGTTTCGTGATGGAGGAGTGGCGCGAGGAAGCCAGGCTTCAGCGACTCGCATCCGAGCGCCCTCATCACTTCTTCAAGGATCAGGAGCAGGTCTGGCACTACCTGCCGGCAGAGGAACACTTCAAGCGGCTCGGCATCATCTACCGGCTTCGGTCGGCAGACGAGCACCCGCGCGTCTACCTTGCAAACCTGTCGTTCCTCGCGGACTACAACCGGGAAGACACACCTCCTGTCCCGCCCTCGGAAGCACAGCGGCTGGCCAAGCTGCTCAAGGACCAGCACCTCGTTGCCCATCTGAGCCTGGTTCATCGGAACGGATTCCAGGCAGACCATGTCTTTCAGCTTGTGCTGAGTCAGCAAGGGGTTTACGTAGACCTTTGGGCGCAGCGGCTCGATCTGGTCGACGAACTGATCCTCTATGAGGATTGGGTCACCGCACAGGCTGATATGTTGCTGCGCCGAGCACCGTCCTTCGAGCGCCCCACCAACGTTCTGGTGATCGAGTCCGGGGTGAAATTCTTGTACGAAGGGCGCCCCTATGAGGTCGTGCTCACGGGGTCGACAGAGGCGACATGCAGGCCGCTGAGCGGCAACAGCGACGCGCACATCCCGTTTCCGTTGTCGCTGATCGAGCAGCTCTTCGAACGGGAGAAGCTCACCGCGGAGACGCCGTCCAAAGTCGAGCCCGAGTATGACCTCGACCAAGTCATCTGCAACAAGGTCGGATTGGCAGAAGCCATAACCCGATCGGAAGAAGTATCCGCGGGCATGTCGCTACGCAAAGGAAAGCGATCTATACAGCGCTGGCAGGCGAAGCTCGCGGGCGTTACGTCGATCCAAGAGCGTCTCGAAGCGCTGACCCCTGCAAAAGGTGGCAACAGGACGCCCCGACTGCCGAAAGAGGTCATGGACCTGGCGGCCAAGGCTCTTTTGGAGCACAACACGGCCAGCAATAGGCCCATCTCCTCAACCTACTCCAGCTTCGTGACCGCCTGCGACGAGGCGGGTCTCCGGCCGATGGCCCAATCCAGCTTCTACGAGTGGATAAGGCTGAGGGAGAGCGTCGAGAAACGAGAAGGAAAGAGAAAAGACTACCAGAAGGCACCCATTCCTCTTGTGTTTGACTATGAACACCCAGTGCACGGTGTCCTGCCGCACGAGGTGATTTACATCGATCACACGATTCTGAACCTCCTCTTGAGGGGGATCGACCTACCGGATCTTGGCAAGCCGACGCTGACCATTGCGACGGACGGCGCAACGAGCCAGACCCGGGCCTTCTATGTTTCCTACAGCCCGGCCTGCACAGAAACAGTGCTCATGCTCATGCGTGACTACGTGCGGCGCAATGGTCGACTTCCGAAGATGATCGTGCTGGACAACGGGAGCGAATTCCACAGCGAAGCACTCAAACAGTTCTGCTCGATTTTCAGCATTCATATCCGCTGGCGCCGGCGCGCCAAGCCTCGTGATTCCAGCCGTGTCGAGCGTGCACTGGGTGCGACAGAGGTAGAAGTCATCGCGGCCATGGACGGCAACACGATCTGCCTCAAAGACCCGCGCATGGTGTCCGCAGCTGTGAACCCGAAGCATTTCATTTCGTGGACTCTGCCCGCATTGCATGGCGCCCTGGACGAATACTTCTTCCGTGTCCACGCCGCGCGTATTCATCCCCGCTTGGGCATGACGCCGATCGACCACGAGAAGCGCCTGCTACTCGAGTGCGGCTCACGGTCTCATGTGATCGTTCGCTACGACCAATTGTTCAAGCTTCTGACCGCCGCGCACTCGGGGACTCCCACTCGCGTGATCGACCGGCAGCGAGGTGTGTTCGTGGACGGCATGTACTACTGGAACGACATGCTCAGCCGGGCGAAGCCGGGCGAGAAAGCCGAGGTCCGTACGGAGATGTGGGCCGCAAGCGTCGTGTATGTCTGTTTCCGTGATCAGTGGGTGATCGCGCAGGCCCGAGATGGCCGCAGTCTTGAAGGCCGCTTTCGCTGTGAGCTGGAGATCCAGCGCCGCGAAGAGAACAGGCGACGTCGCACTGCGGCGCAGAAGGACCGGCATAACCCGAATATCGCGCGCAAGAAGATCGCGCTGTGGACGCCTGAGCGCTGGGATGAACGCCTCCGTGAGCAAGCCTCGGAAGCCAACTATCTCTATGAGCGCTTGGGGATGACGAAGGTTATGCCCGAGGCTGCTCATGCTCAAAAGGCTCGCTTCGAACAGTCCGAGCTGGCACCACTCAGCCCGCGCCTCCTTGACGCGGTACAGCAGGAACCGGACAGCAGCCCTTCGTCATCTGCTTCATCTGTTCCATTGCTGGCCCCCGCGGAGACGCCTGACCCCGACACAACTCAGCCAGACGAATCCGTGGACGAGCACGAATATTTCTGAGCCCTTGGCTCTTCCGCATCCCTCAATCAGATCAGCAGATATCCATATCAGTGACTTCTCCCAAATCAACCAAACAACCGTCGTTCATGAAGGGCCTGAGCAAGGAGGCTCAGAAGAAGCAGAGCGCCTTTTTTAACGTACGCGTGCGACATAGAAAGCTCGATGAATTGCTGGACGATCTGGCACTGTTGCTTACAGCGCAAACTGAGTCGAACATTATTTTTGTTGTTGGAGCAACGGGCGTTGGCAAGTCGACCATGAACAGCAACCTCTTGGGAAACTTGAGCGCGTTCTTTGCAGAAGAAGAGGAAAACGATGCCTCGGTGATCTCCATCGTCTACGTAGAGGCATATGCCAATGGAGAGACGCGCCATGGTTTTCGTGCACTGTACGAAGACATGCTGGATGGCTTGCACGAACCCGGGACCGAGCGCAAGACCGCCATCGAAATCAAGGATGGACGCGTTGTCTTGAATCCGCGGCGACGTCAGACCATCGCTTCCTTGCGGCGCCAGATTGAGAGCGCCTTCAAATATCGGAAGTCTAGGATCTGTGTGATCGACGAGGCGTTCCACATGTCGCGCTTCGCAAAGGAGGCTGCGGTCATGGACACCCTCAAGAGCGTTGCGAACAAGACTGGCATCAAATTGGTCTTGGTGGGTTCGTTCGATCTGCTTGATTTCGCTATGGAGCATGGGCAGATTGCAAGGCGGACAGCCATTTTGAACTTCGATCACTATCACCAGGACATTGAGGATGACCGGAAAGAGTTCAAGGAGATTGTGAAGAAGCTGACCGCCAAATGGCCTTGCGCCGCAGTACCGAACTTTTTCGCCATCTCGGATGACTTGATGGAAGCCTCTCTCGGCTGCGTAGGTTTGCTCAAGTCGCTATTGCTCGACGCGTCGGCAATGCAACTGCGCAATGAGGGCAAATGGGACTCGAAATTCTTGGTGAAGGCCGCGAAGTCAAGCAAGCTGCTCAAGGTGGTCCGCAAAGAGATCGAGGCGGGCGAATCCAAGGTAAAGGATGCGTTGTTCGGAGAAAGCCTTTGGGACGAGAAGGCGTTGGCGCGTCTCACGCTGGCGATGGAGAGAGTCAATGGTTGACCGCACACTGTTTTTCGGGCTGGAACTCGTGGGCGAGGGGACAATTTTCGTGGAAAGCCTGCGTGGGTATGTCTTGCGGCTGGCGTTGCTCCATTCGTTGACGCCCCGCGCACTCCTGGAAATCTTGCTCAAAAAGTACCCTTTTGGGAGCAACCCAAAATCTTTGTCCGAAGAGTGCTCTTTCAGCGTCACCTCAGAAAATATTCGTGCAATTGTTCAGCGGTGGCAAATGCATGGGAGTTCAGATGTCGGTCTTCAGTTGCTGGAAAACCTCCAGAAAGCGACCGGGTCTTGTCTCGAGAGTTCGACCATGGCCAGGTTTCATGCGTTCGCACGCACTCATCTTGTGCACCACCGGCCAGGTCGGTACTGTCCAATGTGTGTTCGTGAAGAAACTGATCCCGAAAAGCAGATCAGTCCACTTCTCTGGGAAATACAGGCTGTCGAGTGTTGCCCCAAGCACGGGGTCTTGTTGAGAGATCGTATGACCTGCGGTTCAGAGACGCTCTCGCAATTGCGGTTTGCACAGCGACCTCAGATTCCAGGCGTTTGCTCGGCTTGTGGTTGCATCGGATTCGAATGCGTCACCGAAGAGCCTGCGACCGCGTCCGCAGTTCAGATCTGGATCGCGGAAAGTGTCGGGCGTCTGGTCGCTGTGTCGATGCGGCAATCCGAAGGCATGAACGCAGACACCTTGCGTGCTGGCTTGATTGATTTGGTGAGGGTGTGTCATGCAGGGAGTCCTGTTCGAGCCGCCAAGGCGGCGAGCGTATCCCCGTCGAGCTTTTCCATCTGGCTCAGCGGGAAGGGACAGCCGTCGCTGCGTATGCTTCTGGACGTGTGCCAGCGAAATGGAGCAGATTTGGCGAGCCTCTGCGAAGGACGGTTTCGAGAGATTTCTTCCCCAAAAGCTCCGCAGAAGTTGGTTCAACGGGCCTACGCTCGGTCGGCAACCAGTTGGTCAGAAGTTGAGCGAGTCTTGGCGCGGGCAATGGAGCAGGAAGCTCCTCCAAGTCGTGCGCAATTGGCGAAGCAACTGGGTATAAATCCTCATCTTATCCCCCGACGGTTCAAGACGCAGAGCGATCAGCTTGTTTCGGTTGGCCAGAAGCATCGAGCAAGAAGCCGCCAAGCTACGTTCGAAAAAGCAGTGGAACTGTACACATCAGTTGCTATGGCGTTAGAAGCAGAGGGCACCTTGGTCACTAGGAGCAGACTGATCAAACGCTCAGGCAAAGCTTCGTTTGAGAGCAGTAGTCCGTTGACACGCGCTCTTGAGGAGGTTCACGCCCGATTCAGACCTGATTTGGCGAAGCGGGATGCGACGGAAGTGCCCGAATAAGGTGCTTTGATAAAGATTGGCCCCCGTGCAGGGGGCTTTGGGATGCCAGTTCCGGTCGGTTTTCCGGCAATCCTTGTCGTTGTATGAATTCCGGCAATTCCTGTCATTTGCGACAAGAATTGCCGGAATCCACACCGGCGGGCTCGACGCTGGCTTGCTGGTGCTGGTGCCTTCGACAGGAATCGAACCTGTATCTGAGTCTTAGGAGGACCCCGTTCTATCCATTGAACTACGAAGACGACTGGCGCGATGGGCTGGGTGCCCGGCCGGCGAGGGGTTGCCGGTGCGCGCCGCGATTTTATAGGGTTCCTGCGGCGGCTTCGCTGCACTGCAAAAAACCGGCCAGCACGGGCTAACCCCCATACGAAATCTCCAAGAAGTTGACCACGGTCAAGTCGGCTTGGCAGCGCCTGCGCGCAACATCCGCCCTGTTCGTATCTCCGCTCAGATCCAACAATAACAAAGGGCGCACCCTACACCGACTGGAGACAAACATGACGATGAAGAACATCGCTTCGCACGCCCGCAGCTGGCGCGCGAAAGCCATTGGCGCGGCCGTCCTGGCGTTGGCCGCCGCCACCCCCGCCTTCGCCTGGGAACCCACCAAACCCGTGGAGTTCGTGATCCCCGCCGGCACCGGCGGCGGCGCCGACCAGATGGGGCGGCTGCTGCAGGGCATCGTCATCAAGTACAAGCTCATGAAAGAGCCGCTCATCGTGGTCAACAAGTCGGGCGGCGCGGGCGCCGAAGGCTTTCTCGCGGTGAAGGAAGCCAAGGGCGATCCGCACAAGATCATCATCTCGCTGTCGAACCTGTTCACCACGCCCATGGCCACCGGCGTGCCCTTCAACTGGAAGGACATGACGCCCGTCGCGATGCTTGCACTCGACCAGTTCGTGCTGTGGACCAACGTCGACGCGCCCTACAAGACGGCCGGCGAATACATCGCGGCCACCAAGGCCGCGGGCCCCAACAAGTTCAAGATGGCCGGCACCGGCTCCAAGCAGGAAGACCAGATCATCACCGTGGCGCTCGAGAAAGCCACGGGCACCAAGTTCATCTACGTGCCCTTCAAGGGCGGCGGCGAAGTTGCGGTGCAGCTGGTGGGCGGCCATGTGAATTCCACCGTCAACAACCCGATCGAGGCGGTGGCGCAATGGCGCGCCGGCAAGCTGCGCGCGCTGTGCGTGTTCGACGACGAGCGCATGCCGTTCAAGGCGAAGGTGACCGACACGCAATCGTGGAACGACGTGCCCACCTGCAAGGAAGCAGGCGTGCCCACCAAGTACACGATGCTGCGCGGCATCTTCATGCCCGCCGGCGTCACGCCCGATCAGCTCAAGTTCTACACGGACCTGCTGACCAAGGTGGCCGCCACGCCGGAGTGGAAGGAATACATGGAGAAGGGCGCCTTCAACCCGACCTTCATGACCGGCCAGCCCTTCGCCGACTGGCTCACCACCGCCGAAGCGACGCACCGCACGCTGATGTCGGACGCGGGCTTCCTCGCGAGCAACAAGTAAGCAGGCAGCGTCAGCCTTGGTCCGCGCCGCGTGCGCTGGCCGGCTGATGCATCGCGCTGCGCAACGCCCGGGCCGGAACTCCTTTGGCCGCGGCCGCTGCATTTCACTCACACATTTGATCGATGGGGGCTCCATGGAGCACGAAGAAATTTCCGATGGGGCGGCGCGTTCGGGCGTCGCCACCTACGTGGTCGAGGCGGTGGTGGCGGCGCTGCTGCTGGTCATCGGACTGGTGGTGGTGTTCGAGGCCCGCAAGCTCGGCGCGGGCTGGACGAGCGATGGGCCCGGGTCGGGCTACTTCCCGTTCTTCATCGGCGTGATCATCACCATCTCGGGCGCCGGCATCCTGTACCAGGCACTGCTCGGCAAGAACCGCAACACCGAGGTGTTCGTGGATTCGGTGCAATTGAAGCGCGTGCTCTCGGTGCTGCTGCCGGCCACGGTGTACGTGCTGGCCATCACCTTTGTGGGGCTGTATGTCGCATCGGCGGTCTACATCGCGCTCTTCATGATCGTGCTGGGCAAGTACTCGTGGGTGAAGAGCGTGATCGCCGCGCTCGCGGTCAACACGGTCTTCTTCTGCATGTTCGAGGTGTGGTTCAAGGTGCCGCTTTTCAAAGGCGCGCTCGACCCCCTCCGGTTCCTCGGCTACTGAACTCACGGAGCACAGCGAAATGGACGAAATCAGCGCCCTGATGCAGGGCTTTGCAGTGATCCTGACCCCGATGAACATCGCGCTGATGTTCGTGGGGATCATCCTTGGCGTGCTCATCGGCGTGCTGCCGGGGCTGGGCGGCGCCAACGGGGTGGCCATCTTGCTGCCCCTCACGTTCACGATGTCGCCGACCTCGGCCATCATCATGTTGTCGTGCATCTACTGGGGTGCGTTGTTCGGCGGGGCCATCACCTCGATCCTGTTCAACATCCCCGGCGAACCCTGGTCGGTGGCCACCACCTTCGACGGCTACCCGATGGCCCAGCAGGGCAACGCGGGCGCCGCGCTCACCACGGCCTTCACCTCGTCGTTCGTGGGTGCCTTCATCGCGGTGGTGATGATCACTTTCCTCGCGCCGCTGGTCGCCAAGTTCGCGCTCAAGTTCGGCTCGCCCGAATTCTTCGCGGTGTACTTGCTGACCTTCTGCAGCTTCGTGGGCATGGGCAAGGGATCGCCCTTCAAGATCCTCGCATCGATGGCGCTCGGCTTCGCACTCGCATCGGTCGGCATGGACACGGTCACTGGCCAGTTGCGCCTGACCTTCGGCCAGCCCGAGCTGATGCGCGGCTTCGACTTCCTGATCGCGGTGATCGGTCTCTTTGGCATCGGCGAAATTCTGCTGTCGATGGAAGAGGGCCTGAAGTTCTCTGGCAAGAGCGCCAAGATCGACCCCAAGGTCGTGCTGCAGACCTGGAAGCAACTGCCGCAGTACTGGGTCACGTCGCTGCGCAGTTCGCTCATCGGCATCTGGATGGGCATCACGCCCGGCGGCGCCACGCCGGCTTCGTTCATGGCCTACGGCCTCGCCAAGAAGATGTCGAAGAAGGGCTCCAAGTTCGGCACCGGCCAGATGGAAGGCGTCGTCGCCCCCGAGACCGCGGCGCATGCGGCGGGCACCAGCGCGCTGCTGCCGATGCTGGCGCTGGGCATCCCCGGTTCGCCGACCGCTGCCGTGCTGCTGGGCGGCTTGCTGATCTGGGGCCTGCAGCCCGGACCGCTGCTCTTCGTGGAGCAGAAGGACTTCGTCTGGGGCCTCATCGCCAGCATGTACCTGGGCAACATCGTGGGCCTGATCGTGGTGCTGAGCACGGTGCCGCTGTTCGCGTCGATCCTGCGCATTCCGTTCTCGATCATCGCGCCGGTGATCATCGTGATCTGTGCCATCGGTGCCTACACCGTGCACAACGCGATGCTCGACATCTGGTTCATGCTCGGCTTCGGCGTGATCGGCTACCTGTTCAAGAAACTCGACTTCCCGCTTGCGCCACTGGTGCTCGCGCTGGTGCTCGGGGACAAGGCCGAAGACTCGTTCCGCCAGGCGATGTTGGTCTCGCAAGGCGACGTGATGATCATGTTCTCGAATCCGCTGGTGGGCGGCATCACGACGCTGGCCCTGGTGCTGCTGTTCTGGCCGCTGATCTCCAAGGGCATCGCCCTGATCAAGCCGCCGAAGAAGCCCGACGAGTTCGCCGTCGAGCGTCCGGTGGACTGAGCGAGAAGAACAACAAGGAGCACGCACATGCCAGTCATCGCACTGACCCAGGAAATGGGTTCCCTCGCCAAGGACGTTTCGGTGAAGCTCGCGGAAACGCTCTCGCTCGCCGTCATGCGCCATGAAGTCATCGACCACCTGGCCGAGAAGATGCAGGTCTCCAAGAGCCTCATCGGCCGGCTGCGCGGCGGCAAGGCCGGCCTCCTGGAGCGCCTGAAGACCGACCAGCGCAGCGTTGCGCTCTACACGGCCGACGAGTTGTTCGGGCTGGCCGACCGCGGCAACGTGGTGCTGCGCGGATGGGGCGCCACCTGCCTCTTGCGGCCCGTGCCGCATGTGGTGTGCGTGCGCATCACGCGCTCGCTCGAGAAGCGCGTCGAGTGGCTGATGGGCGACCTCGAGACCGACGACGCCGCGTTCGCCGAAGCCGAGATCCGCCGCAGCGACCAGGCGCACGCGGCGCGCATGCATGCGCAGTTCGGCGTGACCTGGGGCGACCCGGTGCTCTACGACCTGGTGCTCAACACCGACCGCGTGACGGTCGACAGCTGCGTAGAGCAGATCCGCCAGCTGGTGGCGCGGCCCGAGTTCGCGGAGACGCCCGAGTCGCGCGCGCTGCTCAAGAACATGGCGCTGCAGGCGCGCGTGAAGGCGGCGTTGAAGGAGCAGGTGGAGACGAGCGACATCCGAGTGACGGTCGATGCGAACCAAGGCGAGGTGATCCTGCGCGGGATCGTCCTCAACTCCGAAGAGCGCGCGCAGACTGAAGCGGTGGCGGCTGCGGTGACTGGCGTGACCGGTGTGCACAACCAGCTGCGTTTGATGGCGACTTCGCGCCGTTTCGCATCAGCGAAGCAGACGTGATTTTTGCGAGCGATCCCTGTCTTGCTCCCTCCCCTTCCGGGGGAGGGCTGGGGTGGGGGCTCGGCGGCTTTCCTCGAAGCGCGGCCAGCAGTTCCAGCGCCGCTTGCCCCCACCCCAACCCTCCCCCGGAAGGGGAGGGAGCCAACCCCAACAGCCGCGTCTAGATTTTTCCGCGCTTGCGAAGCCGACTAAGGGTTTCTGCGGAGAGATTGAGATAAGAAGCCAGCTCCTTGCTCGGAATCCGGTCTTCCAGCTCCGGGTGCTTGCGCGTGAACCGGTGCACCCGCCCCGGCGCATCCAGCAGATGCAGCGTGATCGTGTGCGCCATGATCTCGCTCATCCCCTTCATCACCAGGTACTCGAACAACTCCTTGGTCTCGGGGTGCCGGTTGAGAAAGGTGATCCATTCCTTCAGCGGCAGGCTCGCCACGCGGGCCTTGGTGACGCACACGATGCCGTAGGGCGTCGGCGTGCCCAGCCGCAGCGCCGCATAGCTCGTTTCCATGTCGTGCTCGTCGGCGAAGCGAAGGATCATTTCCTTGCCTTCCGGGTTGCTCACGACCCGTTTCAGGATGCCATCGAGGATGAAGTACTGCTCCATCTCGCGCACCCCCTGGTGCAACAGGAAATCGCCCTTGTTGCCGTCCACGATCACGAGGTGGGCTTCCAGTTCGGCGCGATCGCTCTCGCTCAGGTCCTTGAGCAGGACGTTCTGCCGGAGCTGCGCGCGAATGATGTTTTTTTCCGGGTGGTTTTCCAACAACGTCATGGGTCCCGTCTTGCTCGAATTCGCAACAACTTCTGGTTCATCTGGCCGGTGCCGTTTTCCGGAAAGTTGACCGAGGTCAACGTTCGAAAGCATGCCCCCGAATCATAGTCCCGGCTCGGGCCTCGGCCA
Organism: Variovorax sp. RKNM96; assembly: GCF_017161115.1. Lineage (GTDB taxonomy): Bacteria > Pseudomonadota > Gammaproteobacteria > Burkholderiales > Burkholderiaceae_C > Variovorax. Next base: position 6,081,617 of record NZ_CP046508.1, on the reverse strand, counting down.
TTCACCAAAGCAGAAGGAGAGACATGTCTTCAGTAAGAACGGACAAAGAGGCATCCACGACCCTGGACGACGCCCTCAAGCCCACGAGCCGGGCCGTTGACGGCGATGCGGTCGTGCGAGCCCTCAAACCGGTGGCGGACGACGCACCGGAGGCCGAAACGACCGACGGCTTCCACCTGGTCATCGATGCGCTGAAGCTGAACGACATCGACACCATCTTCGGCCTCCCCGGCATCCCGATCACCGACCTGACGCGCATGGCGCAGGCCGAGGGCATGCGGGTCATTTCGTTCCGCCACGAGCAACACGCCGGCAACGCCGCCGCAGCTGCCGGCTTCCTCACGCAAAAGCCGGGCATCTGCCTGACGGTGTCGGCCCCCGGTTTCCTCAACGGCCTCACGGCGCTGGCCAACGCGACCACCAACTGCTTCCCGATGATCCTGATCAGCGGATCGAGCGAACGCGAAATCGTCGACCTGCAGCAGGGCGACTACGAAGAGATGGACCAACTGGCCATCGCCAAGCCGCTGTGCAAGGCCGCCTTCCGCGTGCTGCATGCCGAAGACATCGGAGTGGGCATCGCCCGCGCCATCCGCTCGGCGCTCTCGGGCCGCCCCGGCGGCGTGTACCTGGACCTGCCGGCCAAGCTCTTCGCGCAGACCATGGATGCGGCCAAGGGCAAGGCTTCGCTGATCAAGGTCGTCGATCCGGCGCCGCGCCAGATCCCCGCACCCGATGCTGTCAAGCGCGCGCTCGACCTGCTCAAGAGCGCGAAGAAGCCGCTCATCCTGCTGGGCAAGGGCGCAGCGTATGCACAGGCTGACGCCGACATCCGCGCACTGGTCGAGAAGACGGGTATTCCCTACCTCCCGATGTCGATGGCCAAGGGCCTCCTGCCCGACACGCACGTGCAATCGGCCGCCGCCGCGCGCTCCTACGTGCTGCAAGAGGCCGACGTGGTGCTGCTCATCGGCGCGCGCCTGAACTGGCTGCTCTCGCACGGCAAGGGCAAGACCTGGGCGCAGGACAAGGGTGCCAAGCAGTTCATCCAGATCGACATCGCACCGACCGAGATCGACAGCAACGTGGCCATCGCCGCGCCGGTGATCGGCGACATCGGCTCCTGCGTGGCGGCGCTGCTGGGCGGCATCGATGCCAAGTGGGCCAAGCCGCCGACCGAGTGGACCGGCGCCATCGCCGAGCGCAAGGACAAGAACCTCTCGAAGATGGCCGTGACGCTCGCCGCGCGTCCGTCGCCGATGAACTTCCACAGCGCGCTCAGCGTGATCCGCGACCAGGTGAAGGCACGGCCTGACGCCATCGTGGTGAACGAAGGCGCCAACACGCTGGACTTCGCGCGCAGCATCGTGGACATGTACCAGCCGCGCAAGCGCCTCGACGTGGGCACCTGGGGGATCATGGGCATCGGCATGGGCTTTGCCGTCGCCGCCGCCGTGGTCACCGACAAGCCGGTGATCGCCATCGAGGGCGACAGCGCCTTCGGCTTCAGCGGCATGGAGGTGGAGACCATCTGCCGCTACAACCTGCCGATCTGCATCATCGTCTTCAACAACAACGGCGTGTACCGCGGCACCGACGTGAACGCGAGCGGCACCGCCGACGTGGCGCCCACCGTGTTCGTGAAGAACGCGCGCTACGACAAGCTGATGGAAGCCTTCGGCGGCGTGGGCGTCAACGCCACCACCGCCGACGAGCTGCAGAAGGCGCTGACCGAGGCCGTCGCCTCGCGCCGCCCGACGCTGATCAATGCCGTCATCGACGAGACCGCAGGCACGGAGAGCGGGCGCATCACGAGCCTGAACCCCGCCACGGCGAAGAAGAAGTAATCCCATCCCGTATTCAGCATCCAGGAGATATCACATGAGCGACAACAAACCCCTCAACGGCATCAAGATCATCGACTTCACGCACGTGCAAGCCGGCCCGGCCTGCACGCAGATGCTGGCCTGGTTCGGCGCCGACGTCATCAAGGTCGAGCGCCCCGGCGCCGGCGACGTCACGCGTTCGCAGCTGCGCGACATCCCCGATGTGGACGCGCTGTACTTCACCATGCTCAACAGCAACAAGCGCTCGCTCACGCTGGACACCAAGCAGGCCGAAGGCAAGCTGGTGCTGGAGAAGCTCATCAAGGAATCGGACGTGCTGGTCGAGAACTTCGGCCCCGGTGCGCTGGACCGCATGGGCTTCAGCTGGGAACGCATCCAGGAACTGAACCCGAAGATGATCGTCGCCTCGGTCAAGGGCTTCAGCGACGGCCACCACTACGACGACCTGAAGGTGTATGAAAACGTCGCGCAGTGCGCAGGCGGCGCCGCATCGACCACCGGCTTCTGGGACGGCCCGCCCACCGTGAGCTCGGCCGCGCTCGGCGACAGCAACACCGGCATGCACCTGGCCATCGGCATCCTCACGGCCATCATCGGCCGCGAGCAGACCGGCAAGGGCCAGCGCGTGGCCTGCTCGATGCAGGACGCGGTGCTGAACCTCTGCCGCGTGAAGATGCGCGACCAGCAGCGCCTGGACCGCCTCGGCTACCTCGAGGAATACCCGCAATACCCGCACGGCACGTTCAGCGACGTGGTGCCGCGCGGCGGCAACGCCGGCGGCGGCGGCCAGCCGGGCTGGGTGCTCAAGTGCAAGGGCTGGGAGACCGACCCGAACGCCTATATCTACTTCACCATCCAGGGCCACGCCTGGGCGCCGATCTGCGACGCCATCGGCAAGCCCGAGTGGAAGACCGACCCCGACTACGCGACGCCCAAGGCGCGCCAGCCGCACATCACCGACATCTTCGCGACCATCGAAGTCTGGCTGGCCGACAAGACCAAGTTCGAGGCGGTCGACATCCTGCGCAAGTTCGACATCCCCTGCGCGCCGGTGCTGACGATGAAGGAACTGCTGAACGACGAATCGCTGCGCGCCAGCGGCTCGATCGTCGAAGTGCAGCACAAGGAGCGCGGCAGCTACTTCACCGTGGGCAGCCCGATCAAGTTCTCGGACCTCAAGCCCGAGATCACCGGTTCGCCGCTGCTGGGCGAGCACACCGAAGAGGTGCTGGCCGAGCTGGGCTACTCGAAGGCCCAGATCGACAGCCTTCGCGAAGCCAAGGCCGTCTGAGGCCACGGCCAAAAGACATAGAGAAGAAAGAAGCGGGAGCACACCTTGTCGTCATCGACCGTCGATCTGAACCAACTCGTTGCCGGAGCCGGCGACGCGATCATGGTCTGCGATGCCAAGGGTGCGATCACGCTGTGGAACAAGGCTGCCGAGCGCATCTTCGGCTTTACCGAAGCCGAAGCGCTCGGGCAGTCGCTGGACATCATCATCCCCATGCGACAACGCCAGCGGCATTGGGATGGCTATCACAAGACGATGGAAACGGCGGTCACCAAATACGGTGCCGACGTGCTGCGGGTGCCCGCGCTTCACAAGGACGGGCATACCCTTTCCATCGCCTTCACGGTCTCCATGCTGTTCGCCCAGGATCAGAAGGTTTCAGGCATCGTCGCCATCGTGCGCGACGAGACGGCCCGCTTCGCCGAGGAGCGCAAGTTGCGCGCCCGTCTGGTAGAAGTCGAAACCGCGACGAACAAATAAGACAGGAGACACACGATGAGCAAGGCACTCGAAGGCGTTCGCATCCTCGATTTCACCCACGTGCAGTCGGGCCCCACCTGCACCCAGCTGCTGGCCTGGTTCGGCGCCGACGTGATCAAGGTCGAGCGCGCCGGTGAAGGCGACGCCACGCGCGGGCAACTGCGCGACATTCCCGGTGTGGACAGCCTCTACTTCACGATGCTGAACCACAACAAGCGCTCGATCACGCTGGACACCAAGAACCCCAAGGGCAAGCAGGTCCTGGACACGCTGATCAAGACCTGCGACGTGCTGGTGGAGAACTTCGCACCCGGCGCGCTCGACCGCATGGGCATCACCTGGGCACACATCCAGAAGCTCAACCCGCGGATGATCGTCGCGTCGGTCAAGGGCTTCGGCCCCGGCAAGTACGAGCACTGCAAGGTCTACGAGAACGTGGCGCAGTGCGCCGGCGGCGCCGCATCGACCACCGGCTTCGAGGACGGACCACCCGTCGTCACCGGCGCGCAGATCGGCGACAGCGGCACCGGGCTGCACCTGGCGCTGGGCATCGTCGCCGCGCTCTACCAGCGCAACAACACCGGGCGGGGCCAGCAGGTGCTCGCGCCGATGCAGGACGCCGTGCTCAACCTGTGCCGCGTGAAGATGCGCGACCAACAGCGCCTGGAGCGCACCGGCACCATGCACGAGTACCCGCAGTACCCCGACGGCAAGTTCGGCGACGCGGTGCCGCGCGCGGGCAACGCATCGGGCGGCGGGCAGCCGGGCTCCATCCTCAAGTGCAAGGGCTGGGAGACCGACCCGAACGCCTACATCTACTTCATCACGCAGGGCGCGGTGTGGCCCGCGGTGTGCAAGGTGATCGGCGAGGAAAGCTGGATCACCGACGAGGCCTACGCCACGCCGGCCGCGCGCTTGCTGCATCTCAAGCCCATCTTCGCGCGCATCGAGCAATGGACCATGACCAAGACCAAGTTCGAGGCCATGGACATCCTCAACGAGTTCGACATTCCGTGCGGCCCGATCCTCTCGATGAAGGAAATCGCCGCGGACGAATCGCTGCGCGAGACCGGCACCATCGTCGAGGTGGACCACCCGACGCGCGGCAAGTACCTGACCGTGGGCAACCCGATCAAGATGTCCGACAGCCGGACCGAGGTGACACGGGCGCCCTTGCTGGGCGAGCACACCGAAGAAGTGCTCCGGCAATTGGGCTATGGCGTGGACGAAATTGCCATGCTGCGCACCGAGCGCGTGATTTGAATTAACAGCACGCCGGCCGATCGATAAATAAGTGTTTTTGCAAATGGCGAAAGCCATTTGCAATGGACAGTCACGCTCTTTTTTGCCAATTCACATATAACGCATGGCAAATGCATTCAATAAAATAGTTTAACTATTATTTATCGATCATCGAATCTACATTTTGATCATGCCGACCCGCCATCCATTTGTCGCCCGGCATTCAATTTCCAGGAGAAATTTCATGATGATCGATGATGCGCCCATTCAATACTGGAGCTCCGAGACGGAGCGCAACGCCTACAACGCCGCCTTCCACGAGCTGGGCCTGCGCTGGCACTGGGACCGCGAAACCTATTGCCAATTGCTGCGCCAGAGCCAGGACGGCCCCGAGCGCGTGTGCCATTACCTGAGCACGCACCAGCCGCATCTGCTGCGCGCCTACGACGCCAAATCGCTGGCCGAGGTGATCGAGCAGAAGAAGGAAATTCACCAGCAGCGCGAATTGAGCGAAGGCCTCGGCAGTCGGCGTTATTTCAATTGGGCCGAAGGCCGCGGTGCAGAAATCGGCGCCTGAATTGCCATGAATATCCACGAATACCAGGGCAAGGACGTATTGCGCAAATACGGCGTCACCACGCCCCGTGGATTCGCCTGCGCATCGGCCGATGAAGCCGCCGACGCCGCCACCCGTCTGGGCGGCAGGGCTTGGGTGGTGAAGGCGCAGATCCACGCGGGCGGCCGCGGCAAGGGCGGCGGCGTGAAGCTCGCGTGGTCGGTCGACGAAGTGCGCCGGCACGCGAGCCAGATGCTCGGCATGACCCTGAAGACCCACCAGACCGGCCCCGAAGGCCGTGTGGTGAAGCGCCTCCTGGTCGAAGAGGGCATCGAGGTCGACAAGGAGCTCTACCTCGCCATGGTGGTCGACCGCGAAGCGGGCCGCGTGGCGCTGATGGCCTCCAGCGAAGGCGGCATGGACATCGAAGAGGTCGCCGCCCGCACGCCCGGCAAGATCCACAAGGTGCTCATCGATCCGACCACGGGCCTCAAGGGCAGCGAGGCCGACATCGTGGCGCGCAACATCGGCCTCTCGGGCAAGTCGGTGATGCAGGCGCGCACGCTGATGCAGAACCTCTACCAGGCCTTCGATGCGAGCGATGCGTCGCTCGCTGAGATCAACCCGCTGGTCGTGACGCGCGACGGCCGCGTGATTGCGCTCGATGCCAAGTTCAACTTCGATTCGAACGCGCTCTTCCGCCAGCCCGAGATCGTGGCGATGCGCGACTTCGACGAGGAAGATCCGGCCGAGGTCGAGGCGTCGCGTTTCGATCTCTCGTACATCGCGCTGGACGGCGACATCGGCTGCCTGGTCAACGGCGCGGGCCTCGCGATGGCGACGATGGACGTGATCAAGCTCTACGGCGGCTCGCCCGCCAACTTCCTGGACGTGGGCGGCGGCGCAACGGCCGAGAAGGTCACGCAGGCCTTCAAGCTGATGCTGCGCAACCCGAACCTGCGCGCGATTTTGGTCAACATCTTCGGCGGGATCATGAAGTGCGATGTGATCGCGCGGGGCGTCATCGCCGCCGCGCGCGAGGTCGAGCTGTCGGTGCCGCTGGTCGTGCGCATGAAGGGCACGAACGAGAGCCTGGGCCGCACGATCCTTGCGCAATCGGGCCTGCCGATCATCACGGCCGACGACATGGCGGATGCCGCCCAACAGGCCGTGGCTGCGGCGCGGAGGAAAAACTGAGATGTCGATCCTCGTCAACAAGCACACCCGCGTCATCACGCAGGGCATCACCGGCAAGACCGGCCAGTTCCACACGGCGATGTGCCGCGACTATGGCAACGGCCAGAAATGCTTCGTCGCGGGCGTGAACCCGAACAAGGCGGGCAAGTCGTTCGACGGCATTCCGGTCTTCGGCACGGTGAAGGATGCGAAGGCCGAGACCGGCGCCACCGTGTCGGTGATCTACGTGCCGCCGCCGTTCGCGGCCGCAGCGATCGACGAGGCGGTCGATGCGGGCATGGAGCTGGTCATCTGCATCACCGAAGGCATTCCGGTGCGCGACATGATCCGCACGCGCCATCGCATGGAGGGCAGCAAGACGCTCTTGCTCGGGCCGAACTGCCCGGGGCTCATCACGCCCGACGAAATCAAGATCGGGATCATGCCGGGGCACATCCACCAGCGCGGGCGCATCGGCGTGGTGTCGCGCTCGGGCACGCTGACCTACGAAGCGGCGAGTCAATTGGCGCGCTTCGGCATCGGGCAATCGACGGTGGTGGGCATCGGCGGCGACCCGGTCGGCGGGTTGAAGCACATCGACGTGCTCAAGATGTTCAACGACGACCCGCGCACCGACGCCGTGATCATGGTCGGCGAGATCGGCGGCAACGAAGAAGAGATCTGCGCGCACTGGATCAAGGACCACATGCGCAAGCCCGTGGTCGGCTTCATCGCCGGCGCCACCGCGCCGCCCGGCAAGCGCATGGGCCACGCGGGTGCCATCGTCTCGGGCGGGCGCGGCACCGCACAGGAAAAGCTCGCGGTGATGAAGGCGTGCGGCATCCATGTGACCAGCAATCCGGCGGAGATGGGGAAGCTGCTCGCGTCGCTCGTCATTCCCGACTACCTCCCGTTCGACTGATCGATTCGATCCATCGGATGGCCTCGCAGATTTCAAGAAAGCACACAACAAATGAAACAGCAATGGGTCCGTTTTGAAGATGCCGGCAAGGCCACGTTCGGCACCGTCCAGGGCGATGCGGTGCATGAGCACCAGGGCGACATGTACGGCCGCTCCGAGCCCACGGGCCGCGTGTTCGTGCTCGCGGGCCTGAAGCTGCTCACGCCCAGCGAGCCTACGAAGGTGATCGCGCTGTGGAACAACTTCCACGCGCTCGGCGCCAAGCTGAGCCTGCCGGTGCCCGCGGAACCGCTGTATCTGTTGAAGGCGCCCAACTCCTTCGCGGCCCACGGCGATGCGATCCGAAAGCCCCTGTGCGAGGGCAAGGTGGTGTTCGAGGGCGAGCTGGGCATCGTCATCGGCAAGACCGCCACCGCCGTGGCCGAGGCCGATGCGCTCGACCACGTGTTCGGCTACACCTGCGCCAACGACGTGACCGTGGCCGACATCCTCAACCGCGATGCATCCTTCGCCCAGTGGGTGCGCGCCAAGGGCTTCGACACCTTCTGCCCCATGGGCCCCGTGGTGGCCACGGGCCTCGACCCGGCAACGCTCGTCGTGACCACCGTGCTCAACGGCGAGGAGCGCCAGAACTATCCGATCAGCGACATGCGCTTTTCCGTGCAGCAGCTGGTCAGCCTGATCTCGCAGGACATGACGCTGAATCCCGGCGACGTGATCCTGTGCGGCACCTCGGTGGGCGTCGGCTCGATGAAGCCGGGCAGCCAGGTCGAGATCGGCATCGAAGGCATCGGCAAGCTTTCCAACCGCTTCGGTTGACGGCATCGCCCGGCCTCGCGCAACGCATTCAAAACTACTGGGGATCGACATGAAGATAGCAGTCATCGGAGCAGGCGCCATCGGCGGCCTGGTCGGCGCGAAACTCGCGCTGGCCGGCGAGGACGTGACGTTCATCGTGCGGGGTGCGAACCTCGCAGCGATCAAGGCGAATGGCTTCAAGCTGGTCTCGGCCGAGGGCGAGGAGCAGGTGGCGCGCAACGTGAAGGCCACCGACAGCTACGACGAGGCCGGTCCGCAGGACATCGTCATCCTCGCGATGAAGGCGCACCAGGTCGAGGCCGTGGCCAACGACGTGCCCAAGCTCTTCGGCCCCGAGACGATGGTGGTGACGATGCAGAACGGCATTCCGTACTGGTACTTCCACAACCACGGCGGTGCGCTCGCGGGCACGCCGGTGCGCAGCGTCGACCCCACGGGGCTGGTGAGCGCGAAGGTGCCGGCCGAGCGTGTGATCGGCTGCGTGGTGTATCCCGCGTCCGAGCTCATCGCGCCGGGCGTGGTGAAGCACATCGAAGGCGATCGCTTTCCGGTCGGCGAGCTCGACGGTTCGTCGAGCGAACGCGTGAACCGCGTCTCGGCCTGCTTCACCGGCGCGGGCTTCAAGGCACCGGTGCTCGACAACATCCGCGCCGAGATCTGGCTCAAGCTGTGGGGCAACCTCACCTTCAACCCGATCAGCAGCCTCTCGCATTCGACGCTGGTCGACATCTGCCAGTACCCGCCGTCGCGCGACCTCGCCGCCGCGATGATGCGCGAGGCCCAGGCCGTCGCGCACAAGCTGGGCATCGAGTTCCGCGTGACGCTGGAAAAGCGCATCGCCGGCGCCGAGAAGGTCGGCAAGCACAAGACCTCGATGCTGCAGGACGTCGAAGCCGGCCGCGCGCCGGAGATCGACGCGCTGGTGGGCGCGGTGGTCGAACTGGCCCGGCTCACCGACACCTCGACGCCGCACATCGACACCGTGTACACGCTGGTGAAACTCTTGGCGCGCACGATGGAAGACCAACGGGGCCAAGTCCGGCTTCGCGAAATGGCATGAGAAAGAACAACACACCATGAGACGCACACGCAGCGCAAAGATCGTCGCCACGCTTGGCCCGGCTACGCCCGACGAGCAAGCCATTCGCGCGCTGTTCGAGCGGGGCGTGGATGTGTTCCGGCTGAACTTCAGCCACGGCTCGCAGCACGACCATGCGCGCCGGCTGGAGGCCATCCGCCGGCTCGAGAAAGAGTTCGGCCGGCCCATCGGCGTGCTGCTCGACTTGCAGGGGCCAAAGCTGCGGCTGGGCACATTCGAGGGCGGACGCGCACAGCTGGAGGCGGGCAAGCGCTTTCGCCTCGACATGGACACGAAGAAGAACGGCGACTACCGCCGCGCGCCGCTGCCGCACCCCGAAATCTTCGCGGCGCTGCAGGCCGGCACTGATCTGCTGCTGGACGACGGAAAGCTCCGCCTGCGCGTGGAGAGCCACGGCGCCGACTTCGCGGAGACCACCGTCATCGTCGGCGGGCCGATTTCGGACCGCAAGGGCGTCAACGTGCCCAGTGTGCTGCTGCCGATCTCGCCGCTCACCCCGAAGGACCGCGACGACCTGGACTTCGGGCTCTCGATGGGCGTGGACTGGGTGGCGCTCTCGTTCGTGCAGCGGCCCGAGGACATCACCGAGGCACGAGAGATCATCGGCAAGCGCGCCTGGATCATGGCCAAGCTGGAGAAGCCCGCGGCCATCGAGCACCTGGACGGCATCGTCGCGCTGGCCGACGGCATCATGGTCGCGCGCGGCGACCTCGGGGTGGAGCTGCCGCCCGAGCAGGTGCCCGAGCTGCAGCGCCGCATCGTGCGGGCCTGTCGCCAGCACGGCAAGCCCGTGGTGGTGGCCACGCAGATGCTCGAATCGATGATCGCGGCGCCCGTGCCCACGCGCGCCGAAGTGTCCGACGTGGCCACGGCCATCTACGACGGCGTCGATGCGGTGATGCTCTCGGCCGAATCGGCCTCGGGCAAGTACCCGCTCGAAGCGGTCGGCATGATGGACCGCATCGTCGCGCGCGTGGAGGCCGACCCGTCGTACCGCACCGGCATCGATGCCACGCACGATGCGGCGCTCTCGACCACGGCCGATGCCGTGTGCGCCTCGATGCGCCAGGTGGCCGCGCTGCTCGCGCCGGCCGCCACCGTCACCTACACCTCCTCGGGATTCACGAGCCTGCGCGCCGCGCGCGAGCGGCCGGCGGTGCCGATCCTGAGCCTCACGCCCGACGTGGCGGCCGCGCGCCGCATGGCGATGGTCTGGGGCGTGCACGCGGCGCTGGTCGATGATGTGCACGACGTGGCCGAGATGATCGAGTGCGCCTGCCGCACCGCGCAGGACCAGGGCTTCGCGAAGGCGGGCGACGACGTGGTGGTGGTGGCGGGCTTGCCCTTCGGCTTGTCGGGCACGACGAACCTGTTGCACGTCGCACGAATCCCGGGTTGATGCCCGGTGGCTGAGCGGGGCTCGCGCGCTACGATGGCCCTTCGACAGCAGCCCCACTTTCCCTCCCGATGAAGCATGCGACCCTGCGCCAGTTGAAGGTCTTCGAGGCGGTCGCGCGGCTCTTGAGTTTTTCGCGCGCGGCCGAGGAGCTTCACCTCACGCAGCCGGCAGTCTCCACGCAGGTCGCCAAGCTCGAGGAGCATGCGGGCAACGTGCTGTTCGAGCAGTTCGGCAAGAAGATCTTTCTCACGCCCGCGGGCGCCGAACTGCTGCAGATCAGCCGCGCGATCATCCAGCAGTTCGAGGCGGCCGAGAACGCGATGATGCAGTTCAAGGGCGTCTCCGGCGGCAAGCTCAACGTGGGTGTCATCAGCGCGGGCGACTATTTCTTTCCGCGCCTGCTGGTGGAGTTCGCGAGCCGCCACCGCGGCGTGACGCTGAACTTCACCGTGCACAACCGCGAAGGGCTGCTCACCCACATCGCGGAGAACCTCACCGACCTCGCGATCATGGTGCGGCCGCCCACCGATCTGGACACCTCGAACCAGGCCTTTGCGCCGCACCCCTATGTGATCGTCGCCCCGCCGACGCATCCGCTGGTGGGCGTGCCGGGCATTCCACTGAAGCGCCTGATGCGCGAGCCGTTCGTGGTGCGCGAGAAGGCATCGGACACCTGGCACTCGATGGAGGACGGCTTCGGGCGCGAGCTGGAGCACATCAACATCGCGATGGAGATCCGCAGCACCGAGACGATCAAGCAGGCGGTGATCGCGGGCATGGGCGTGAGCTTCGTCTCGGCGCACACCATCAGCCAGGAGCTGAAGGCCGGCAGCCTCAGCGTGCTCGACGTGGAAGGTTTTCCGCTGATGCTCAACTGGTACGTGGTGCATCGCCGCACCAAGCGCCTGCCGCCGGTGGCGCAGGCCTTCAAGGACTTTCTGCTGAGCGATGGCGCATCGCTGATCTCGCAGATCGTGCCGTTCAAACCGCTGCAACTACAGCCCTGAAAAAACAAAAGAGCGCATGAAGCGCTCTTTGTCTTTGGGGCGGGGCACGATCAGTTGGTCAGTGCGCTGCGGACGCTCTTGCGGTGTTGCACGAGTGCGGCGCGGGCGGCCTTGTACATGATCACGATCGGCATTGCGGCGACCAGGTCGCGCAGCGCATCTTCGTTGGTGGTGGTGGCGGGCGATGCATTGCGGATCGCGCGGGAATCGAGGGTGGTGTTGCTCATGGAAATGCTCCTGGAAAGTTGAATCAGAAAGACTGAAGGGATTACCCGCAATTTTAGGGTTTACCCTAGACGATCGCAAACGCTGATTTCGCGTTTCTTGACCTAGGTCAATTTTTCTCTCGATGGATGGGGGTTGCAAGCCCGTGTTCGGGGCCCTTGTTCAGGGTGCGTGCACAGGCCACCGGGTACTCCCCTCCGCGAATGTCCCCCGGCCTGCGGCCTCCTCCTCGATTTCGCTGCGGGAGCACCCGATGCCCTGCGCACCTGGGCACGCTGCTGGCTATCGGCCGATCAACGACCGCTCCGATGAGATCTCGGTGATGGTGGGCTCTGTTTCGCGAAATCAAGGAGGAGGGCGAAGCCCGGGGGACATTCGCGAAACAGAGCCCACCGTCGCCGTGATCTCGCCCTGAACAGCAGCGCCAAAAACCACGCAACACAAGCACACGCAGATGTTCGATTGCTAGGGATATCACGGGGGTCCCAACAGCTCGCGATTCGTGTGAACTTGACTGCGGTCAAGAGTTTTTGAGTCGTGCCGTCCGACAGTCATCCACGCGCAAAAACAAGTGATTCATTTCTCGTTTTTCACTCGACTGATTGCGTCGTTTTTCCCGAGACCGTCGGACTCATCAAAACATTAAGGACAACGCCATGACTCGGCCAACAACCACGATTGCGGGTTCCAACCCCGCGATGTATCCACCATCGGATTCCACCCACGGTGTCACCGCCAAACGATCCGAGGCGTACCGATGGGGACAGTTGCTGATCGGCATCGTCTGCATGGCGATGATCGCGAACCTGCAGTACGGCTGGACCCTCTTCGTCAACCCCATCGCTGAAAAGCACGGCTGGAGCCGCGCCGCCATCCAGGTGGCCTTCACCATCTTCGTGCTCACCGAAACCTGGCTCGTGCCCATCGAAGGCTACCTGGTCGACCGCTTCGGCCCGCGCCCCGTGGTGCTCGTGGGCGGCGTGCTCTGCGGCCTGGGCTGGGTGCTCAATTCCTTCGCTGCCTCGCTGCCGATGCTCTACATCGCAGCGGCCGTGGGCGGCATCGGCGCCGGCGCGGTGTACGGCACCTGCGTGGGCAATGCGCTCAAGTGGTTCCCCGATCGCCGGGGCCTTGCAGCGGGCATGACCGCCGCGGGCTTCGGTGCCGGCTCGGCCCTCACGATCATCCCGATCTCCGTGATGATCAAGACCAGCGGCTACGAGTCTGCGTTTCTCTATTTTGGGATCGGTCAGGGCGTGATCGTCTTCGCCCTGGCCTGGCTGCTCACCCGCGCACCCGATCACGTGAAGGCGGCGTCGAGCCGCGGAAACGTGCAGCAGTCGCAGCGCGACTACTCGCCCTCCGAAGTGCTGCGCTCGCCCATCTTCTGGGTGATGTACGCGATGTTCGTGATGGTGGCGGCCGGCGGCTTGATGGCCACCGCGCAGCTCGGACCGATCGCGCAAGACTTCAAGATCATGGACGTACCGGTCAACATCATGGGACTGGTATTGCCCGCGCTGACTTTCGCCCTGGCGATCGACCGCGTGCTCAACGGCCTGACGCGACCCTTCTTCGGCTGGGTCTCCGACAAGATCGGGCGTGAGCAGACGATGTTCATCGCCTTCGCGCTCGAATCGGTCGGCATCCTGGCGCTGTACTACTACGGCCAGAACCCCATCCTCTTCGTGCTGCTGACCGGCATGGTGTTCTTCGCCTGGGGCGAGATCTACAGCCTGTTCCCCTCGACCTGCGCCGACACCTTCGGCTCCAAGTTCGCCGCATCCAACGCCGGCATGCTCTACACCGCCAAGGGCACGGCCTCGCTGCTGGTGCCGCTGTCGAGCGTGCTCGCCGCTTCCACCGGCAGCTGGCATGCGGTGTTCATCGTCGCCAGCGCGGTCAATGCGGCTGCGGCGCTGATGGCGTGGTTCGTGTTGCGCCCGATGCGCCGCAAGCACATCGAGGCCAGCCGCCAGGCGTCGTAACGCCATCATCGTTGTTCAGCGAAGGCCGATGCGCGAGGCGCGCGAGCGCAGCACATCGGCCCGCCACGGGTCGCTCGCCTCGATGGTGTCCGCGGCGACCTGCAAGGCGCGCATCTGCTCCACGTCCTCGATGAGCTTGCGAGGACTGAGCAAGGCCTCTGCCAGCATGAAGGCCTCGTCGGCGAGGCCCCTGAGCGCATCGGCAAGGCGCTCGGCGCCCTTCGCTTGTACGGAGTGACCAAGGGTCGGCATGAGTGGCTCCCGGGTTGCGTTGAAGTGGCCTTCATCTTCTGTCCGGCCACCGCATAAGTAAAACGAGATTAATTGTCAGTTGAATGCAAAAATATTGCATTCAAAGAGGGCGCCTCGATGGACATCAACCTGGCCCGGACCTTTCTCTCGATCGTCGAGACCCGCAGCTTCCAGCGCGCCGCGGAACGCCTGCATGTGACGCAGACCTCGGTGAGCGCACGCGTGCGAACGCTCGAGGAACTGCTCGGACGCAAGCTCTTCGTGCGCAACAAGTCCGGGGCCGCACTCACGCGCGCGGGCGAACAATTTCTGCCGCACGCGACCATGCTGGTGCAGGTGTGGGAGCGGGCGCGCCACCAGGTGGCGGTGCCCGATGGCAGCCAGGCGGTGCTCGCGGCCGGTTGCGAGATCAGCCTGTGGGACCCGCTGCTGCTGCGCTGGCTGCTGTGGCTGCGCCAGACCGCGCCGCAACTGGCCATTCGCACCGAGGTCGGCTTTCCGCAGGATCTGCTCGACAAGGTGGCGGGCGGCGTGCTCGATGTCGCCATCGTCTATGCACCGCAGCAGCGGCCGGGGCTGCGCGTGGAACTGCTCATCGAGGAAAAGCTCGTGATGGTCACCACCGCCAAGCGCCCGCGCGTGCCGCGGCCGGCGGACTACGTGTATGTCGACTGGGGCCCGGAGTTCGCGGCGCAGCACGGCCTTGCGTTTCCCGAGCTTTCCAATGCGGCGGTGAAGGCCGGCCTCGGCCCGCTGGGCCGCGAGTACCTGCTGGCCGCGGGCGGTACCGGCTACTTCCGGCTCGACGTGGTGCGCGGCCATCTCGAATCGGGGCACCTGCGCCGCGTGCCCAATACGCCGGAGTTCCTGTACCCCGCGTACGCCGTCTACGCGGTGGGCGCCGATCCAGCCATCGTCGAACCGGCGCTTGCGGGGTTGCGCGAGGTCTCGGCCGGTGGCGCCCGGCCCCTTGTTTCCGGGAAATTGACCTGAGTCAAGGTCTTTGCCTTCGTATTCCCCGACAGTGCCTCCAGAGCGGGAAACCGCAACGTTTTCCTAGGGCAATCGGCAGTGTCTGCGAGCGTGTTTCGGTCGTAGGATGAAAAAGCCGGGAGAGCAAAAACCCACGATGAATGACAACCCGGTAAGGAGCGCCGCATGAACGAAGTGGGCCGACACGCCACGATGAGCGAATCCGATGAACTGGCCGCGGTGCGCCAGGTGCTGATCGAGCGCGCGGAAGAACCGGGGGCGCTGCTCCCGATCCTTCACGACGTGCAGGACGCGCTGGGCTACATCCCGCCGCACACCGTGACGACGATCGCCGAGGGCGTG
Organism: Variovorax sp. RKNM96; assembly: GCF_017161115.1. GTDB lineage: Bacteria > Pseudomonadota > Gammaproteobacteria > Burkholderiales > Burkholderiaceae_C > Variovorax. Next base: position 6,065,979 of record NZ_CP046508.1, on the reverse strand, counting down.
AACCTCTCGCGCGCCGAAGTGCACGGCGTCATCACCTACTACCACCACTTCCGCTCCGCACCCGCGGCGCGCCATGTGATCCAGATCTGCCGGGCCGAGGCCTGCCAGTCGATGGGCGCGGATGCGCTGCTGGCCCACGCGGAGCTGCGCCTGGGCTGCAGCGCGCACGGCCATTCGAAGGACGGCAACTTCACGCTGGAACCCGCCTTCTGCCTGGGCCTGTGCGCCTCGTCGCCCGCGATGACGATCAACGAAGAACCGCACGCGCGCATGACGCCGCGTTCGTTCGACGCGCTGGTGGCGCAATACGGAGATTGCGCATGAGCGGCCTCACGATCTATGTGCCGCGCGATTCCGCTGCGCTGGCAGTCGGCGCGGAACGCGTGGCCGAGCGCATCGCGCAGGAAGCGGCCATTCGCGGCGTGTCGTTCGGCATGGTGCGCAACGGTTCGCGCGGCCTGTTCTGGCTGGAGCCGATGGTCGAGGTGAGCACGCCGGCCGGCCGCGTGGCCTACGGCCCCGTGACCATCGACGACGTGGCCGACCTGTTCGATGCCGGTTTCGCCGAAGGCGCGCAGACGCATCCGCTGTCGCTCGGCCTGACCGACGAGATTCCGTACCTGAAGAAGCAGGAGCGCCTGACCTTCGCGCGCATGGGCATCACCGATCCCGTGTCGGTTGCCGACTACGAAGCGCACGAAGGCTATGCGGGCCTGCGCCGCGCGCTCGGCCTCAAGCCCGAAGAGGTTGTGCAGCAGGTGCTCGATTCCGGGCTGCGCGGCCGCGGCGGCGCGGCGTTCCCGGCCGGCATCAAGTGGAAGACCGTGATGGCCACGCCGGCCGCGCAGAAGTACATCGTCTGCAATGCCGACGAAGGCGACTCGGGCACCTTCTCCGACCGCATGACGATGGAGGGCGACCCGCTCATGCTCGTCGAGGGCATGACCATCGCGGGCATCGCCACCGGCGCGACCAAGGGCTACGTCTACATCCGCTCCGAGTATCCGCACGCCATCGCGACGATGAACGAGGCGATCCGCGCGGCGGAAGCCGCGGGCTTTCTCGGCGAGAACATCCTCGGATCGGGCCAGACCTTCTGGCTCGAAGTGCGCAAGGGCGCAGGCTCGTATGTGTGCGGCGAAGAAACCGCGCTGCTCGAAAGCCTGGAAGGCAAGCGCGGCATCGTGCGCGCCAAGCCGCCGCTGCCGGCCATCACCGGCCTCTTCGGGCAGCCGACGCTCATCAACAACGTGATCACGCTCGCGAGCGTGCCGCTGATCCTCGCGCGCGGCGCCGAGTACTACCGCGACTTCGGCGTAGGCCGTTCGCGCGGCACGCTGCCGATGCAGCTGGCCGGCAACATCAAGCACGGCGGCCTGGTCGAGAAGGCCTTCGGCGTCACGCTGCGGGAGCTGCTGTACGACTACGGCGGCGGCTCCGCCTCGGGCCGGCCGATCAAGGCGGTGCAGGTCGGCGGCCCACTCGGCGCCTACCTGCCCGAATCGCAATGGGATCTGCCGCTGGACTACGAGGCCTACGCGGCCGTGGGCGGCACGGTGGGCCACGGCGGCATCGTGGTGCACGACGACACGGCCGACCTCTCGAAGCTCGCGCGCTATGCGATGGAGTTCTGCGCCATCGAGTCGTGCGGCAAATGCACGCCGTGCCGCATCGGATCGACCCGCGGCGTCGAAGTGATCGACAAGATCCGCGCGGACAACAAGCGCGTGGAGCACGTCATCCTGTTGCGCGACCTGTGCAACACCATGGTCCACGGTTCGCTGTGCGCCATGGGGGGCATGACGCCGTTCCCGGTGCTTTCCGCACTCGACCACTTTCCACAGGACTTCGGTCTCGTGGTCCCCGATCGCAAGGCTGCTTGAACGCAACGCATCGCGCGTCGCACAGCACAGCAGCAGGAGACAAGAACACATGCTCGACCATCTGAAAGAAATCGACTACGGCACCCCCAAGCGCGAATCCACGCGCGAAGTGACGCTGGAGATCGATGGCAACGAAGTCACCGTGCCCGCGGGCACCTCGCTCATGCGCGCGGCCGTGGATGCCGGCATCAACGTGCCCAAGCTCTGCGCCACCGACAGCCTGGAGCCCTTCGGCTCCTGCCGCCTGTGCCTGGTGGAGATCGAGGGCCGCAAGGGCTTTCCGGCCTCGTGCACCACGCCGGCCGAAGCCGGCATGAAGGTGCGCACGCAGACGCCCAAGCTGCAGGACCTGCGCAAGGGCGTGATGGAGCTCTACATCTCCGACCATCCGCTCGATTGCCTCACCTGCTCGGCCAACGGCAACTGCGAGCTGCAGGACATGGCGGGCGTCACGGGCCTGCGCAACGTGCGCTACGGCTTCGACGGCGCCAACCACCTGAAGGACCAGAAGGACGAGTCGAACCCGTACTTCACGTATGACCCTTCGAAGTGCATCGTCTGCAACCGCTGTGTGCGCGCCTGCGAGGAAACGCAGGGCACCTTCGCGCTGACCATCAGCGGCCGCGGCTTCGAGTCGCGCGTGTCGCCGGGCCAGGACGAAGCCTTCATGGATTCCGAGTGCGTGAGCTGCGGCGCCTGCGTCGAGGCCTGCCCCACGGCCACCTTGCAGGAGAAGTCGGTGATCTGGCTCGGCCAGCCCGAGCACAGCATCATCACCACCTGCGCCTACTGCGGCGTGGGGTGCGCCTTCAAGGCCGAGATGAAGGGCAACGAGGTCGTGCGCATGACACCGTGGAAAGACGGCAAGGCCAACGAAGGCCACTCCTGCGTGAAGGGCCGCTTCGCCTGGGGCTACGCGACCCACCAGGACCGCATGCTCAAGCCGATGATCCGCAAGAACATCAGCGACCCGTGGCAGGAAGTGAGCTGGGACACCGCGCTCAACTACGCCGCTGGCGAGTTCAAGCGCCTGCAGGCCAAGTACGGCAAGGACTCCATCGGCGGCATCACCTCCTCGCGCTGCACCAACGAGGAAACCTACCTCGTGCAGAAGCTGGTGCGCGCCGCCTTCGGAAACAACAACGTCGACACCTGCGCCCGCGTGTGCCATTCGCCCACGGGCTACGGCCTGAAGCAGACGCTGGGCGAGTCGGCCGGCACGCAGACCTTCAAGTCGGTGGAGAAGGCCGACGTGATCATGGTGATCGGCGCCAACCCGACCGACGGCCACCCGGTGTTCGCCTCGCGCATGAAGAAGCGACTGCGCGAAGGCGCCAAGCTGATCGTGGTCGATCCGCGCCGCATCGACATCGTGAAGTCGCCGCACGTGAAGGCCTCGCACCACTTGCAGTTGAAGCCCGGCACCAACGTGGCCGTGGTCACCGCGCTCGCGCACGTGATCGTGACCGAAGGGCTCACGGCCGATGCCTTCATCGCCGAGCGCTGCGACACCGCCTCCTTCGCCGCGTGGAGAGATTTCGTTGCGCAGCCCGAGCAATCGCCCGAGGCCACCGAGAAGGCCACGGGCGTGCCCGCTGCCGAGATGCGCGCCGCCGCACGCCTGTTCGCGAGCGCCGCCAACGGCGCGATCTTCTACGGCCTGGGCGTGACCGAGCACAGCCAGGGCTCGACCACGGTGATGGGCATTGCGAACCTCGCGATGGCCACCGGCAATGTGGGCCGCGAAGGCGTGGGCGTGAACCCGCTGCGCGGCCAGAACAACGTGCAGGGCGCGTGCGACATGGGTTCGTTCCCGCACGAGCTGCCGGGCTACCGCCATGTGTCGGACAGCACCACGCGCGCTTCGTTCGAAGCGGCCTGGGGCGTGACCATCGATCCGGAACCGGGCCTGCGCATTCCCAACATGTTCGAGTCCGCGATCGGCGGCGGCTTCAAGGGCCTGTACTGCGAGGGCGAGGACATCGTGCAGTCGGACCCCAACACGCAGCATGTGGCCGCGGCCATGATGGCGATGGAGTGCGTGGTGGTGCAGGACATGTTCCTGAATGAAACCGCCAAGTACGCCCACGTGTTCCTGCCGGGTTCGTCGTTCCTCGAGAAGGACGGCACCTTCACCAACGCCGAGCGCCGCATCTCACGCGTTCGCAAGGTCATGCCGCCGAAGGCGGGCCTGGCCGACTGGGAGATCACGGTGAAGCTCGCGCAGGCGCTGGGCTACCCGATGGACTACAAGAGCCCCGAGGACATCATGGCCGAGATCGCCGCGCTGACGCCGACGTTCCATGGCGTGAGCTACAAGCGCCTCGATGAACTCGGCAGCATTCAGTGGCCCTGCAACGACGACGCGCCCGACGGCACGCCGACGATGCACATCGACACCTTCGTGCGCGGCAAGGGCCGCTTCATCGTCACGCAGTACGTGGCGACGGACGAGAAGGTCACGCGCAAGTTCCCGCTGCTGCTGACCACCGGGCGCATCCTGTCGCAGTACAACGTGGGCGCCCAGACGCGCCGCACCGACAACAACCTGTGGCACGGCGAAGACCGGCTGGAGATCCATCCGCACGATGCGGAGGAGCGCGGCGTGAAGGACGACGACTGGGTCGGCATCCAGAGCCGCGCGGGCGAGACGGTGCTGCGCGCCACGGTGTCCGAGCGCATGCAGCCGGGCGTGGTCTACACCACCTTCCACTTCCCCGAGTCGGGCGCCAACGTGATCACCACCGACAACTCCGACTGGGCCACCAACTGCCCCGAGTACAAGGTGACGGCCGTGCAGGTGATGCCGGTGATGCAGCCCTCGACCTGGCAGCAGGAGTACAGCCGCTTCAACAAGACGCAGATCGACCTGGCGACCGCCGGCGCGCTGCCGGAAAAGCGCAACGAGACGGTTCCGGCCAAGTAGGCAGCAGGCAGGAACGGGCATGAACATCGCCACCCTGCCGGCCGCCGAAGGCGCCGACACCTTCTGCGAAGGCGCATTGCTGCTGCCGGTGCACGGCGTGCGCGGCGGCGAGGCCTACGCGGTGCAGGACTGGGTGGCCGAGGAAGTGCCCGTGGCGCTGGAGTTCAACGGCATCTCGCATGCGGTGATGCTCGCGACGCCGCTGGACCTGGAGGACTTCGCGCTCGGCTTCTCGCTGAGCGAGGGCATCCTCGATGCGCCGCACGAACTCTATTCGGTGGAGATTGCACCTTCGGACCTCGGCATCACGGTGCGGCTGCAGGTGTCGAGCGCCGCGTTCACGCGCCTGAAGCAGCGGCGCCGCACGATCGCGGGCCGCACCGGCTGCGGCCTCTGCGGCACCGAGAGCCTGGCGCATGTGTCGCGCGAACTGCCGGTGCTCGGCGATGCCGTGGCGATGGATCGCCAGGCCATCGCGCGCGCAATGTCGCAGTTCCAGTCGCTGCAGACGCTGCAGCAGGCCACCGGCGCGGTGCATGCGGCGGCATGGTGTTCGGCCGCGGGCGAGGTGATGTGGCTGCGTGAGGACGTGGGCCGCCACAACGCGCTCGACAAGCTGATCGGTGCGCTCGCGAGCAACGATGTGGATGCATCGGCCGGCTTCATCGCCGTCACCAGCCGCGCCAGTTTCGAGATGGTGCAGAAGACTGCGATGGCGGGCGTGCCGCTGCTCGCTGCGGTATCGGCGCCGACCTCGTTCGCAGTGGCCACGGCGGAACGCGCGCGGCTCACGCTGGTTGGCTTCGCGCGCAAGGACGACCTGGCGGTCTACAGCCACCCGGAGCGCGTGACGACGGTCGGGCGGGATTTCACATCCACCGGAAGCCGCGCGCACTGACGCGAGCTGCCGGCAAATTCATCTCTTCAAAGGCAGTGCATGCACGACCACGATCCGACGGCGCAACTGGTCAAGATGGCCAACCAGATCGGCAGCTTCTTCGAGGCCCAGTCGCCCGACAACGCGACCCTGTCGACGGGCGCGATCGCGGCGCACCTGAAATCGTTCTGGGCGCCGAGCATGCGCATGCAACTGATCCGCGCGCTCGAAGCGGGCGGCGCGACGCACCTGATGCCGATCGTGGCATCGGCGGTGCGCAGCCATCGTGCGAACCTGCTGCCGGGCGGGGCGGTCGAGCTGGCTGGAAGGAAAGAGCAGTTTCCGCCGGGTGGCGGCGACGCGGGTTGATCAGGCGCGCATCGCGGCTCCCGCGCGGCGCAGCCTCAGCGCGTGAACGATCGAAGGCACGTCCGACTTCCACTCCCTGAGCACCAGCGAGATCGCCAGTCCCTCGATGTCGGCCACGATCCCCAGGTAGATCGGCGCCGCGATCCACGCGCCGGTGTAGCCGCATGCCAGCAGCGCGAAGAAGGCCGCGAAGAGCGCAAGGCCCCAAGCCTTCGACGACCACATGTGATAGCTGGCTTCGCGCTTGAACTTCACGAGGTCGAAGACGTACCGCGTCGCCTCGAGCGCAACGAGCAGCAGCAGTGCGCCGGCATGCGCCTTGATGACCTGCGGGTACAGGTGCCACGCGGCGAACGTCGCGGCCACGTAGAAGACGGTGTCGGCGATGCTGTCGAGCCGGCGCAGGCCGGGCGTCGCGATGCCCAGCCTGCGGGCGATGACGCCGTCGAACACGTCCGAGAGAAAACCCGCGATGAGGCAGACGCCGAATGCCCACGGTGCCGGATGGAGGATGGCCAACGCCACGATGACCGGCGCGAGCAGGGCGCGCAGCGCGGTGAGCAGCAGCGGAATCCGGGTCGCGATGCTCACAGGCGCCGCACCGCTGGCGAAGAGCGAGAAGAACGCATGGCCGTGGTGAGTTTCACGGTGAGCACCAGCCCCGCGAGGCAGAGCATCACGCGCAGCACGTTGCCGTCGCTCCAGCTCTCGTACGTGACAAGCAGCAGCGCATGCAGTGTCAGGCCGGCAAGCAGCAATGCGGCGCGGCTGCCGGTGAGGTCCAGTGCATCGCGGTAGGGTGGGATGAGCAATGCAAGCACTGCCTGCAGCCACCAGCCGACGAAGAAGAGCATGGAGGCCAGCACCACGAACACCACGACCGGCATGGTGTGGATGACCGAATAGAAGAGCATCTGCGGCCCTCCGAGCGTCAGGCCGTACATCTCGAAGGCGGTGTACCAGAGGGCGGGCAGCGCCAGGCGCTTCGACCATCGGTAGGCGGATGCGGCGGGCGAGTGGTTGTCGTTGTCGTTCTTGCGATGCGCGGTGGTGCGCCCGGCCCGGCCAGCATTCATTGGTTCCCAGTGTCGAAGTCGAATGCGGCGATGCTGCCACAGCGAGGGCAGCGGCGGGACTGCGTCAACGGGCCGGCTAGACGCTCCAGCTGCGGCCTGCCGCACGCTCCTGTTGCGACTTCAACAGCGCCTCATAGCAAAGGCACAGCGGCATCGCGATGAACACCATGCCCGCGACGTAGATCACGAGGCTCAGCACGGGGAAGTTGTCGCCGCCCCAGTGCGGGATCGACGTGGCGATCGCCAGCAGCGCGACGACCGCGATCACCACATGCAGCGCGCTGCGCACGAGCGCGATCCGCGAGGACGTCGGCACGTCGTGCGTCCGACGGTCGTGCACCGGGCTGTGGCCGCCCTTGTCTCCATCGTTTTTCATCGTCGCTCCTCAGTGAAGGCGTCAATGAATTGTTAACTCCGGGTTCGGCCCGGTCAAGATCGAAGTCCCTAGTACATCGCCCCAGAGATTTCGATCAGTCGTACTTCACCGTATAGATCAGGTCGAGCCCGCTGGTCTGGCCCGCCTGTCCGCGCAGCGTGAGGCGCTGCGTGAGGTCGTAGAAGATGAAGATCGTGCCGAAGGTGCCGCCCAGGCTGCGTTCGTAGGTCACGTAGAAATCCTTCGACAGCCGCTTGCCCAGCGTGACCGCCGACTCGCGCAGGTCGCCGCCGCTGCCCGGGCCCTTGAAGCCGAGCTCGTCCAGGCCGAAGCGGCTCGCGAGGCTGCCGCCGCTGCCGGCCTTGCCGATCTTGCCCAGCACCGCGAGCGCGGCCTGCTGCAGCAGCGCCGACTCGCCGCCGCTGGTGGCCGAGGCGCGCCCGAGGATCACCCACGAGAGCGTTTCCGCATCGGACAGCGCAGGCTCCGAGTAGAGCTTCACGCGCGGCGACTGCGCGCTGCCCGAGATCTGCACGCCCGCGCGCTGCGAGATGTTCGGGCGGATCGCGAGGATGTCCAGTTGCGGGTTGTCGAAGGGGCCGTTGAAGCGCGCCACGCCGGTTTCCACGTCCAGCTGCTGGCCGTACGCGCGGTACTGGCCCTTCACGGTCTTGACCTCGCCGGTGATGCGCGGCGGTGCGTTGAGCTTGGTGCTGCGGATTTCCAGGTCGCCTTCCAGGCGCGTGGTGATGCCGCGCCCCTGCACCGCGAAGTCGTCGCCCAGGTCGAAGTTCACGACGATGTCGGGCGGCTTCGCAGTCTGCGGCTTGGCTGCCTGTGCATCGGCGCGGGCCGATTCGCGCTGCGCGGCCTCGGCGGCTTCGCGGTCCTTGGCGGCCGAGCGCACGACGACGTCGCTGCCGAGGCTGGGCGCGGTTTCGTCGGGCAGGATGATGACGGCGCGGTCGGTCTTGAGCTTGCCGCGCACGGTGAACTGGCCGGCGTCGAGCCGTGCCTGCAGGTCGCCCGAGAGCGTGACCTGGCGGTCGGTGCGCACCAGCACGCGCAGTGCGCGCAGTTCGCCCTGCAGGGCCATGCGGATGCTCGGCGTGGCGGTGCCCGGTGCGGCGCCCCAGCTCATGTCGCCGCGCGCCGAGAGCGATCCGCCATCGGTGTTCGCCTCGCTCGCCGCGGTGCTGCGGTTGCCGCTCTGGCCGCCGATGCGGGCCGAGCTGCCGGCGCCGCCCTTGAGCGTGAACTCGGTGATCTCGATGCGCTCGCCGGTGAGGCTTGCGCGCAGGCGCCCGTCGCGCAGGTCGAGCCCTTCGACCGGCGCGCGCAGCGCGAGCTTGTCGGCGCCGAGCGTGCCGTTCCAGCGCGGTGCCGCGCGGTTGCCTGAGAGCGCGGCGTTGGCATCGAGCGTGCCGGCGATGCGCCAGCCCGGCGGCGCGAGCATCGACCACACGCCCAGGTTCGGCAGCGCGGCCTTGATGCTGCCGCCGAGCGGCGCATCGGGCGCCCATTGCCAGCCGCCTGCACGTTGCGTCACACGGGTGTTGACGTCGGCGTTGATCTTGCCGGCGCGTTCGCTGTCCCACGCGAGCGTGGCGCGCACGGCGTCGCCTTCGGCATCGAGCCGCAGCTCGGCCTGGCGCAGGCCTGCCGGGGTGCTGGGCGAATCCGCGCCGCCCGCGGAGGCGGAGTTCATCGTGCGCTCGCTCGCGGTGCCGGTCCCGGTGCTCGTGATGCGGGTGACCAGCGCTGCCTCGCCGGCCTGCACGCGGATGTCGCCGCTCTGGCGCGCGATGCGGGCCTTGGCGCGCAGCGTGTCGCCGGCATCGATGTCCCAGTCGCCGTCGAACATCAGGTCGCCGCTGATGCCCAGTTCGCTCAAGGTCGAGCTTGCGCCGAATGCGCCGGCCCAGGCCATCGGCAGGCCCTGCATCTGGCCCTTGGACTGCACGCGGAACACCTTGTTCGGCGCCGCGCCGCTCTGGCTGAAGCGCAGCGGTTGCCAGTCGATGCGCACCGTGCCGGGCACGGGGCCGCGCAGCGTGGCCGAGGCGGCGGAGGCTTCGATGTCGAGGCGGGCCGGGGTGCCGCCCGCGCGGATGGTGGCGGTGACTTCGCGGCTCAGTTCCACGATCCACGGGTTGCCCGGGCGGGCGCTGTCCTGCGCCTGCAGGCGCAGGCTGGCAAGGGCCGCGCGCCACTGGTTGGCGCCTGCGATGCCGCCGCTGGCGCGGGTGTCGAGCGTGATCTTCTGGGTGCCGGTGGTGGCTTCGCCCTTGAGCGTGAGCGCGGCCTGCGCGAGGCTGCCCGAGAGGTCGGCTTGCAGCTCGCGCAGTTGCACTGCGGTGGCTGCCGCGCCGGCTTGGGCGGCCGGCAAGGTCAGGTCGAGGCGGGGCACGGTGAGCGCAGCCTTGAGCGTGGGCTCCGCGATGCCGCGCTGCGCGGGGGCGTTCGCGTTCTCGATGCGGCGCTGGATGGTCCGCCAGCCGCCTTGCCAGCTCGCATCGAGCCGCGCCGAGCCCTTGGCCGTCGCACCCGCGAACACGCCCGAAAGGCCGGGCAGGCCTTCGACCCAGCGTTGCAGGGTGTCGGCATCGTCGACGCGCGCCTTGACGTCGCCTGCGCCCGCGTCCGGCGCGATGCGGCCTTCGACCTGCGCGCCGCCGCCGGGCAGCACGAGGTTGAGCTTGCCGCTCGCCGCCTGCTCGGCCACGCGCACCTGCAGCTTGCCGTCGACGCTCGCGCGCTGGGCTTCGATGCGCAGCGTGCGCAGGTCGAGCACCTGGTCTTTCCACTGGCCCTGCGCCAGCGCGCGGTCGAGCGCGAAGCCCGGTAGCGACTTGCTGCCCGCGCCGCCTTCGGCCTTGAGCGCGGCGTCGAAGGTGATGGTGTCTTCGCGCTGCTGCGCGGTGACCTGGCCGCTGACGGGTGCACCCGCGAGTTCGCTGTGCAATGCGCCGGGCCGCACGCTGCGCACCGTGGCGCGAATCTGCCACGGCGCGGGCGCGGGGCTCCAGCGGCCTTCGGCATCGATGCGGCCGCCGCCGGCGCGCACGGTGGCTTCGGGGATGGTCCAGTTGGTGCCGTCGAAGCCCACGCGGCCTTGCACCTGTTCGACCGGCAGCTTCGATTGGTCCCACGGACCGGGCAGGGCGTTGCGGATGTCGGCCGAGGCCTTCCATGCGGACGGGCCCGCGTCCGCATCGGGTTCGACCGAGACCGTGCCGGTGAGCTGCGTTTCGGGCGCGCCGGGCCAGAGGCTCGAGGCATCGACGTTGCTGAGGTCCGCCTTGGCATCGATCACCGGTTGCGGCAGCCAGGGCGCGATCTGCGCCTGCAGCTTCGCTTCCATCGGTGCATCGGTGTTCTCTTCGGCGGGCTTGAGTTCGGCGGCGACCTGCAGGCGCGCGGCCGTGCCGGCGAGCGTGCCCTTCACGGTGGCCTGCGCGATCACGTCGATGTTGTGGTCCTCGGCCAGCGGCGCCTTCACGCGGCCATCGAGCGACGCATCGATCGCCATCGGCGCGGGGCCCTGCAGCTTGACGCGCGCGCTGTAGTGGCCGTCGGCGATGTCGACGCCCTTCACTTCGAGCGCGTGCTCCGCGTTCTTGTAGACGTAGCTGCCGGTGAGGTTCGTCGCCTGCAGCACGGGGGGGCCGGCCCAGCGCAGTTCGTCGATGCGGAAGGGCACGTCCACGTCGACCGGCAGCACGAGTTGCTCCAGCGGTTGCGTCGGCTCTTCGCTCGGCGGCCCGCGTTTCTCGATCAGCACCTGCTTCGCATGCACCTCGCCGAGCTGCACCTTGCGCTGGAAGAGGGGCGCGAGCTGCCAGCCGATGGTGGCGTCGTTCACCTCGACCGCGATGCTCTCGCTCTGGTACTTGAGCCAGCCGATGTGCCCGCCGGTGCGCAGCGACCCGCTCACGTCGCGGCTTTCGAGCGTCTGGCCCGCGGGGAGGCGCTGTGCCGCCTGTGCGAGCGCGAAGGCGAGCGAGGTGTTCGAGCCCAGCCACCACCACGCGCCTGCGCCGAGCAGCAGCACGGCGAGGACGAGGCCCGCGAAGGTCCACGCCAGCGCGCGCATGACCCGGCGCGCGCGCGAGCGCTTGACGGCGGTTGGCACGGGCGGGGAGACGGCTTCTTCGTTCGACATCGAAAGCTGCGGGTCAGAGGCTGAGAGGCGATTCGGCGTGACCGAGCAGCCCCCGCAAATGGGCCCAATCAAGGCGCAAAGCGCAGCCATAGCTCGGGCTATGGCGAGCATTTGCAACGCAGAGTGGGGTCGTTTGCGGGGGATGAGCGGTCATGTCGGATTGCTTCTCAGCCTCTCAGAAAGTGAAGCCGAGGCGGAAGTGCAGGCGGAACTTCTTCGTGTCCACGCCGTAGGCCAGGTCGGCCTGCACCGGCCCGACCGGGCTGCGCCAGCGCGCACCCACGCCCACACCCACCTTGGGCTTGAGCTCGCCGGGCTTGTCGGCCACGGCGCCGGCATCGACGAACACCACGCTCTCCCATTCGGTGAGCTTGTTGTTGTAGACGAAGGGCCGTTGCCACTCGACGCTCGCCACGCCCAGGTAGCGGCCCGAGACGATCTGGCCGTCGGCGCGCACGGTGCCGATCTGCTTGTAGCTGTAGCCGCGCACGGTGGTGTCGCCGCCGGTCAGGAACATCAGCGTGGACGGGATCTGCGCACTGTCCTTGGCCGACACCGCGCCGGCCTCGACGCGCAACTGCAGGCGGCTGCGGCGGGCGCGCGCCTCGGTGTCCTCGGCCGAGCCGAGCGGCAGGATGCCCAGCCCGCGCACATAGGTGCGGGTGAAGGGCGTCTGCTCCCCGGTGAGCGTGTAGCCGGCCGCGAGTTCGAGCGCGAGCGCGTAGCCGCGCGTCGGTGCCGAGTTGTTGTCGAAGTAGCGCCCGGTCCAGCCCCAGTTGGCGGTGACCGCCGAAGCCGAGGGCGGCGCGTTGATGCCGCGGTTCTGCGCGTAGTCGTACTGCAGGAAGTAGCTGCGGTCGATGTGGTCGCTCGACTTGTTGCGCCCGCCGCGCAGCCGGCCGCTGTCGACGATGTAGCTGCCCGATTCCTCGCGCTTGAGTTCGGCGCCGGAGAACCAGCGCCAGCCCTTGTCGTTGGGAATCGCGTTCCACTCGGTGCCGAGCGACTTGACGTCGTTGTCCACGGAGAGCCGCGAGACCGCGCGCCAGCCGAGCAGCGGGATCTGGTTGTGGATGTGGTCGATCGACAGGCGCGGGCCGTTGTCGGTGGTGAATCCTGCCCCCAGCACCACTTTCTGCAGCGGCGCTTCGCGCAGCTGCGCGATGACGGGCGCGGCCAGCGGGTTGCCGCTCTCGGTGTCGAGCGTGAGGAACACCGAGTCGTAGTAGCCGCTGCTGGCCAGGCGCTGCTGCGCGTCGAGCAGCTTCTGCTGGTCGTAGTCGGTGCCGGTGGGCAGGCGGGCGATGCGGCGCGCGCCGTCGGGGTCGTAGCGCTGCAGGCCCCGCAGCATGAGGGGGCCGAACTTGTAGGCGGGGCCCGACTGGTAGGTGACGTTCAGGCGGGCCTCGCTGCGGTCGGCATCGACCTCGGCGCGGCTCACCTCGATGTTGCCAGTGGGAAAGCGCTTGGCCGTGAGGCTGCGCAGCGCGGTGGTCTTGGCGTCGTCCCAGGCCTGCTGGGTGAACGGCAGGCCGGCGCGCAGCGCCCAGCCGGTGCGGATCGAATCGCGCTGCGCCTCGGCCGCGGTGTCGTCGGCGATGGCGCCGGCATAGCTGATCTGCACGTTGCTCACCTTGGTGGGCTCGCCGGGCGCGACGGTGATGACGATCTCGCGCGGGGCCTTGGTGCTTTCGGGCGTCTCGTTGAGTTCGAGCGTCAGCGTGGGGGTGAAGTAGCCGAGGGTGCCGAGCAGTTCGCGCGCATTGGCTTCGGCGGCGACCATGAGGCGGGAGATTTCCGTCGCACCGAGGTCGTCGAGCTCGCGGTAGCGCTGGATTTCCAGGTGCAGCGTGAGGTAGTCGCGCACCGCTTCAGGCCCGCGCACGTCGACGGTGAAGGCGTCGCGCTTGTCGGCTTTTTTCTCGTCCTTGCTGTCCTTTGTGGCTGTGCTGTCGGCATCGCCGCTACGGACAAGGCCCGCGACAGGCTTGCCTTCGGTGCTTTCTTTTTTCGGCAGCAAGCTGCAGCCTTGCAAAAGAAGGACGCCACAAAAAAGCAAAGCCGGCCACCACGCCGGCGAAGAAACGGATACCACCCTGACCATGGGCGGATTCTGACAGCAAGATTTGCCGGTTCCTGAAGCTTCCGGATACAGGTGTGGGTCAGTCCTGCTTGCGCATTACTTGGACAGCATGCGCATCGCGTCTTCCAGGCCCCGCAGCGTGAGCGGGTACATGCGGTTGGACATCAGCTGCTGCATCACCGCGATGCTCTGCCGGTATTGCCACACGCCCTGGGGCTCGGGGTTGATCCACGCGAACTTGGGGAAGGTGTGCGTCAGGCGCTGGATCCACTCGGCGCCGGCTTCCTCGTTGTTGTATTCGACGCTGCCGCCGGGCTGCAGGATTTCGTAGGGGCTCATGGTCGCGTCGCCGACGAAGATGAGCTTGTAGTCCTTGTTGTATTTGCGCAGGATGTCCCAGGTCGCGAACTTCTCGGAGAAGCGGCGCTTGTTGTTCTTCCACATGAAGTCGTAGACGCAGTTGTGGAAGTAATAGAACTCCAGGTGCTTGAACTCGGTCTTCACGGCCGAGAACAATTCTTCGACACGCTGGATGTGCTCGTCCATCGTGCCGCCCACGTCCATCAGCAGCAGCACCTTGACGTTGTTGTGGCGCTCGGGCCGCATCTTGATGTCGAGGTAGCCGGCGTTGGCCGCGGTCGAGTGGATGGTGTTGTCCAGGTCCAGCTCTTCCTCGTGGCCCTCGCGCGCGAACTTGCGCAGGCGCCGCAGCGCCACCTTGATGTTGCGCGTGCCCAGCTCCTGACTGTCGTCGTAGTCCTTGTAGGCGCGCTGGTCCCACACCTTCACGGCGCTCTTGTTCTTGCCGGCGCCGCCGATGCGGATGCCCTGCGGGTTGTAGCCACCGTTGCCGAAGGGCGAGGTGCCGCCGGTGCCGATCCACTTGCTGCCGCCCTCGTGGCGCTCCTTCTGCTCCTCGAAGCGCTTCTTGAGCGTGTCCATGAGCTCGTCCCAGCCCATCTTCTCGATCTTGGCTTTCTCTTCGGCGGTGAACTCGCGCTCCAGCGTCTTCTTGAGCCAGTCGAGCGGCACTTCCTTGGTGAAGTCGGTGAGCATCTCCACGCCCTTGAAGTAGGCGGCGAAGGCACGGTCGAACTTGTCGTAGTGCTTCTCGTCCTTCACGAGCGCGGTGCGCGAGAGGTAGTAGAAGTCGTCCAGGCCATAGGCGCCGTCGGAGTTGGGCCCCACCACATCGGCCTGCAGGGCTTCGAGCAGCGTGAGGTATTCCTTGACGGACACCGGCAGCTTGGCCGAGCGCAGGGTGTAGAAGAAATCGATGAGCATGGAGATCGCTCCTTGTGGTTCAGTCGCGCGGCTTGTCGAGCAGGTAGAGCAACTGGGCCCGCACCTCGGGCCATTCGCCCGCGCGCAGGCTGTACATGACGGTGTCGCGGATGGTGCCGTCGCGGCGCATCACGTGGCCGCGGATCACGCCGTCCTTCTTGGCGCCGAGCCGCTCGATGGCGCGCTGCGAGGCGAAGTTGAAGTTGTCGGTGCGCCAGCCCACCACGTTGCAGCCGAGCGTGTCGAACGCATGCGTGAGCATCAGGAGCTTGCAGGTGGTGTTGACATGGGTGCGCTGGCAGCGTTCGGCGTACCAGGTGTAGCCGATCTCGATGCGCTGCACGGCCGGCAGGATGTCGTGGAAGCTGGTGCTGCCGAGCACGGTGCCGGTGGCCGCCTCGGTCACGGCGAAGGCGAAGCGGTCGGGCGTCTTGAGCGCGGTCTCGATGTAGGCGCGGGTGTTCTCGGGCTCGGGCACGGAGGTGACGCGCAGCTTCCAGAGCTCGCCGTCGGCGGCCGCGGCGCGCAGGCCCTCTTCATGGTCCAGCGAGAGCGGCACCAGCGCGATGCCGCGGGCCTTCAACGTGACAGGTTCGATGAACGCCATCTCAACACCCCTGAATTTCAGCTTCTCGGATTGCCGTACTTGCGCACGTACCAGGCGCGCGCGATCTGCACTCCGCCACCGCCGCCCAGGCCGATCAGCAGGATGCCGAAGATTTCCTTGTTGCCGTAGCCGCCGGCGCCGAACGCATCGAGGCCCAGCAGCAGCCCGACCCAGCGGCCGAGCAGCGCACCCGCGACGAACAGCACCGCCTGGGCCACGCCCAGCTTGAGCAGTTGGCTGGTCGGATGCGGCCGCGGCGATTCGCTCATCGGTTGTTGCGCTGCATGAAGACCAGCTTCTCGAAGAGCGTCACGTCCTGCTCGTTCTTGAGCAGCGCGCCCACCAGCGGCGGCACGGCGACCTTGTCGTCCTTGCTCTGCAGGGCTTCGAGGGGAATGTCTTCGGCCACCAGCAGCTTGAGCCAGTCGAGCAGTTCGGAGGTCGAGGGCTTCTTCTTCAGGCCCGGCAGGTTGCGCACGTCGTAGAAGGTCTTCATCGCGGCCGTGAGCAGCTCCTGCTTCAGGCCCGGGAAGTGCACGGCGACGATGTGCTTCATCGTCTCGGCATCGGGGAACTTGATGTAGTGGAAGAAGCAGCGGCGAAGGAACGCGTCGGGCAGTTCCTTCTCGTTGTTGGAGGTGATGAACACCACCGGCCGGTGCTTGGCGCGGATGAGCTCGCGCGTCTCGTAGCAGTAGAACTCCATGCGGTCGATTTCGCGTAGCAGGTCGTTCGGGAATTCGATGTCGGCCTTGTCGATCTCGTCGATCAGCAATGCCACCGGCTCGTCGGCCGTGAAGGCCTGCCACAGCACACCCTTGACGATGTAGTTCTGGATGTCCTTGACGCGCTCGCCGCCGTCGACGTCGGAGAGCTGCGAGTCGCGCAGGCGGCTCACCGCGTCGTATTCATACAGGCCCTGCTGCGCCTTGGTGGTCGACTTGATGTGCCACTGCAGGAGCGGCAGTCCCAGCGATTGCGCCACTTCCTCGGCCAGCATGGTCTTGCCCGTGCCGGGCTCGCCCTTGACGAGCAGCGGGCGCTTGAGCGTGATGGCGGCGTTGACCGCCAGCATCAGGTCCTGAGTGGCGACGTAGTTGTCTGAGCCCTTGAATTTCATGAGTGAACGCAAGCGAAGTGGAAAGGCAGGGTGGAGAAAAGAACACACTCGATGCGCGTCGTGCAGCCTCAGGGTTGGCCTGCACGGGGTTCCGGAAGACCCCTGCATATAATCGAATGTTGATTCGAAAAACTGTATCTCCACGAGATTGTGCGCGCAAAATGAACAAGCTGTTGACCACGATGTTTGCCCTTGCTGTCGCTTGCGTGACGCTCTCGGCACAAGCCCAACAAGTCACTGGCAAGGCCCAGGACGGAGCAAAGAAGGTTCAGATGTGCGTGGGCTGCCACGGCATCATTGGCTACCAGGCCAGCTTCCCCGAGATCCACAAGGTGCCGATGATCGCGGGCCAGAGCGCCACCTACATCGTCTCCGCGCTCACCGCGTACAAGGGCGGCGACCGCAAGCACCCCACCATGCGCGCCATTGCCGATTCGCTCTCCGAGCAGGACATCGCCGACGTGGCCGCCTACTACAGCCAGCTGGGCGTGAAGGAAGGCGATGCACCGCCGGCCGCCCTTGCCAAGGCCATGCCCGAGAACATCACCGCGCTGGTCGGCCGCAACGGTCCCGACAACAGCTGCACCAAGTGCCACGGCGCCAACTTCAACACCCCGAACGACGGCACCGTGCCCAAGCTGGCCGGCCAGCATGCCGACTACCTCTTCGTGGCGCTCAAGTCGTACCGCGTCAAGAACAACAGCCACCTGGGCCGCTCGAACGCGGTGATGGCCGGCCAGGTCGAACCCAAGAAGTTCACCAACGCCGAACTCAAGACGCTGGCCAGCTACATCAGCTCGGTGCCCGGCGAACTGAAGACGGTGCCCGAGTCGCGCATCCATCACGCCGCGCAATAAGCGCGTCGCTCCCTCAACAAAAAAGCCCGCGCGATGCGGGCTTTTTTGTTGGGGATTTCCCTGAGATCAGACGTCGAAGAACGCCGTCTCGTCCGCGCCCTGCATGCGGATGTCGAGGCGGTAGCTCACCGCGCCGCCTTGCTCCACGCGCTCGGCAACCAGCGTGTGGCGGCGCTCGGCCGGCACGCTCTGCAGCACCGCGTCCTTCGCGTTGGCCTCGGCCTCGTCGCTGAAATACACGCGCGTGAACGCATGCAGCAGCAGCCCGCGCATCAGCACGATCACGTTGATGTGGGGTGCCTCGCCGGGCGATTCGGCGCCGGGCTTGACGGTGTGGAACACGAAGCGGTTCTGTGCATCGGTGCCGGTGCCGACGCGGCCGAAGGCCCGAAAGCCCAGCGCGCGCGCTTCTTCGGGCGTCTGCGGATAGCGGCCTTCGCCATCGGGCTGGCTGATCTCGACCAGCGCGTCGTTGATCGGGTTGCCGTCGCCGTCGATCACCCGGCCTTCGAGGCGGATGCGTTGGCCGGCGGCACCGTCGAGTGCCACGATGGCGTCGAAGGGCTGGTCGAAGTCGTAGCCGTACTGCGTGGCGGTGAGGCCGTAGGCGAAGTAGGGGCCCACGGTCTGGGAGGGGGTCTGGCCGAAGTCGGCTTCCTGGGCGGTCATCAATGGCATGGGGAATTCCTTTCAGCGGTTCTCGAACGGGGTCTCGTCCGCGCCGCGCAGCACGATGTCGAACTGGTAGCCCAGCGCATAGCCCTCTTCGGTGATGTCGAGGCTGAAGTCGGCCACGAGCCGGTTGCGGTAGCGCTCGGGGGTGCCGGTGATCATCGGGTCGTACTGCATGAGCGGGTCGCCGGGGAAGTACATCTGCGTGACCAGGCGGCTCGCGAAGCTCTGGCCGAACAGCGACAGGTGGATGTGCTGCGGGCGCCAGGCGTTCGGATGGTTGCCCCACGGGTAGGCGCCGGGCTTGATGGTGAGGAAGCGGTAGCGGCCTTCGCTGTCGGTCAGGCACCGGCCCGCGCCGAGGAAGTTGGGGTCCAGCGGCGCATCGTGCTGGTCGACCTTGTGCACGTAGCGTCCGGACGCATTGGCCTGCCAGAGCTCGACCAGCGTGTTGGCGACCGGGCGGCGGCGCTCGTCGAGCACCTGGCCGGTGAGGATCATGCGTTCGCCCAGCGGCTCGCCGTTCTTGCGTGCGTTGCGGGTGAGGTCGTGGTCGAACTCGCCGATGCTGTCGTGGCCGTACACGGGCTGCTGCAGCTCGCCGAGCGACGCCTTCAGCGGGATCAGCGGCTTCTGCGGGCCGCGCTTGCCCGTGGACTTGTAGCCCGGGTAGATGTAGGCGGGGTGGGCTTCCCAGTCGCGCGGGGTGAGCGTGGCGATCGGGCTGCCGGCGCCCTTGGTCTTGGTCAACATGTGCGTTGTCTCCTGTCGTGGGACGAATTCTCGAGCCGTCACTTTAGAAGCGTGGTTCGATGATGTAAATTGAAGATTGCGCCAGTTTTCATAACCAACAGTCATTGAACAAGCCCACCGACCTTCGCCAGGATTTCGTCCGCAACGTGCAGCTGCGGCACTTGCGCACCTTCGTCGCCGTGGCGCAGGAGCGCCACCTGGCGCGCGCGGCGTCGCGGCTCGCGCTGAGCCAGCCGGCGGTGTCGAAGACGCTTTCCGAGCTCGAGGCCATCGTGGGCACGCGCCTGGTCGATCGCAGCCAGGCCGGCCGCCGTGGGGTGCAGGGGCTCACGCCGGCCGGCGAGCAGCTGCTGGCGCACGCGCTGCGCGTGCTCGAAGCGCTCGACGCCAGCGCCGAGGCGGTGGCGCCGACGGCGGGCGGCCGCGTCGAGCGCCTGCGCATCGGCGCGCTGCCGAGCGTGGCGCCTGCGCTGTTGCCGTCGGCACTGGCGCGGCTGCGGGCGCATTGGCCCGCCGCGCAGATCGCGGTGAAGAGTGCCGCGAACGCGGTGCTGCTCGACGAACTGCGTGCCGGCGAACTCGACCTGGTGGTGGGCCGCATGAGCGATCCGCGCCTGATGGGAGGCTTGAGCTTCGAGCTGCTGTACACCGAGCCGCTGGTGTTCGCGGTGCGCGCCGGCCATCCGCTCGCGCTCAAGCCGGCGCCGGTGCAGGCGGTGCTCGACTATCCGCTGGTGGTGTACGGCGAGGGCACGATCCCGCGCCACAACACCGAGAGCTTTCTCTCGGCGCGCGGCCTGGTGCTGCCGACGAATGCGCTGCAGACGCTCGACGTGGGCGTGGCGGGCGCGTTGGTCGCGGTGTCGGATGCGGTCTGGATCACGCCGCTCGGCGCCGCGCGCGGCGAGCTCGCGCAAGGCCGGCTCGTGCGCCTGCGCATCGACACCGCGGGGACCGAAGAGCCGGTCGGCCTGCTGTTGCGCAGTGATGCCGAAGCCTCGTCGCTGCGCGTTGCGATGGCCGCGTTGCTGCGCGAAGGCGCGAAGCAGCAGGGCGTGTTGCCATCGCGGAGTAAGCAGAAACCCTGATCAGTCCTTGGTCGCGCGGCGCTGCACGCAAGCGACGTAGCCTTCGCCATCGGGCGGGCGCCCTGCGCGCTGGCTCTCCCACATCATCTGACCGAGGCAATCCATCGCCTCGTGATGCGCATGCAGCAGCGAGCCGCGGCGCGCCGCCAGCAGCTCGACGGCCTGGCGGATGCCTCGCGGCTGGTCGATGGAGCACTGCTCGCTGATCGACAGATGCATCGACAAATGAAGGAACGGGTTCTCGCGGCCGTTCGATCCGTCGTACACGCGCGCCACGGCGGCATCGGCATCGGCCAGGTCCTCGTGGTACTCGGGGTGCTCGTCGATCCAGCCGGCGGCAATGGTCTCGAGCGCTTCCATCGGAAGGCCCTGCCGGTGCTTGGCGTACACGTCGCAGAAGAAGCGGCGCACGTCTTCCTGGGAGGGGTTGAACATATATATGCAGACAAGAAGAAGAGAGTGAAGAAAGCGTGCGGAGGAAATCACTCGAAAGGCCATCGCGCAACGGCCTTCGCAGCAGCCGGAACGCGCGCGGCGTTCCGGGTACGGGGCGTTACATCGTTACGTAACGAATCGCGAAATGACCTCCTTACGCGCTGTTTCGATGTGCGGCCGCGCCGAGGTTTTTCAAAAATTTCTCATGTAAATCAACGACTTGAATCCTTTACGGAGCTTCGTTGGCAAGGCCTGCAAAAAGCGGCACGCAAGTTGCCCCTGTACATGCATCTTTTGTCACAGAGGCTGCCATGAACGCTCCACAAGCATCGACCGATTCGACCGAAGGACTTGCCGCTAGCAGCGCAGCTCCTGTGGTTCTCGCCCAGGCCACCGTCACTCCGCTAGGCAGTCCTGCCGCGATGAGTTCGATGGCTCCCGCCGCCCCTTCCGGGCCTGCCAGCATCGGCACATTGTCCAATGCTACGCCCGGCACTGCCGTGATGCGCGACGGTGTCCGCATCCCGGTGGACGGCAACCAGACATTGATTGCGGGTGATCGCGTGATCGTTCCGCAGGACGGACATGCCAACGTCCTGTTCCCCGGCTCGGCTTCCAACAAGGCGCCGCTGGCCGGCGTCTTCACCGGCGGCACCGATGCGACCATCGGCTCGACCAAGCTGCCCGGCGGCCTCGAACAAGTGAATGTGGATGTGGCCTCGGGTGACCTGCAGGTCACCCCGCCCGACAGCGATGCAGACGCAGCAGCCTTGGCCGTGACCAAGAAGCTCGCGGGCGGCAGCGGCATCGGCCTGGGCGAATTCGCGCTGGGTGCACTGGGCGCTGCGGCCCTGGGCGCCGCGCTGAGCGGCGGTGGCGATGGCGGCAGCAGCGGCGTGCCGTTCCTGGTTCCTGGCGTGGGCGATGGCGGCGATGCTGATGCCGACGCGGATGCTGACGCCGATGCGGATGCAGACGGTGATGCCGATGCGGACGCTGATGCCGACGCTGATGCTGATGCTGATGCTGATGCTGATGCTGATGCTGATGCTGATGCCGATGCCGATGCCGATGCCGATGCAGACGCCGATGCTGATGCTGATGCTGATGCTGATGCTGATGCTGATGCTGATGCTGATGCTGATGCTGACGCCGATGCCGATGCCGATGCCGATGCCGATGCCGATGCCGATGCTGATGCAGACGCCGATGCCGATGCAGACGCCGATGCTGATGCCGACGCTGATGCCGACGCTGACGCCGATGCAGACGCCGATGCCGATGCCGATGCCGATGCCGATGCCGATGCCGATGCCGATGCCGATGCCGATGCCGATGCCGATGCCGATGCCGATGCCGATGCTGATGCAGATGCTGATGCTGATGCTGATGCAGATGCAGACGCAGACGCAGACCACCTGCTCGACCCAGCCGACAACCTCGTCCACGGCGTGGTCGACGCGATCGACGACACCCTCGGCCTGGGCGGCGTCCTGGCACCCGTGTCCGGTGTGGTCGACGGTGTGACCGATGTGGTCGACAGCGTGCTCGCTCCGCTATTCGGTTCCGAATTCACCCCGAACGACCCCAACGAGTTCGACCCGGTGGACAACGCCGTGGAGAACATCCTCGATCCGCTGGGCGAGACGCTCAGCCCCATCGTGGACAACATCCTGGGCGAAGGCGTGACCGATGCGCTGCTCGGCTCGCTGCTGGGCCAGGTCGACTACGTGACCGACGGCCTGAGCAACCTGCTCGGCGGTGACGGCCCGCTGGGCGGCGTGACCGCGGGCCTCGGCCTGGACGGCCTGCTGGGCGACGACGGCCTCATCGGCGGGCTGCTCGACGGCGTGCTGGGTGAGAACGGCCTCGTCGGCGGCCTCCTGGGCGACGACGGCCTGATCGGCGGCCTCCTGGGCGACGACGGTCTCGTCGGCGGCCTGCTCGGCGACGACGGCGCGCTGGGCGGCCTCCTGGGCAACCTGCTGGGCGACGACGGCGCCCTGGGCGGCCTGCTCGGCGAAGACGGCCTGCTCGGCGGCCTCGTGGGCGGTGTGCTCGGTGCGGATGGCCTGCTGGGCAGCCTGCTCGGCGACGACAGCGCCCTCGGCGGCCTGCTGGGCGACGACGGCCTGGTCGGCGGCCTCCTCGGCGAAGACGGCCTGCTCAGCAACCTGCTGGGTGAAGACGGTCTGGCCGGTGGCCTGCTCGGTGCCGATGGCCTTCTGGGTGGCCTGCTCGGTGAAGACGGTCTCCTCGGCGGCGTGCTGGGCGAAGGCGGCCCGCTGGGCGGCGTGCTCGGCGGCGACGGCCTGCTCGGCGGTCTCCTCGGTGAAGACGGTCTGCTGGGCGGCCTGCTCGGCGACGATGGATTGGTAGGCGGCCTGCTCGGTGAAGACGGCCTCCTCGGCAGCGATGGCCTGCTGGGCGGTCTGCTCGGCAACGACGGCCTCGTGGGTGGCCTGCTCGGCGACGACGGCCTCCTCGGTGGCCTGCTGGGTGACGACGGCCTCGTCGGCGGCCTGCTCGGCAACGACGGTCTGCTGGGCGGCGTGCTCGGCGACGACGGTCTGGTCGGTGGTCTGCTGGGCGGCGACGGCCTCGTGGGCGGCCTGCTCGGCGACGACGGTCTCCTCGGTGGTCTCCTGGGCGATGACGGCATCGTCGGCGGCCTGCTCGGCAGCGACGGCCTTGTCGGCGGTCTGCTCGGACCGGACGGCCTGGCTGGCGGCCTGCTCGGCGAAGACGGCATCGTCGGTGGCCTGATCGGCGAAGACGGCCTCCTGGGCGGTCTGCTCGGCGGCATCCTGGACGGCATCGGCGGCGGCAACCCCGGCACGCCTGGCGGCCCGGCCCTGCTCGATCCGACCGACGGCATCGTGGGCGGCATCGTCGGTGGCCTGAACAACGGCGTGCTCGGCGACCTGGGACTCGGCGACCTGCTGACCCCGGTGGTCGGCCTCACCGACAACGTCACCGACGTGGTCGACGGCCTGCTGGCCCCGATCTTCGGCGACGTGTTCACCCCGAACAATCCCAACGTCCTCGACCCGGTCGACGGCGTGGTGGACCAGGTGACGGACGGCGTGAGCGGCCTGCTGAGCCCGCTGACCGACCAGCTGCTCGGCGCGGGAACGACGGGGGCGCTGCTGAATGCGGTGGACACGCAAGTGGACTTCCTCACCGACGGCGTGGCGCACCTGCTGGACGGCGACCTGCTCGGCGGTGTGCTGGGTGACGACGGCCTGCTGGGCGGCTTGCTCGGCGGCGACGGCGGTCTCCTCGGCGGTGTCCTGGGTGACGACGGCCTGCTGGGCGGCTTGCTCGGCGGCGACGGCGGCCTCCTCGGCGGTGTTCTGGGTGACGACGGTCTGCTGGGCGGCTTGCTCGGTGGTGACGGCGGCCTCCTCGGCGGCGTGCTGGGTGATGACGGCCTGCTGGGCGGCTTGCTCGGCGGCGACGGCGGCCTCCTCGGTGGCGTCCTGGGTGACGACGGTCTGCTGGGCGGCTTGCTCGGTGGTGACGGCGGCCTCCTCGGCGGCGTGCTGGGTGATGACGGCCTGCTGGGCGGCTTGCTCGGCGGCGACGGCGGCCTCCTCGGTGGCGTCCTGGGTGACGACGGTCTGCTGGGCGGTTTGCTCGGCGGCGACGGCGGCCTCCTCGGCGGTGTCCTGGGTGACGACGGTCTGCTGGGCGGTTTGCTCGGCGGCGACGGTGGTCTCCTCGGCGGTGTCCTGGGTGACGACGGCCTGCTGGGCGGTTTGCTCGGCGGCGACGGTGGTCTCCTCGGCGGTGTCCTGGGTGACGACGGCCTGCTGGGCGGTTTGCTCGGCGGCGACGGCGGTCTACTCGGCGGCGTGCTGGGTGACGACGGTCTGCTGGGCGGTTTGCTCGGCGGCGACGGCGGCCTCCTCGGCGGTGTCCTGGGCGACGACGGTCTGCTGGGCGGCTTGCTCGGCGGTGACGGTGGTCTCCTCGGCGGCATCCTTGGCGATGACGGCCTCGTAGGCGGCCTGTTGGGTGACGACGGCCTCCTGGGCGGCGTCCTCGGCGGTGACGGCGGTCTGCTCGGCGGCATCCTGGGTGACGACGGCCTCCTGGGCGGTGTCCTCGGCGGTGACGGTGGTCTGCTCGGCGACGTCCTCGGCGGCGACGGCGGCTTGCTCGGCGGCATCCTGGGTGACGACGGCCTCCTGGGCGGTGTCCTCGGCGGTGACGGTGGTCTGCTCGGCGGCGTCCTCGGCGGCGACGGCGGCCTGCTCGGCGGCATCCTGGGTGACGACGGCCTCTTGGGCGGCGTCCTCGGCGGTGACGGTGGTCTGCTCGGCGGCGTCCTGGGTGGCGACGGCGGCCTGCTCGGCGGCATCCTGGGTGACGACGGCCTCCTGGGCGGTGTCCTCGGCGGTGACGGTGGTCTGCTCGGCGGCGACGGCGGTTTGCTCGGCGGCATCCTGGGTGACGACGGCCTCCTGGGCGGTGTCCTCGGCGGTGACGGTGGTCTGCTCGGCGGCGTCCTCGGCGGCGACGGCGGTTTGCTCGGCGGCATCCTGGGTGACGACGGCCTCCTGGGCGGTGTCCTCGGCGGTGACGGCGGTCTGCTCGGCGGTGTCCTCGGCGGCGACGGCGGCTTGCTCGGCGGTGTCCTGGGTGACGACGGCCTCCTGGGCGGTGTCCTCGGCGGTGACGGTGGTTTGCTCGGCGGCGTCCTCGGCGGCGACGGTGGCCTCCTCGGCGGCGTGCTCGGTAGCGACGGCCTTGTCGGCGGCCTGCTCGGCAACGATGGCCTGGTCGGCGGCCTCCTGGGCGACGACGGCCTCGTGGGCAACCTGCTGGGCAACGACGGTCTCGTCGGCAGCCTGCTGGGTCAGGACGGTCTGGTGGGTGGATTGCTCGGCGGCCTCCTGGGCAGCGACGGTCCGGTCGCCAACATCCTGCAGCCGGTCTCCGATGTGGCAAGCAGCCTGACGGACACGGTCACTCCGATCGTCGCCACGGTGGCGGGTGCCGCCACCAGCGTGGTCGAGCCGGTGGCCGACATCCTGGCCGGCGCATCGGGTGCAGCGGCACCGGTGGTCGACACCGTGGCCACCGTGGTGAACACGGTCGACCACGCAGTCACCCCGCTGGTGACCGAGGTCGTGACCCCGATCACCAGCCTGGTCGAGCACGCGGCGTCGCCGGTGACCAACATCCTGCACGGCCTGCTGGGCTGATCAAAGAAAGAGCGAAGGAGAGAGGGAAGAGGGAAACCGCAGACAGGGACAGACCGGCCACCGGTCTGTCCCGCGAAAGGATTGATATGAAAAAGAATTTCCGGATATTGGCCATCGTTGCGCTCGGGGCCAGCCTCGTCGCCTGCGGTACGGGGCCCAAGAGCGGCCGCGACGACGCGAATTACTACTACTCGAACAAGGGCGCGGCCGCGGTGGCCAAGGTGGAGCCGGCGCCCCCGGCGCCGATACAGAACGGCCCGGCCGGCGTGCCGAAGATCGTGTACTTCGACTTCGACAAATACAACATCCGTCCGCAGGACCAGCGGATCGTGGATGCGCATGCGAGCTTCATGAAGAACCGCTCGACGAGCCGCGTGGTCATCGAAGGCCACACCGACTCGCGCGGCGGCCGCGAATACAACCTCGCGCTGGGGCAGCGCCGTTCGGAGTCGGTGCAACGGGCGCTCACGCAGCTCGGCGTGCCGGCCGAGCGTGTCGAGGCCATCAGCTGGGGCATCGAAAAGCCCGCGTCCCTGGAAACCACCGAGGAGGGCTACCAGCTCAATCGCCGCGCCGAGTTCAGCTACCGCTGAAGCCGGAGTCCAAGCGATGACGTCGAAGGCAACAGTCTCCGGTCCGCGATTCCGTCGTCCAAGCGAGAGCAGATAGATGACGGACGCAGCCGGTCTCCCGCACTCGATCGGGGCCGAATGATGTCCTTTTCAGACCAGCTCCACGCCTGCCACGAACGCCTGGCGTCGGTGTGCGCGGCGCTGCCCGCCCCTTACCCGGCGTTCACGCTGTTCTTCTCGGTGAGCGACGGTTCACAGCGCGCGCACGTCGTGCATGCGCGGGCCGCCGAGTTCGAGACCGCATGGCGCGAAGGCGCCGACTTCGTCGAAGGCTGGGTGCGCGACCACGGTGTGGTCTCGCCCTGGCTTCGCATCGACTGGGTCGAGGGCGCGAGCCCGATGGACTGGGCGCAGTTCAAGACCCAGCTCACCGCCGTCAAGCGCAACTACTTCCGTCTGGGCCTGGCCTTCGACAAGGATTTCGAGATCGCCTTCACCGAGCAGGAGCTCAACGCCAACGCGATGCTGGCCGGCGACTCGACCATCGCGCATGCGGTGATGAACCCGCGCAACTTCGAGGCCTACGGACAGGCGCGCTTCCAGCGCACGCTCGCACTCGACATGCCGACGGACCAACCGGTCTACCTGCTGGCGACCGTGGGCGTGTTCTGCCAGCCCGACGGCGTGGTGCACAAGCTCATCGGCACGGGGCTCGATGCGGGCCGCCGCCAGCTGCCGGCGCTGAATCCGCAGTCGGCGCTGGACCTCGTGCGCAGCGGCTCGGCCTACCTCGCGCGCCAGGTGCAGAGCGACGGACTCTTCGTGTACGGCTACTTCCCGTGCTTCGACCGCCGCATCCCGACCTACGACGCGATGCGCCATGCGAGCGCGATCCACGCCATGCTCGAAGCATGGGAGGTCACGCGCGACGAAACCCTGCGCTCGGCCGTCGACCGCGCGCTCGACCACCTCACCAACTGGCTGATCCGCGACTACCAGCTCGCCGACGGCCGCGAGGTGGCCTTCCTCGTGGACACCGGCGGGGAGATCAAGCTCGGCGGCAACGCCGCCTGCGTGCTTGCACTGGTGAAGTACTGCGAGCTCATGGACACGCGCCGCTGGCTGCCGCTGCTGGAAAAGCTGGCGCTGGGCATCGTGTCGCTGCAGGACCCGGCCACCGGCCGCTTCAACCACGTGCTGCACGCCACCGACCTGGCGGTGAAGCAGGCTTCGCGCGTCATCTACTACGACGGCGAAGCGGCCTACGGACTCATGCGGCTCTACGGCCTCACGCGCGACGCGCGCTGGCTGGCCGCGGTCGAGAAGGCATTCGATCATTTCATCGCGAGCCAGCACTGGCAGGCGCACGACCACTGGTTGAGCTGCTGCGTCAACGAGCTCACGCACTGGAGCCCGCAGGAAAAGTACTTCCGCTTCGGGCTGCAGAACGTCGCGGGATATCTCGACTTCGTGCTCGACCGCAAGACCACCTTCCCGACGCTGCTCGGGCTCATGCTGGCCGCGCAGCAGATGCTCCAGCGGCTGGAGGGCATGCCCGCGATGCGGCACCTGCTCGACGAGCTGGACACCGAGAAGTTCTACCGCGCGCTCGACTACCGCGCCCACTACCTGCTCAACGGCTTCTTCTGGCCGGAGGTGGCGATGTATTTCCGGCGGCCGTCCACCGTCGTCGGATCCTTCTTCATCCGGCATCACGCGTTCCGTGTGCGCATCGACGACGTCGAGCAGTACGTGTCGGGTTTCGCGTCGTACCACCGCTACCTGATCGAGCGCCGCGTGCCGCAGGGCGTGAGCAGCCTGGCAGGCAATCCGCGGGACGATGGCGCCACCTGGACCGCGAGCGAAATGGCGCGCGTGACCGGCGGCGAATGGGTGGTGCGCCCCGAAGACGGCTGGCGCGCGAGCGGCGTGACGCAGCGCTCCTTCATGCGCAAGGGCCGCGTGGTGTTCGAGAACCAGACGCGCCCGTCGAAGACGCCGCTCGCGGCCGTCACGCTCAAGGGCGTCTTGCAGCCGGCCGCGGCGGTGCTGTGCACCGACCCCAAGCCGCACCTGGACAAGCGCGTGCCGGTGCTCAAGGTGCCGAACGTGCTGCAAGCGGTGTTGCAGCTGGGCGAGCATGCGCGCACCGAATTCACCGGCCGCGTCTGCGGCGTGCTGGGCAACGGCACCGGCAGCAGCACCGTGGCCGCCATGATGGCCGGCGCGCTCACCGTGTGGGGCGAGGTCGGGCAGCCCGAAGGCAACATCAGCCTGCCCTCGGGCATCGCGTGGAACCTCACCTGCATGCCCCGGCATGCGGCCTACTGGGTGCTGGAGATGGGCACCTCGCACATGCCGGCGTCGTCGCAACTGGTGCGGCCTTCGTTGGTGGTGGTGACCGGGCTCTCGGCCGCATCGCAGAAGCACCGCGGCCCCTCGGACGCCGCCGCGCGCATGGACGCCCGGATCTTCCAGGGCATGGCCGCCGGCGACAGCGTGGTGCTCAACCGCGACATGCCCGAATTCGCGACCTTCGCCGAAGCCGCGATGGCGCACCAGCTGCAGATCGTGACCTACGGCGAGCACAAGGACGCCGACGTGCGCCTGCTCGCCTTCGACCACGGCGAGGTGCAGGCGCAGGTGGCGGGCGAGCCCTTCCAGCTGCGGCTCAATGCGCCGGGCCGCCACATGGGCGCCGCCGCCGTCGCCGCGCTCGGCGCGCTGCAGGCGCTGCGCCTGCCGCTGGCCGCGGCCGTGGAGCCCTTCGCGCACTTCGAGCCGCCGGGCGGACGCGGCGCGCTGCACACCATTCACATCGGCGGCGGAAGCTTCAAGCTGATCGATGAAACCTACGACGCCAACCCGAGCTCGATGCGGGCGGCGCTTGAATTGCTGTCACAAGCCCCCTGCGAACCTGCGCGACGTGTCGCCATCCTCGGCGACATGCAGGAGCTGGGTCCCGCGGCGCAACGCCATCACCTCGATCTGGAGGAAGAGTTGCTGGCGTCGCAGCCCGACCGGGTGCTGCTGTGCGGTCCGCTCATGCGGGCGCTGCACGCGAGCATTCGTACCAAGGTCCGTTCGCACTGGTTCGTGGACGTGTCGGACCTGTCGACCGCATTGGGCGGTCTGCTGCAACCGGGCGACTGGGTGCTGGCCAAGAGTTCAGCGGGTGTCGGTCTGTCCCGGCTCGCCCGGGTTTTGAAAGCACTGCCATGAGATGGAACGCATTGATTCACATGCCCTACGAACGCGACGTGGAGGCGCCGCGACGCTGGTGGCTGGGCTGGCTGCAACTGCTGTTCGCATGGGTGCTGTGCATGCTGTTGTGCGCCAACATCGCGCTGGTGCTGGCCGAGGGTTTGCCCGCGGTGCGAGGGGAGGCAACGGTGGACCGGCAGGCCGGCTGCACGGTCACACCAACGTCATCGCTGCGCGACACGAAGAATGAGCAACAGGTCGATCCGACAAAGGCAAGCGTGCCTCGATGCTGAGGTGCACAAAGCGCGAATTTTTGCCTTGTAACAGTTGGGTAACAGTCGATAATGACGCACGCGTCATTGCACGACGGATCGGCCCTTTCTCATGATCAAGTTTCTCTTGCCCAGCCAACTGGTTGCCGAAACGCCGGACGTCCCCGGTGCCAGTCCTTATGCGAAGGCCCTGAACACGGCGTTCCGCGCGGCCTACCCGCTCGTGAAGAGCGCGGCGTGGCGCTCGCTCCCCATCAGCCTGTTCGGGCTGCTGCCCTCCATCTTTCTCTTGCAGGTGTATGACCGCGTGCTCTCGCGCAGCGGCACCTCGACGCTCGCGGCGCTGGTGAGCGGCATCCTGTTCTTCCTGTGCATCGAGTTCTGGCTGCGCACGCGTCGTTCGCGCATGCTGCGCAATGCGGGCGCGATCATCGACCACGGCGTCTCGGGTGCGTTGCTGCAGTCGATGCTGGCGCGTCCGCTGCGCGCGCTCGAAGCGCGGCCGGCCTCGGTGTGGCAGCAGTACTTTCGCGACGTGGGCTCGGTGCGCGGCACCGTCACTGGCGGTCTTGCGCAATCGATCTTCGATCTGCCGATGGCGATCTTCGCGCTCGTGGTGATCGGCATCGTCGCCCTGCCGGTGCTGCCGGTGGTGGCCGCGTTCCTCGCGATCATGTCGTTCCTGGCCTGGTGGTGGGCCGACGAAGTGCGCGCCGGCCGCGTCGAGGAAGTGCAGCGCGGACGCGGCCTGGACCGCATGACCTCGGAGATCTGCAACGCGCGCGAAACGCTCAAGACGCAGGCCAACGACGGCCCCATCAGCGACATGTGGCGCCAGACCTACAACGCCTGGCTCACCGAGAGCTTCAGCAAGAACGGCCAGATCGAAACCGCGCGCGACGGCACCACGGTGCTGCTCACCGTCTTCTCGGTCGTGGTGGTGACCGTGGGCGCCATCTCGGTGATGGAACAGTGGATGACGGTGGGCGGCCTGGTCGCCTCCAACATGCTGGCGCTCAAGGCGCTGCAGCCGGTGGCCGGGCTGGTCTCGAACTGGCGCTCGCTGGCCACCGCGAAGGAAGCCGCCAAGCGCCTGGAAACCGTGCTGGGCGAGCAGGTCGAGAAGCCGCCCACGGGCATGACGCTGCCGCAGCCGCTGGGCCGCATCACGCTCAAGGACGTGAGCTTCAGCTTCACCGAGACCGCGCAGCAGCCGGTGCTCGAGAGCGTCGACCTGGACATCGGCCCGGGCGGGCTGCATGTGATCGTCGGGCGCAACGGCGCGGGCAAGTCGACGCTGGTGAAGCTCATCTCGGGCCTCTATGCGCCCACGCGCGGCATCGTGAGCATCGGCGAGTACGACCTGTCGCAGTTCGGCCGCGAAGAACTCTCCCGCTGGATCAGCTACCTCTCGCAGGAGGTCTACTGGTTCGGCGGCACGCTGATCGACACCATGCGGCGCGCCGCGCCCGGCCAGAGCGACGAGCAGATCGTCTCGGCCTGCAAGCTCTCGGGCGCGCACGACTTCATCTCGCGGCTGCCCGACGGCTACCGCACCATGGTCGGCGAAGGCGGCACCGGCGTCTCGGTGGGCGAACGCCGCAAGCTCGCCCTGGCCATGAGCTTCCTGCGCAAGCCCTCGGTGCTGGTGCTCGACGAGCCGAGCAACGACCTCGATTTTCAAAGCGAGCGCAACCTGCTCGCCACGCTGCTGGCGGTGGCCAAGGTGCGCACCGTGGTGGTGGTCACGCACTCGCTGCGCATCGTCTCGGCGGCCAGCGTGGTCTACCACGTGACCGGGCAGGGCGACGTCGAACAGGGCACCGCCGCGGTCATGGTGCCCAAGCTCTTCGGCGTGAAGAAGCCGCTGGTGGCGGTGGGCGACGAAGACAACGCGGGGGCTCCGGCCTCCCGCTCCATGGCGTGATGCTGCCTGCCTGCTTGACTCATGACGAGTGATTGGGGACCGTGAACTTGAAATCAGACCTGCCGCAGATTCTTCAGGATGAAGACCAGAAGCGCGCGGCGCAGACCTCGCCGCAAGGACGGCGGCGCCAGTGGATCATCGGCGGCGCGGTCGCCGTGCTGGCCCTGGTCGGCCTCGGCTTCCCGATGGAGACCGTGGTCGTTGCGCCGGGTCGCGTGATCCCCTCGGACCGCGTCAAGTCCATCCAGCATCTGGAAGGCGGCATCGTCAGCGCCGTGCTGGTGAAGGAGGGCGAAACGGTCAAGCAGGGCCAGTCGCTGGTCGAGATCGACCTGGGCGGCAGCGGCCTCAATTTCGAGGAACTCACCGCCCGCTACGCGGCCACGCAGGCCACCCGCATTCGCCTCATGGCCGAGAGCCGCGGCCAGCCGCTCAGCCGCCAGTCCTTCGCCGCCGACATCGACGAAAGCGTGTTCGAAGGCGAACTGGGCGCCTACCAGGCGCGCGCGCTCGAACAGCGCGGCGTGATGGCCGGCGCGGTGTCGGGGCTGGAGCAGGCGCGCAGCAAGCAGCTGGAGCAGCAGGCCAAGGTGAAGGGCCTCGGCGACCGGCTCGAGTTGATGCAGAAGGAGCTCGAGATCTCCGAGCAACTGCTCAGCGAGAAACTGGTCGGCCAGGTCGAAGTGCTGGAGAAGCGCCGGCAGGCCGAGGGCGTGCGCAGCGAACTCGCGGTGGCGCGCCAGGGCGTGATTTCCGCCAACGCCGCCATCACCGAATCCCAGGCCAAGATGGCCGAGGCCGAAGGCCGTTACCGCCGCCGCGCCTCGGACGAACTGGCCACCGTCGAACGGCAGTTCGCCAGCCTTAGCGAAGACCTGGCGCGCGCTCGCACGCAGCGTTCGCGCACCGTGGTGAAGGCACCGTCGGACGGCATCGTCAAGGGCCTGCGCAGCTCCAGCCCCGGCTGGGTCGTGAAGCCCGGCGAGTCCATCCTCGAAGTGGTGCCCGACAAGGACGAGATCATGGTCGAGGCGCGGCTCAACCCGAACGACCGCGGCTTCGTGGAGGTCGGCCAGTCGGCGCGCGTGAAGATCACCGCCTACGACTACCTGCGCTACGGCGCCGTCGAAGGCAAGGTGATGCTGGTGGCCGCCGATGCCGACCGCGACGCGGCCATCTCGCAAGGTGCGCCGTACTA
Organism: Variovorax sp. RKNM96; assembly: GCF_017161115.1. GTDB lineage: Bacteria > Pseudomonadota > Gammaproteobacteria > Burkholderiales > Burkholderiaceae_C > Variovorax. The sequence goes on along the minus strand of NZ_CP046508.1, from coordinate 6,033,022 downwards.
CCGCCTGCTGATCAGCATGTCGCAGTCGCATGTGGGCCGCACGGAGAACCGCATCACCGCCGGCATGGAGTCCGAAGTCGACCTGCGCGTCGGCACCGATCCGTTCATCTGGTACATCCTTCGTCCAGTGCTCAAGTTGCGGCGCGAAGCCTTCCGCGAGCCATGAAGGAGCGCAACGCTACAGGCCGGCGCCGCACGGGCACCGGGGTGCTGTGCGCAGCACTGTGCGCGAGCTTCGCGCTTCCGCCGACGACGGCGTTTGCGCAGGAAGAAGGAGACGGCTCGCCGCCGCCATCGCTCTCGCTCTCGCGCCGCCTCTCGACGCCGTCCATCGGCGCCGCGAGCTACGCCCAGCGCGTGAAGCAGGCGCTGATCACGCTCTCGCAGGAGTACCCCGAGGTGCAGACGGCCCAGGCCGCCGCCGCCACCAGCAGCTACAGCGTCGATGCCGCCAAGCAGGCGCGCTACCCGCGCTTCAAGATCGGCACCTCGTCCGGCAACTACAACAGCGGCGCGGACAACGCCAAGACCCAGAGCTACACCGTGCTCACCGCCGAAGCGCGCGTGAGCCTGATCGATGGCGGTGCGATGAGCGCCGCGCAGCGCGCCGCCGAGGCCGGCAACAAGGCCGACGACGAAGCGGTCATCACCACATCGCAGAAAGTGGTGCTGGACGCGCTCACCGCCTACCTGCAGGTGCAGCGCTTCGACCTGAAAAAGCAGATCGCGCACCGCGCCACCGAGGTGGTGGCGGAGCTCTCGAAGGCGGAAGCCCGCCGCGTCGCGCTCGGCGTGTCGGGCGACAACGACCTCAACATGGCCGCCTCGCGCCGCGCCCTGGTGGCCGCGCGCGAATCCGATTTTGAAGCCCAGCGCGACGAGGCGCTCGCGAAGTTCCGCAACTACTTCAAGTTCTCGCCCAACACCGAGTCGTTGCCCGTGCTCGCGGCGCCGCTGCAGTGGCGCATCGGCTCGCAGGAAGAAGCGCTGCGGCGCGCCGAGAGCCGCAGCACCGAGATCGCCGAAGCGCAGGGCCGCATCGATCGCGCGAGGGCGCTGGTCGATCAGCAGGAGTCCAGCCTCTACCCGACGCTCGACGCCGTGGTCGTGAAGAGCAAGGACCCGCGCGGCGTGTCGCCGCAGGACCCGACGCGCGCGGCCTTCGAGCTCAACTGGAACTTCGGCAACGGCTTCGACCGGCAGCTGCGCCTGAGGAGCGCGCTCGCCGAAGTCGCCAACCAGGAAGCCAAGCTCGAAGGCGTGAAGAACAACCTGTTCGAGCTCACCTCGGCGTCATGGGCCCGCACCGTCTCGGGACGTGAGCGAGAGAAGCAGCTCATGGAGGCCGTCAGCACCTCGGGCCAGGCCTTCCGCGGCCGCCGCCGCCTGATGGAATTCGGCCGCGAGACCCTGCCCAAGGTGCTCGACGCGCAGCTGGACTACTACACGCTGCTGTTCGACTACGTCGACGGTGTCTTCGACCTGCGCATTTCCGAGCTGCGCCTGGCGCGCACCACCGGCGAACTGCGCATCGAGCCCGACGGAACCAACAACTGGCTCGACCGCATCTTCGGCCCGCCGAACCGGTCCGTGATCACCGAGGATGGTTTGCTGTCGGCGCTGTGCATCTCGAGCAACTCGGCCTGCCCGAACGAGCCGGTCGTCGAACGCTCGCCGGGCGCCGCGGCCAACAACCCGCCGCTGCGCCGCACGCCCCGCCTGATGCCCCGCTGAGGGCAACGGGGCGGGGTCGATCAGGCGTCCTCTGGGATGCCCGGTTCGCCGTCGAGGATCTGGTACTTGCGCATCTTTTCCCACAGCACCTTGCGGCTGATGCCCAGGTGCTGCGCGGTGTCCTGGCGCTTCCAGTCGTTGATCTCGAGCGCCGCGATGATGCGGTTGCGCTCGCTGCTGTTCCAGCCCTTGCGGTCGCCGTTGCTGTCGAGCGCGACACCGCCACCACCGCCGCTGCCGCCACCGCCGTTCCTGTCGGCCGAGATCGCCGGCGCGGGCGTGCCGCGCGTCAACGCGATGGCGCGCTGGATCAGGTTCTGGTCCCAGCCGCGCAGCTGCCGCGCGATCACGCCCACGCGCTCCGCGAGGTTGCGCAGCTGTCGCACATTGCCGGGGAAATAGGTTTCGGCCACCGCATCGCTGAGCCAATGCGGCGTTTCGCCCAGCGTCTCGAGTTCGTCGCCGAGCACGTTGCCCAGCAGCGCCTTGAAGATCGCGATCTTGTCGACCTCGCCGCGCTCTTCGAGACTCGGCACATGCAGCTCGATCACCGCGAGCCGGTAGAAAAGGTCGGCGCGGAACTCGCCGCTCGCCACCATCTCGCGCAGGTTGCGGTTGGTCGCCGCCACGAGCCGAAAGTCGACACGGATCGGCGATGTGGCCCCGAGCCGCGTGACCGCGTTGTCTTCGAGCACGCGCAGCAGCTTGACCTGCTGGTAGCGCGGCAGGTCTCCGATTTCGTCGAGAAACAGCGTGCCGCCCGTGGCCTGCTCGAAGTAGCCGCGGTGCGCATGCACGGCACCGGTGAACGAGCCCTTGGTGTGGCCGAAGAACAGCGACTCGAAAAGACCGTCGGGAATCGCACCGCAGTTCACCGCCACGAATGCGCCCTTGCTGTACGACCCGTGCCCGAGGTGCAGCTGCTGCGCAATGCGCTCCTTGCCCACGCCGGTTTCACCGCGCACCAGCACTGGATGGTTGCAGTCGGCAAAGGCCCCCACTTCGGCGAGCAGCGCCTTCATCGCTTCGGAATGCGCCACCAGCACATCGGGCGCCTGCGGCGCGATATCGCGCGCGCGCAACTGCCGCACCAGCTTCGCGACCAGCGTGCGCAACTCGGCGCAGGTGAAGTCGTAGGGCAGGACGTGCAGGTACTCGGGCGGATAGGTCCGCGAGTCGCGCTCGCGCGAACCCGCAGCGACCCAGATGACGGGCATGCCCTGGAGGAATTCGGTGGCGTGCGCGAGGCCGCCGCTGTCGATGACGGTGACGCTGATGATCGCGACGGCAGGACGCATCGCCGCACCGCGCTCCTGCTGCGGGGGCGGCAGGCCGTCGGCCCGGGTGACTTCCACGTCGAAGCTCGCCATGCACCGCGCGATGCGGTCAAGGATGTCGGCTTTGCCTTCCCAGACAAAGAGGTCGAGTTCGTCGAAATGGGCGGGGGAATTCATCAGGTTTGCGTTCTCTGCGCCGGTGGGCGCGCAGCATCTTCTGTCAGTACACCAGCATGGGCAAGGCCTTGCAGTCGAGCGACTTCAGGTTCACGTCGATCTGGCCGAGGTTGATGCCGAGTACGTTTTGCAGCAGCGGCGTGAGGACCGATGCACCGATGGCGTCGAGGATCGGTTTGAGCAGGCCGGTCAGCACGGACAGGGCGTTGGAAACGGCGCCGCCCAAGCCATTGCTGCTGCTGGACAGCCCGTCGCGGATCATCTTCTTGCAGCCGTCTTCGTTGCCGCCCAGGCCCAGCAGGCCCGTGCACGGATTCAGCACGCCGGCCAGCAGGTCGCCCACGCCGTTGAGCAGGCCGGTCAGCAGGCCGCTTTGGCCCGAGTTCTGTCGGATGGTGGTGACGGCGCTCGCATAGCGCTGGCCCCGGCACGCGGACGTGTCCTGGGTGCAGATGCTGGCGGTGTCGCTCCAGATCTGATCGCGCAGTTTGTCCAGTTGCAGGCTGGTCGGCGAGCCCGTCGGCGCCGAGCCGCCGAACAGCAGGTTGGTCAACTCCGAGACCAGCCGCGCCACGGTCGTGCCGATTTCCAGATTGTTGACCGGCGTGGTGCCGGTCTGGCCTTCGGCGAGCGTCAGCGAGGAAGGCGGCCCTTGCAGCGCGTCGATCGACAGGTGGCTGGTGGTCTTGAGAAGGCCCAGGATATTGATGAGCTCCATGTTCTTCAGGGTGCCGGGGTATTCGCAGACCTTCGACTTCGAGAACAGGTCCGCCGTCGCGATGTCCCCCACGCAGATGTTCGCGATGCTGCTGGTCACCTCGAACCTCGCGCGGTCTTTGCCGCTCACCGGGTCCTGCAGCTCGGGCGTGCACATGTCGACCACCTCGCCGATACCCCGCACGGCATCCAGCACGATCGGCAGGTCCAGCTTGACCAGCGACTGCAGCAGCGTGCCGAGCGGGCCCGCATCGGTCGTCACGTGGATGTAGGTGCGCACCTGCGCGTTGTACGCCTTGGCGCCGATGCCACCGATCGCGACCGACGGCGGTTCGATCACCCCCACCTTGGTCGTCACCTTGGCCAGCGACAGCAGGTTGATGTTGAGCCCTGCTTCCAACGCGTGGTTCGCCGTCGCCACGCCGATCGCGGTGTAGAGCAGGTCGAGCGCGCCCACGTTCACATTCAATGCGCCGCCGCCGCTGCCTCCCGGCGCGATGATTTCCGCGAACAGGCCGCGCGGACCGTTGGCGAGCGAGCCCAGTTGCACCATGAGATTGGTGAGGCCGAGCTTGGCCTGGATCGCCTGCAGCAGTGCGATGTTGCTGGCGAGCAGGCCGTTCTGGCCTGCCACCGTCACGATGGCATTCAGCAGGTCGCCCAATGCCACAGAGCGTCCGGCGAGCAGCGTATTGAGTTCGCCCACTCCGATGTCGGCGGCCACCGGGATGCCGAGCGCCGCGAGCAATCCGCCCGGCGTGATCTTGGCCTGGGCCAGCCCGTCGTAAGTCAATAGCGAGGTACCGGCGAGGTCGAGCCCGATGCCCTTGAGCAATCGCCCGAGCGTGGAGTCACCGCTCACCGTGATCAGCTTGCTGCCGACCGAGAACTCGGCGAGCGGCGCGCTCAATGCGGCCACTGCGCTGACGCTGATGTTCCGGTTGCCCGCGAAGAACGCCAGCAGCGTTGGCGAGGGCCTCTGAAAACTCACGCGCACCGCATTGATGCTGCCTGTCACCGCGGGAAACTGGAAGCTCGTGGTCCGGTCCCAATAGCCGCACTGGATCTCGCCGGCCGCGCCCAGCGGCAGCACGCCGGCGGGCATATTGCGACCCGCCCCTCCGGTTGCGCCGTTGGCATTCAATTGCGCAGCCGTCGTCGCTGCCGGGCAGCCGCCGCGAACCTGCTGCGCGCCTGCCAGCGCGGCGAGGTCTGCCGTCTTCTGGAATTCGCGCTTCATGAAATACATGAAACCAATCTCGGTGCCGATCAGCGTGATGACGACCAAGCTCAGCGCAATGGCCGTGTTCACGAGGATCGATCCACGGGTGGTGCGCCGGCGTTGCGTCTGGCGGGCTGCGTTCATGGAGATGCCCCTTCCTCAGGTCGATCGAAGCGCGGCGGTTGTCCGGCTTCGAAGTTGGTTGGGCATCCACTGGCTCATGTCCAGCAGCGGCAAGGTCGGGAGCAGGCGGTTCGCACTGTACGGATAGGTCACGGTGACGACGTACTGGATGTAGGCACCGGGACTGGCGGGATTGCTGCGAGTCACGCTCACGCTCACATTCGAGACGATCCAGCTGCGCCGGGTTGCCACGCTGGCATTGGCCGAAACGGGAACGACCAGCGAGTTGGCCAGGGTGTCGTACACGGCATCCATGACGCGCGCATCGTTGCTGGTCGGCGCCGGTGTGAGCAGGCCGACGGCCCGTGCGCCTTCTTCCGACGCGCGAGTAACGGTCTGCTGGGTGTAGAGCACCGCACCGAATGTCGCGAGCGCATACAGCACACCGAACAACAGCACAAAGACGAGCGCAAACTCGATGGCCGCGACGCCGCGCTGGGGACCGGTGCGGTTCGCTTGGGCGGAGGCCTTTTTCATGGCGCTCTCCCATCCAGCAACATGCTGGCCTTGCCGACGATCTGGCTGGGCATCGCAAAACTCGGAAGCGGCGGCAGCAGCAGCTGCATGTTGCTTGCAGTCACGGTCACGACCACCTGGCACCGAGCCTCCCAAGTTGGGCCGCAGGTCGGTGCGACGCAAACATTGCCGACCACGCCGCAGACTGTGGCGGTCGCGTTGCGCGTCACTATGGCCGGCAACCAGCTGATGCGCTGCACGGCGATCGTTTGCGCCTGATTCGTTCGGGCCGCAAGCGTGGGCTGATAGCGCAGCGCCGCACGCGCTCCGTCCTCCGCGGCGTTCTGCACACCCAACCGAAACGCGAACAGCATTCCATAGCAGATGATCCCGTACAGCACGGCGAAGAAGATAAGGAACACCAGCGCGAACTCGACCGCATACGCGCCGCGCTGGCGGCTTGCTGCAGGGTGGGAGCCTGTCGCTTTCATGGCGATGTGCGGTTTGTGCCGGGTTTGGTCGCGGGGTTACCTGGGCGTGGTGGCGCCGGTGCCCGAACCCGAAGACGACTTCACTGAGGAACTCATGCGCTCCGGAATCGGAAACTCAAAGCTCTTGAGATACCGCTCGTAGCTGCGGGTCGCGACATTGCCGGCAATGAAGCGCGGCGTGGGCGAGGCAATCTCGCCACTGCGCTGCCATGCAAACAGACCCTGCGTGGCATCGCCCACCTGCAGGGATTCGTACACGGGCTCTTCGGCCTCGGCCATTTCGGCCGTGTCCGGCTCGGTGCCTTGTGTCGCGCCCTGCGCTGGCTGGGACACGGCCACAGGCGCCTGCGCACTCGCGAGATCCGGCGCAGGCTGCGGCGCCTGTTGCGCCAGCACTGCGGGCGCATAAACCATCAGCGCGATGCCCATGCCGAAGGCGGATGACAGTGCGGCGAGGCGGAGGGCGTGTTCTTTTTTCATGGGGTACCTCGTGCGGTCGGGTTGGGGGACGCGGCGGAATCCGCGGTGGATGGATTCAGCTGGCTGGCGGTGCGCACGCCGCCCGTGCCGGCCCAGCGCGATGCCTTGAGTGCCAGGGGCGGGGGCGCCACGTCGTCTCGCACCAGCGTCGTGCCGCTCGACAGCGGGTGAACGGCCAAGGGCACGGTGTCGGTTGCCGCGAGCGGCGCGCCGGTGCGCAGTTGCTGCGCGGCCGCTCGCACGGCGGCGCGGCTGGATGCGGGCATGCGGTTGGCCTCCATCAGTTTGTTCGCCTGCTCGCTCTGATCGGTGGCTTCGAGGTAGAGCGCGAGGTTGGCCTGGGCCTGGGTGTTGTTGGGGCTCAGTTGCAGCGCCTGCATCAGCGGCATCCGGGCGTCGGCGATCTGCCCCGCGCGCAGGTTCGCATAGCCCAGGTCACTGAGCAGCAGGGCATCGGTCGGGCTCTGGCGCTGGGCCTGCTTGAGCAATTGCACGGCTTCGGGGTAGCTGCCGCGCGCACCCGCCAGGAGGCCTAGGCCGCGGTAGCCGGCGCCTTCCAGCGGCGTGCCCGTCAGGCGCTTGTAGGCAGCTTCGCTCAAGTCGGCCTGGCCGGTCTGGCGCAACGCGTCGGCGCGCGCGCGCGTGGATTCGGGTGACACGCCCCAGCGCTGCTCCAGCGCATCGATATGGGCCAGCGATGCAAACCACAGGCCTTCGTTCTGCATCTGCTCGACCACCCGGAGATAGGTGGCCTTGGTGTCGATGGAGGCGCCGGCCTTCGTGTCGGCGGCCGATTCGAAGGCCGCGCGCTGCTGCGCATCGGCGCTGGCTGCGTATTGGTCCTTGACGGTGCCGCACCCGCCGATCGCAAGGGCCACAAGGGCCGCGAGCGCCGCGGCGATGCAGGCCGGCATGCGGCCTCCGTACCGGGACCGCATGGAAATGGCGAGGGTTTTCATTTGACGACGGCTCCCAGTGAACGAAATATCGCGATGAACCCCGGCCCCGCGGTCACGATGACCAGTGCCGGCAGCAGCGTGGTCACCATGACGGCGGTCATCTTCACGGTGATCTTGCCGATGCGCTCCTTCATTTCCGAGCGCCGGTGTTCGCGCAGCCGGTCGCTGAAGATGCGCAAGGGTTCCTGCACTGCGCCGCCGTGCCGGTCGACCTGCACCAGCAGCGACACGAGGCCGCGCAGGTTTTCGTTCTTGTGGAGGGTCGCCAGGCGTTGCAGCGAATGCTCGCGCGTACGGCCGCGGCTGTACTGGTTGTTGGCTAACGTCAGCTCGTGGCCGAGCACCCGCAGCACATGCTGGAAGTCGGCGGCCATGATCTGCAGGCTCTGGTCCAGGCTGAGACCCACGCCCTGCAGAAGCCGCAGCAGGTCGATGAAAAGCGGCAGTTCTTGCGCCGCCCGTTCGCGCCGCCCGGCGGCGATGCGTCCGAGCACCCACTTGGGCACCATGAAGCCGATCACGAAGGAGATCGCCAGCACGAAGACCACCGTGCGCTGCTGTGCATGCCGTTCGCCCCAGACCACATAGGTGATGAACGGAAACACCAGCGCGAGCAAGATGCGTGTGACCAGGAAGACGAGTTGCGTGCGCTTGGAAGGCAGGCCGCACTGGTCGATGAGGTTCCTGTCTTCGTCGGCCACCAGCGCCCGGCCCAGCCGCGAATTGAGCCAGTGAAAGGGCAACTCGACATCGGCGTGCGCCACCGTGTCGGCATCGGGCACCGTCTCGGGGCCCGACCGCGATTCCGCCGTCGGCGGGCTGCCGGCTTGGCGGATGGCACGGCCGATGACTTGCCCGCTGCGCGTGCGCCGGAGTTCGGCCGCAATCAGCGCACCGGCGCCGACCATCAGGCCAGCGGCCAGCAGCACCAGGGCGAAGATGGCCAGTTGGTTGGGCGTGAACGTCATGCCAACCTCGCTAGGCGGTAGAGAAGCGCGGCACCTGCCAACTGCAGGCCCAGCGCGGAAAAGATGAGCATGCGACCCGTGTCGTCATTCCACATGCCAATGAAGTAGCTCGGGTTGCCCATGATGAGGAGGGCCCCGACGCCCACCGGCAAGAGACCCAGGATCCAGGCCGAGAGCCTCGTCTCTGCAGACATCGCGACGAGTTCGTGCTCTGCCTGTTCGCGGTCACGCATGAAGTTGGCTACGCGCTCCAGCAGCAAGTCGGCACGGCCGCCGTAGCGTACGCCCAGGCCCAGGATGGAGGCCAGCAGAAACAGTTCTTCGACATGCACGTTGGCGGCGGTCTGGTGCAGCGCACGGTCCAGGTCCACGCCCGCGCGCACCAGCGAGGCCGAGCGTTCGAGGTGTCCGCGCAGCGGCTTTTCGGTGGTGGAAATCGCCAGCTGGAAGGCGGCCTGCGTGGAGTTGCCGATGGTGATCAGGCGGACCATCGCATCGATGTAGGCGGGCAACTGGCTCACCAGCTTGCGGCGGAATTTCTGCAGCTGGAGCCAGAGTACGAAGGTCCCAACGAGCAGCAGCAAAAGCAATATGCCCAAGGCGGCGATCCAGCCGCCGATGGCCCCGGCCACCAGGCTGAGCACCGCGATGACGGCCAGGCCCAGCACGACAGTGCGCGGCTGGACGACGCCCACGAGCCGGCCAGGTAGGACCTTGTCGAACATGCCGGCGGGTACTGTGGCCTTCGACGTTCCCTCGGTTTCTAGCCAGGGGTCTGTGGTCAGGCCCGACGGCAGTTCGCTGGCGGGCATGTCCCGTACGGGCATCGGCGCCGGCGTGGTCGGCGAACTGCTGGCAAGGATCTGCTGGCTCAGGTGCCGCTCTGCAGCCTGCCGCACCTGCCGCTTCTTCGCCCACTGCCACAGCAGCAGTCCCGCGGCTGCTGCCAGCAGCGCGATCACCGCAATGACGAGCAGGCCTTCACGCACGGTTGTCTCCCTGTGCTGCACGCGCCATCGATTGGCGGAAGCGCGTGATCTTCGGCGAATGCGGTGCAATGCCCAGCGACACCCAGCGATCGCGCTCCTCGCCATCGGGCGAAACGATCGGTTCGTAGCGGTACAGCTCCTGCATCGCGACGATGTTGTCGTTGACGCCGGTGACCTCGCTCAGCGAAATGATGCGCCGCTGGCCGCCCGAGAGCCGCCCGATCTGCACGATGAAATCGATGGCATTGGCGATTTGCCGGCGCAGGCTCACCTCGCTGCCTTGGTAGCCTGCGAAGCCGGCGAGCATTTCCAGTCGGTAGAGGCATTCGCGCGGGGAACTGGCGTGGATGGTGCCCATCGAGCCTTCATGGCCGGTGTTCATCGCCTGCATCATCTCGATCACTTCGGCGCCGCGAACTTCGCCCACGATGATCCGGTCGGGCCGCATGCGCAGGCTGTTGCGCAGAAGGTCGCGGATCGACACCACGCCCGTTCCATCGAAACCGCCCGGGCGGCTTTCGAGCCGCACCACGTGGCTGGTGCCCAGCGACAGTTCGGCCGTGTCTTCGATGGTGATGACGCGCTCGCGCCCGGGGATGAAGCTGGCGAGCGCATTGAGCAGCGAGGTCTTGCCCGAGCTGGTGCCGCCGCTCACGAGGATGTTGCAGCGCGCACGCACCGCAATTTCCAGCAGCTGTGCCATGCCCGCATCGAAGGTACCGAGCTTCACAAGGTCGGCAGGTGTGAGCGGCTCCTTGCGGAATTTGCGGATCGAGACTGAAAGTCCGTCGATGGCCAGTGGCTCGATGATCACGTTGATGCGGCCGCCGTCCGGCAGGCGCGCATCGACCATCGGATTGGACTCGTCCAGCCGGCGCCCTAGCGGCGCAAGGATGCGGCGCACGATGCGCATCACGTGCTCCGCATCGGCAAAGCGCACCGTCTCGCGTTCCAGCATGCCGTGGCGCGACACGTACACGTTCTGGTAGCCGTTGATCAGGATGTCTTCGACGGCCGGGTCGTTGAGCAGGTCTTCCAGCGGCCCGAAGCCCGCAAGCTCCTTCGTCAACGCGTCCGAGATGAGCTGCATCTCGCGGTCGTTGATCGGCACGCGGCGCAGGCGCACGAAGCTGTCGACCTCCAGTTCGACGAACTGCTGGATCGAAGCCCGCGACCAACGGCCGAACTCCGCGCCCAACTCTTCGATGCGGCTCAGCAGATGGTCGTGCGTCCAGCTCTTGATGTCCTGGAACTGCTGCGAGTTGATGAACGTCTGGTCGTCGTCGGCAAATTCGATATCGGTGGACATGGGCTCAACCTTCACTTGGGCTCTTGCGGAAGCGCGAAATCAACGCACTCCAGCGAGGATCTTTGGCCGGCGGTTGGCCCGTGGGAGACATGAATTCCTGATGCAGGCCTCGGGCCAATCCCGCGACGGCCTGCGAATAGGGGTCGTTGCGCGCGGTGCGCACCAGCATCTCGCCGCGGCTCGCGGCCGACAGCAAGGGCGCGCTGCGCGCGGGGATCACGTGATGCAGAGGCAGCTCCAGGCGCTCGGAGATGTCCTTGGCGGTCAGGTCCACGTGGCTGTCGAACTTGTTGACCACCAGCGAGAGATGCGTCATGTCGACCTCGCGAGTGCGCAGGTCCTTGAGGAGATTGGCGGTGGACACGATGGCGCCGATGCTCTGGTCGCAGACCACCCAGGTGCGCTGCGCTTCGCGCACGGTCTGTGCCACGAAGTCGATGGTGGAGAAGCCGCCCAGGTCGGCGATCTGGAAATCGAAGAAGTCGGTCAGCCGCTTGATGAGCGCTACCGAGTCGGCATGCGAGATCTCGCGCACTTGCGACAGGCTCGCCGGCAGTGGCAGCACCGCGACGCCGCTGCTGTGATGCGCCAGCGCCGTGTGCAACAGGGTCTGGTCGAGCCGGCGCAGGTTACGCACGCCGTCGACAAAGCTGAAGCCGCTTTGCGTATCGAGGTAGAGCAGGCCGTCGCGCGCCGGCAGGCCCAGGTCGAGCAGAGCCACGCCGTGGCGCGCGGCACGTGCCGGGCCGCGCACGGCCGCTTGTGCCTGTGCTTGCGCGAGCACGTCGTTCAGCGTCAGCGCGAGACTCGTTGCAAGCGTGGTGACACCCAGGCCTGCACGGGCGCCCAGCATCGCCAGGGTGCGTCCGCGCGTGCCCACCTGCTGGGAGCTGCGCCGCTCGATCAGCGTTCGCAGTGTGCTCACGGCGTCTGCGGGAGCGGCAGAGATGTCGATGAAGTCGTCCACGCCCGCACGCAGCGCGGCGAGCATGGCGGCAGGCTCGGCCGAGACGCCGGTGGCGAGCACGGGCAACGCGGGCCAGTCGCGTTTCAGTCGTTGATGGAGCGGGCCGGCGACCTCGCTCTGGTCGATTGAAAAGTCGATGAACACGGCCACTGGACCGAGCAGCGCGATGCGCTCGTCGATCGATTTGGTGTCCGGCCCGAGCACCACTACGGAACCCAGGCGGGAAAGCGCATCGGTCAGCCAGGTGATGTGGCCGCTGTTGCTCGATGCGAACAGATAGGTTTCTGCGCCCACTTCCGGAATGCTGTCGCGTGGAGCGTTCATGGTGCTGCTCGGCGAGGATGAGATCGTCGTTGTCAACGGGAGAAGCCAGGAACCGCTGTATCGGCTGCACCGCCGAGGAAATGCGAACGCCACACGGCACCATCGCGCTGCTCGGCGGTGCTGCCGGGCAGATAGGGCGCCAGGTCGGTGCCGCGGGCAATGGGCTTGACCAGATGCGGCGTCACGAGAATCACGAGTTCCTTCTCGTTCATCTGGTACTTGTTCTGCTTGAAGAATGCACCGAGGATCGGCAGGTCGCCCAGCAGCGGCACCTTGTCGGCATTGGACGTGGTGGTGCGACTCACAAGGCCGCCGATGATGAAGCTCTCCCCATCGCCCAGCTCCACCGTGGTGTCCGCGCGCCGTGTGCTGATGGCCGGCACGGCGATGCCATTGATGCTCAGCGAGTTCGCGTAGTCGAGATCGCTGGCCTCGGGAGCCACCTTGAGCACGATGCGATCGTTCGACAGCACGGTGGGCGTCAGCGTGAGGCCGATGCCGAAGGGCTTGTATTCGATGCTGGTGGTGCCCAAGCCCTGTGGCACCGGCACCGGCAGCTCGCCGCCGGAAAGGAAGCTCGCGCTCTGCCCGGACATGGCGACGAGCGTCGGCTCGGCGAGAACACGCGCCATGCCGTTGCCTTCGAGGAAGCCGACGTTCAGGCCGATGCCGGCCTTGCTGAAGTTGAACAGGAGGCTGAAGGCCTGCGCCAGAGGATTGTTGTACTCGCCGCTGATGCTGCCGTCGGACGCAAAGGACGCAGACTTGAGTGAGGAGGGCGTGAAGACGCCGAAGCTGAAACCGTTCGAGTTCGCACGGGTGCTGAAGATGTTCAGTCCCGCTTGTTTGAGCACGCTGCGGTTGAACTCCACCACCTTCACTTCGACCTGGACCGTGTTGCTTCGCACGCTCACCACGGAGCGGTCGGCCAATTCGGCCTTGTCCTTGTCGCCCGTGCTCGCCAGTGCGGCATCACGTGCCTGCTGGTGCGCAGGCATGCTGTCCATCGTGCCAGTGAGCGTGGAGGACCGACGGCGCACTTCGAGCGTGTAGGTCGTGGCAGCGCTGTTGCCCTTTTCCCAGACCATGAGCGTGGTGCGCCCCGCTGTCTTGCCGGTCACGATCAGCCGCGCGGCCGGTGAACTCGGTGTCTTGCGCGTGATGGTGACGGCGGCCACCGCTTCGTCGCCAATCGCCATCCGGTCTATGCCCTTCTCGATGACCAGCTCCTGTTGCGTCCCGGCGCTGAGGGTCAGTGTTCGCGGCGGTTGCAATTGTTGCGGCTGTTGCGAACGCCCCGTCTGCGCGTCGGCGGCAGTGGATGCCAGCGGCCAGATAGCTTGCGCCATCGCACACAGGGCGATCAGGGACGGCCGCAGCAGCCGCGATGAAACTTCCCCGGGGCTGCGAGTGGCGCTGGTCGACTGCTCGCTGGGTGTGTAGTGCATTTGTTTTTCCTGGATGACGGGTGTCGGCGTGCTGCGCAATCGGCAATTCAGTAGTTCACGGTTTCGCTGCGCTCGCCGCGAATCACCTCGACCTGCAGGCCTGTGCGGGCGGGGCCAGCGGTGCGCGGAGCGCCGCTGGGAGCTCGCACTGCGGTGACTTGCGGCCGGAGGGTAGGACCCTTGCCGCCGGTGACCAGGTCCGCGGCGGTCAGGCCGGCCTGGGCGCGGTCCAGGCCTTCGAGTGGCGCGCGGCGCGGCTCGCCCGCCTTGGGCGGCGCGGGCTGCAGGGCCGTCGGTAGTTCGGTGAAGAGTTTGGGGTCTGGTTCCGACAAGTCGGTCGGGTTGCGCAGGGCCAGCAGCAGCCTGCCGCTGGCGTCGCCGATGGTCAGGCGGTTCACTTCATCGACCGGGACCGCGAGCACCGCGGTGCGGGCCGGCTCGGCACGCTGGGCCTGCTGCGCGGCCCTGTCCGCCGACTTGGACGGCAGGCCGTCGACCGAGGCGTTGCCGAATGCCAATACGCGCTTGCGCGACAGCAGCAGGCGGGCCTGACTGCGATCCACATCCTTGCCGTCGGACTTGAGCGTGAGGAAGACGTCGACGTAGTCGCCGGGCTGCAGCTTGTTGCCCACGCCCATCACCTCGTCGGCCTTGACTGCGACGGCGCGCTCGCCTTCCGCAATGCGCAGGGCTAAGCCCGAGACCAGCTGGTTTTCCATCACCGGCGTGCCCTCGGCGAGGTCCAGCACGGGGACGCGGCCGGTGGCGACGGTCACGTCCTGGAAAGCACCGGCCGGATTGATCGTCAGCCGTTCCACGCGCAAGGCATCAGCGGGAATCGCCAGGCCCGCGGGAAGGGGCTTGGCCGCGACCACGACCGGATAGACGAGTGTTTGCTGCGCCTTGGTGGGCGCCACCGCAGCACCGGTTGCCGTAGGGGGCTGTGCGGGCGCCTTGCGACTCAGCATCCAGGCATAGCCGCCCAGTGCGATGGCCAGGAGCACCAGGATGGCGGCAAGGATTTTGGTGAGATTGATCATGTGCGGCGGGCTGAGGAATGAGGGCAAGCAATCATGAGAAAGAGGGAATGAAAGGCCTTCGGTGACAGAGGCAGGAAACTGCTAACTCTGTCGCCCCCAGACCATCCATGCCGCCGAGGCCATGGCCAGATAGGCCGCGTAGGGAATGAAGCGAGCCCTGCGCGGCGTGGCGCCGCCGTTGGCTGCGGAGGTCGGGCCCGACAGGATGAGTGCGAGCCGCGGAGAAAGGGGCCAGCGTTGCAGGACGTACCACAACGCGCCGTGTGCGCCGGCCAGGAGGCTGGCGACGATCCAGATAGGGGCCAGGGCGGTGAGGCCGACCCAGAGTCCGAGAGCGCCTGCGAATTTCACGTCGCCTGCCCCCATGAGACCGAATGCATAGAAAAGCAGCAATGCGCCGAAGCCCACGCCTGCGCCCAGGAGCGCCTGGGTCCAGTTGATTCCGAACGGCTGCATCCCGAGGGCGAGTGCCGCGAGAGCCACAGCGGCTCCGGCGAGCACCAGCCAATTCGGGACGCGGCGTTGTCGGAAGTCATAGACGGTGACAAAAAGAAGCCACAGGAGGCATCCCAAAGCCACGGCTGTTCTTAAGGAGCAACGGCAGGAAGTGCATTGCGGATTTGCGTAAAAACTCCTTCGAGCCTGTCGCCCACACCGCCAACAATAACGGCGATTGCAACTGAAATAAGCCCCGCAATAAGTCCATATTCAATTGCGGTTGCACCTTCTTCATCGCGCAGAAAACGAGTAATAGAACTAAGCATGATTTACCTCTTGAGGAGAGTTGAACAACGACTGGCAAGGTGGATGTTATACAGCGTAACTCCGTGTATCAACATGACAAACCCGAGGGAGTGAGGTCCTTCGTGTGATATTGGAGAAGTACATAGCAGGATGGCGGCCAGCCTCTTGCCACCCGGTCCCAGGAGTCCCTGGTCAGGTTCGTTAACAATCTAGAGACGTATTTTTCCCTCTGTAAACCGCATCGAAACTCCCATGAAGATGGGAGGGCGCGTTACGTGCCGGGAACGCGCGGGAGGGGGGTGTTACGGGAACAAAGGCGTTACGTGTTACGTAGCACGGGGTCGCGAAAGCCGAGTTGTAACAGCCAAAATAGGCGCTGCGGCTGCGCAAAAAATCACAGATCGGAGGGGGTGACCCCCTCGCCGAGAGGGGATCGGAGGGGCCTCAGCCCAGGATTTCTTCGTGAAAGAGCTTCCACTCGCTGCCTTGGCGCAGCCAGTACTGGCGCCTGGTGCGCCCGCTCTTTTCGCCCTCGAAGACTTCTCCGAAGGTGGCGACCATGGTGTCGTCGCCGTCACGCCAGTGCAGATACGACATGTCCTTGAACTGGACACGCTTGCCTTGGGCATATTCCACTTCGTCGTGGACCGAAATACCTTCGGTTGTTTTTTTATTGCTGCGCTGGAAATCCGGCAAATAGAATTTCTTCAATTGCGCTTCATTTCCGCTGGCCCGTGTATCTTTCCAGGCGGTAATTGCGCTGGTAAATGTCTGGGCTTCTTTTTCGGCCTGCGGCGGCGAAATCCATTGCAGGCTGCGGGCTGTGACCACCGGCGTGGCGCCGACCTGCACCTTGCGCAGCAACTGCTTCAGGTCGGGATTGGCCATGACCACGCAGCCGTCGCTCGCGAGCGGCGCCCGGGCGAACTGCTGGGGCGGGGTGCCGTGCAGCCAGATGCCGCCGCCGGTCCTGCCGCGCCGCATGTCGTACGGGTTCGGGTAGTTGATGGGCAGGGCGCCCGCGCCGTAGAAGTCCTTCAGCGACTTCGGGTCGAGGCTGCTGGTGATGTAGTACACGCCCAGCGGGGTGCGGGCATCGCCTTCGGTGAGCTTGTCGGTGCCCGACTTGCCGACCGAGATGTAGTAGTCGGCCACCAGCTTGAGCCCCCTGTCGGAGTTCTCCAGCAGGTACAGGCGCGAGCGCGAGGCATCCACCGCAATGGCGTAGCGGCTTCGGGTCGAGAGCGACAGGAACTGCGAGGGCACGGTGCCGGCCGGCGGCCGTTCGCGCAGGGCCTGCAGGCGGCGGCGCGATTCTTCGTGGAGCTCGGACATGGCCGGGTTGCCGCGCATCTTGGCGATGCCGGCCGTGTCGGGAAGCGAATTCGTGGGCGGCACCTGGGCCGCCAGCAGGTCGCCGTAGACGAGCTGCGCAAGCTGGAAGTTCGGATAGTCCCGCACCAGATCGCGCGCCTTGGCCAGTGCGGGGCGGGCCTGGCCGCGACCGAACATTTCGTAGACGGAGATCAGGCGGGCTTCGGCGCTGCTGGCTTCCTGGATGGAGGCGGCGGGTGCCGCCTTGCGGCCGGGTTTGGCTGCGGAAGCGGTCCGGGTCTCTGCCAGCGCGGCTTTCTTGCCCTTGGCCTGGACGGATTTGCCGGTGCCGCCGCGTGCTTCCCTGGCGGAAGCGCGGCTCTTGCCGGACGATGCGTGCGCGGCGGCGCCGCGGCTGCCGGCGCTCTTGCTGGCGGCCTTGGCGCCGCTGCTGGTCTTTGCGCTGCCCGTCGTCTTGTTCGATGCGAAGGCGGCACCGGGTGCCGCCAGCATCAGCGCCGATGCGGTCATCAGCGCTGCGAGCAGGTTCCCGCGGCGCGGGAACGGAGGATTCTGAAGCCGGCCGCGCCGGACGATGTCTGTCACTAGCCGCCGACGCTTTCCTTGCGAATGTGCCATTGGTTGCCCGAGCGCTGCATGTCCAGCGTCTTCCGGCTCGAGATGTTGAGATTGTCCGCGCGGTAGATCTGGCGGAACTTCGCCGTGGCGTTCTGTCCGTCGACCTTGATCACGAGGTTCTCGATGTTCACGCTGATGCTCGACTTGCCGACGATGCGGGCGCGGCGATCTTCTTCCCAGCCCTTGCGGCTCTGGCCGCCGCCGGGGGTGAAGTCCGAGCCGTAGGCGGCGAAGTAACGCTCCATGTCCTGGCCGGCCCAGGCCGAGGCCCAGCCGCGAACGGCGGATTCGACTTCGGCGGTGGAGGCCGGTGCAGCGGCTGCTGCGGCAGGTGCCGGTGCGGGGGCAGGCGCCGCTTCGGGTACCTTGGCCGGTGCTGCGACCGGGGCGGGCGCAGCAGCCACCTTGGCAGGGGCCGGCGCTGGAGCGGGTGCCGGAGCTGGCGCCTTCGCGGCGGCAGGGGCCGGTGCGGGCCGTGCGGCTTCAGGCGCCGCTGCCGCCACCAGTGCCGTGGGCTTGGCGCCCGGCGGCGTCGGCGTGAAGAGCGTGCGGATCACGGCCAGCTTGGGCTGCACCGCGGTGTTGGTCTGGTCCAACTGCAGCGCCTTGCTGTAGGCCTGGCTCGCGAGCCGTGCGTACACGTCGCCCAGGTTCTCCTGGGCGGTGGCGTAGCTGGGATTGGTGCGAATGGCGCTTTCCAGCGCGCCGCGGGCCTTGTCGAACTGGTTCTGGCTCGCGTAGATCACCGCGAGGTTGTTGTACGGCTCGGGCAGTTCGGGCGCATCCACCGTGAGCTGGGTGAAGGCGGCGATCGCCTCGGCGCGCTTGCCGGTGTCCAGCTGGATCACGCCCTTGAGAAAGCGCATCTGCGGATCGCGCGGCTTGTCCTTGAGGAATGCGTCGGCCTTTGCCATCGCCTCGTCGAGCTTGCCGGCCTGCATGAGGCGGTCGACGTCCTCGTGCTCGATGGCGGCCAATGCGGGAAGCGTCACGCCGCAGGCCGCAACGGCCAGGAGCAGGGCTCGCACGGTGGGAGAGAAGCTGAAACGGGCGCGAGGCCGGGGGCTCTTGGGCATTGCGGACAAGACCTCGTAGGGGTAAATGACGCGGCGGGAATGGCTGCAGGGATAGCGGCAGGCATTGTAAGTGGGGCAGTTAACCTTCCGAAACAGGGATGACAGGTCTTTCGTCTTGCCTGCAACGCCCGGCTCCGGGCTTACCCCCATGGGGCCCCAGGCGCCCCGCAGCCGGACGCAAAAAGCAGGCCTGCGCAGTACAGTGCCGCCGTGGACCGCCTCCAAAGCATTGAAACTTTTGTTCGCGTCGCGCAGACCCAGAGTTTTGCGGAGGCCGCGCGCCAGTTGCGGGTGGCCAATTCGGTGGTCACCACCCGCGTGAAGCAGTTGGAGGAGTTCCTCGGCGCGCCGCTGTTCCACCGCAGCACGCGGGTCGTCCGGCTCAGCGACATGGGCCAGGCGTTCCTGCGCGACTGCACCGAGCTGGTCGGCCGCGCGAACGACATCGTCGACCAGATGCGCGACGCGCGCGGCACGCCCTCGGGCACGCTGCGCGTCCATGCGCTGACGGGCATGGTGCTCGGCCGCTTCGCCACCTTGCTGCGCGAGTTCCAGACGAACTACCCCGACATCCACCTCGAGCTGATCGTGAGCGATGCGGTGGCCGACCCGGTGAAGGCCGGCGTCGACTGCGCGCTGCAGATCTTTCCTGCGGCCTCGCAGGAGCTGGTGTCGCGCCCGCTCTTCCCGGTGCGGCGGCTGCTGTGCGCCACGCCCGCCTACCTCGAGGCGCATGGCACGCCGGCCACGCCGCGCGAACTGCACCGCCACAAGCTGGGCCTGTACTCGGGCTACCCCACGCGCGACCGCTGGACCTTTCACCACAAGGGCGAACAGACCACCATCTACCTCGCCGCCGCGCTGCTCACTAACAGCGTGCACCTGCTGCGCGAATACGCGCTGGAGCACGCGGGCATCGTCTGCCTGCCGACGCTGGTGGCGGGCGATGCGATCGCGCGCGGCGACCTGCGCGTGGTGCTGGCGGAGCACCAGCTCTCGTCGTTCTCGCTGAGCGCGGTGTATGCGGGCACCTCGCGCAACGCGCTCAAGCTGCGGTTGTTCATCGAGCACATCGCCACGCGCTTCACGCGCGTACCGCCGTGGGACGCCACGCTGATCGAGCGCGGAATGATCCCGGCCGAACTCATTGAATTCAGTCGGTCGAGCGGCTAGCGATCCCGGGTAAACCCGGCCGATTGTTCGGAGACTCCGAATAATCCTCTTCCAAACTGGTCCCTACCGGCGGGACGGCATGACTCCTAGAGTTCGCTCATCCAAGGAGACAAGCCATGACAGCCCCCGCTTCCACCACTTCAACTGCTTACAAGACCCGTTTCGGATCGCTCAAGCATTTCGAGAAAGGCCATGTCGAGCCGATCGACGACGACGTGCGCCACTACGCGTTCTCCAACTGCTTCGAGATCGCCAGCATCAGCAAGCCCTACGAGAAGGTCGTGTTCGGCCAGAACCAGATCTACGTGCTCGAGACGCTGCGCGCCGAAGGCACCTCGCCCTGGTTCACCTGCGCGCACGACGAGTTCGCGCTCGTGATGGATGGCGATGTCGAAGTGCACCTCGTGCAGCTCGACGCCAGCCAGGCCGTCGCCGACACGGAGAAGAACGGCGCCGTGCTCGTGAAGGGCGAACCGCAGGGCAAGAAGATGGGCTGGATGAAGCTCTCGCGCGGCCACCAGGGCCTACTGCCGAAGAACACCGCCTACCAGTTCCGCACCGCCGGCGAGCCGGGCGTGATCGTCCTGCAGAGCTGCAAGGGCGACTTGTCGGTCGAGAAGTGGGCCGACATCTGCCAATCGCATTGAGAGGAACCGAACCATGAACGCACCCGCAGAACTCGCCCGCGTGATCGCATCGCAGCCCGACGCCACGCTCGGCTACAAGGACTTTTCGCTCGGCAGCTTCAGCTTCCGCCGCGACGAATATTTCGTGCACATCGGCTGGAAGACCCGCGACGGCCGCCCGATGAGCCACACGCTGGACGCCGGCAATTACCTGCGCGCACTGATGCGCGACGTGGCCTGGGGCTTCTTCTACGGCTGGGTGAATTTCGACGACGTGTTCGGCACTGTCAATCACTACGACTCGGTCGACCTCTATGCCGGCAGCTTCAACGGCACGATGAAGGACGCGGGCATCGACCTGCTCGAGAACTTCCCGACCGCGCAGATCCGCGCCACCTTCGAGGCGATGCTCGACGACTGGACCAACGAGAGCTTCGACCCCTTCAGCGCGCCGCAGGAAACCGGCTCGCCCTACGGCCGCAAGAGCGGCAACAACACCGCCAAGATCACCCGGGCGCGCGAGCTCGCCAAGCGCTGCGTGGGCCTCAAGGGCGACCTCGACCTGCGCAGCGACGAGCGCGGCGCGCCCATCAATCGCGCCTTCGCCGACGTGCCACAGGCCCAGCCCGAACTGCACCCCGAGCCCGGCTTCGAGAACGAGGTGCATGCCTTCAACCTCTTCGGCTTCTTGAGCCGTTCGCAGGTCACCTGGAACCCGAGCTTCACCTCGGTGGTGAAGCACAGCTACATGTGCCCGACGACCGAGGAGCACATCCTGCCGATCATCCACGGCAACGACCGCGTCGAGTGGTTCTTCCAGATGACCGACGAGATCCACTGGGACTGCGGCGACAAGAACACCGGCCGTCCGATGGCGCGCGTGATCATGAAGGCCGGCGACATGGCCGCCATGCCCGCCTACTGCCGCCACCAGGGCTTCAGCCCCAAGCGCTCGATGCTGCTGGTGTGGGAGAACGGGTCGCCGAGCCTGGTGTACGAGATCCAGAAGGGCGAGTCGCCCGAGATCCCCGTGCAGTTCTGAACTGCCTTTCTCCCTCCCCCTCTGGGGGAGGGCAGGGGTGGGGGCTCTCCAGGCCCGCGCCCTCTTTGAAGATGCCCCCACCCCAACCCTCCCCCAAAGGGGGAGGGAGAGGAACGCCCATGCCTGCTTCGTCCATTCGCCACCAGCTCTTCATCGACGGCCGCTTCGTCGACGCCGAATCCGGCGAGACCCTCGCCACGCTCAACCCGCACGACAACACACCCATCGTCGATGTCGCGCTGGCCGGCAAGGCCGACGTCGACAAGGCCGTTGCTGCCGCCAAGCGCGCGTTCCCCAAATGGAGCCGCATGGCCGCCGCCGACCGCGGCCGCATCCTGCTCAAGCTCGCCGACCTCATCGAAGCCAACGCCGAGGAACTCGCGCGCCTCGAATCGCTCGACACCGGCCACCCCATCCGCGATTCGCGTCGCCTCGACGTGCCGCGCACGGCCGCGTGCTTCCGCTACTTCGGCGGCATGGCCGACAAGTTCCAGGGCGAGACCATTCCGGTCGAAGAGGGTTTTCTCAATTACACGCTGCGCGAACCGGTCGGCATCGTCGGCCAGGTGGTGCCGTGGAACTTCCCGCTGATGTTCACCAGTTGGAAGATGGCGCCCGCGCTCGCGGCCGGCAACTGCATCGTGATGAAGCCGGCCGAGATCACGCCGCTGTCGTCGCTGCGCATCGCCGAGCTGATGGCCGAGGCGGGCCTGCCGCCCGGCGTGGTCAACATGCTGCCGGGCCTGGGCAGCGTGGCGGGCCAGTACATCGCCGAGCATCCGGAAATCGCGAAGATCGCCTTCACGGGCAGCACCGCCACGGGCCGGCGCATCGTGCAGGCCAGCGCGGGCAACCTGAAAAAGGTGCAGCTCGAGCTCGGCGGCAAGGGCCCCAACATCGTGTTCGAGGACGCGAACCTGCAGGCCGCAGTGAACGGCAGCGCGTGGGCCATCTTTCACAACCAGGGGCAGGCCTGCATCGCGGGCTCGCGGCTGATGCTGCACGAGAAGATCGCCGATGCATTTCTCGATCAGTTCATTCCGCTCGCGAAATCCATCCGCCTCGGAAACCCGCTCGACGACAACACCGAGATGGGCCCGCTCACCAGCGCGCAGCACCGCGAGCGCGTGTTGAGCTATGTCGAGGTCGCGCAAGGCGAGGGCGGCGAACTGCTCGCGGGCGGCAAGTCGCCCGGCGGCGATCTCGCCAAGGGCTGCTACGTCGAGCCGACCGTGATGCGCGCCAAGTCATACAAGGACCGCGTCGCGCAGGAAGAAGTCTTCGGCCCCTTCGTCACCGTGCTCACCTTCAAGAACGACGAAGAAGCGATGCAGATCGCCAACGGCACCGACTACGGCCTCGGCAGTGGCCTGTGGACCAGCGACCTGCAGCGCGCCCACAAGGTGGCGCGCGACCTGCACGCCGGCATGGTGTGGATCAACAGCTACAAGCGCGTGAACCCCGGCTCGCCCTTCGGCGGCGTCGGCCAGAGCGGCTACGGCCGCGAGATGGGGTTCGATGCGATGCGCGAATACACGCAGGTCAAGAGCGTGTGGGTGAACGTCGACGCGCAGATACCGCCGCACTTCGCGCGCTGATCCCTGGCCCCGCGGCAACGACATACATACAAAAGACGGAGACAACCATGACATTCAATCGCAGGCAATTCACGCAGGCCACCGCCGCACTCGTGGCCTCGGGCGCGACACCGCTGGTGTTCGCGGCCGACACGCTCAAGATCGGCTACGTCTCGCCGCAGACCGGCCCGCTCGCGCCTTTCGGCGAGGCTGACAAATGGGTCATCGAGCAGATGAAGACCGCGTTCAAGGACGGCATCAGCGTCGGCGGCAAGAAGTACGCGGTGCAGATCGTGCTGAAGGACAGCCAGTCGAACCCCAATCGCGCGGGCGAAGTGGCGAACGACCTGATCCTGAAGGACAAGGTCGCGCTGGTGCTCACCGCCGGCACGCCCGAAACCGCCAACCCGGTGAGCGATGCCTGCGAGCTCAACGAGGTGCCCTGCATCTCCAGCGTGGTGCCATGGCAGCCGTGGTTCTTCGGCCGCAAAGGCGATCCGGCCAAGGGCTTCAACTGGACGTACCACGTGTTCTGGGGGCTGGAAGACGTCATCGCCAACTACACCAACGGCTGGAAGACGCTCGCCACCAACAAGAAGGTCGGCGGCCTGTTCCCGAACGATGGCGATGGCAATGCGTGGGGCGACAAGGAGCTGGGCTTTCCGAAGCCGCTCGCGCAGATGGGCTTCACGCTCACCGACCCCGGTCGCTTCCAGAACGGCACGCAGGACTTCAGCGCGCAGATCGCGGCCTTCAAGAAAGAGGGCGTGGAGATCGTCACCGGCGTGGTGATTCCGCCCGATGCCAAGACCTTCCTCACGCAGGCGCGGCAGCAGGGCTTCAAGCCCAAGGTCATCACGCTGGGCAAGGCGCTGCTGTTCCCCGGCGCGATCGAGGCATTGGGCGACCTGGGCGACGGCCTCTCGACCGAGGTGTGGTGGAGCCCGTCGCATCCGTTCACCTCGAGCCTCACGCAGCAGAGTGCGAAGGCCTTGGCGGATGCTTATGAAGCCGGTGCGAAAAAGCAGTGGACGCAGCCCATCGGCTTCGCGCACGCGCTGTTCGAGGTGGCGGCGAATGCGCTGTCGCGCGCCAAATCGCTGAAGGCGGGCGACGTGCGCGATGCGGTCGCATCGACCTCGATCAACTCCGTCGTCGGTCCGGTGAAGTGGGGCGGGCAGGGCCCGTTCAAGAACGTGAGCAAGACACCGCTCGTGCTCGGCCAGTGGGGCAAGGGCAAGAAGTACAAGGTCGAGCTCACCATCGTGAACAACGAGGCGG
This sequence comes from Variovorax sp. RKNM96, assembly GCF_017161115.1. Taxonomy (GTDB): domain Bacteria; phylum Pseudomonadota; class Gammaproteobacteria; order Burkholderiales; family Burkholderiaceae_C; genus Variovorax. The sequence goes on along the minus strand of NZ_CP046508.1, from coordinate 6,008,809 downwards.
CCAAGAGCATTCCGACCGGCGGCGCACTGCGGCTGCTCTGACATGGCACTGCTGGCACTGCATGCCGTGAGCAAGGCCTACGGCGCGCTCAAGGTCACCGACGACATCACGCTCGCGGTGGCCGAGGGCGAGACGCTCGGCATCCTCGGACCGAACGGCGCGGGCAAGACCACGCTGTTCAACCTGATCTCGGGTGACGTGCGCGTCGATGCGGGGCGCGTGGAGTACGCGGGCCGCGACGTGACGCGGCTCAAGCCGCACCAGCGCTGCCATGCGGGCATCGGCCGCAGCTACCAGGTGCCGCAGCCGTTCGGGAACATGAGCGTGTTCGAAAACCTCGTGACGGCCGCCTGCTTCGGCGGGCAGCAGACCGAGCGCGAGGCGTGGCGCACGGCGCATGAAGTGCTGGAGCAGACGGGCCTGATGCCGCATGCGAACAAGCCCGCAGGCGGACTCACGCTGCTGGACCGCAAGCGCCTCGAACTGGCGCGTGCATTGGCGACCAAGCCGCAGTTGCTGCTGCTCGACGAGATCGCAGGCGGACTCACCGAACCCGAGGCCGCGGTGCTGGTCGATGAACTCAAGCGCATCAAGGCGCGCGGCGTGACGATGATCTGGATCGAGCATGTGGTGCATGCGCTGCTGTCGCTGGCGGACCGGCTGTTCGTCATCAACTTCGGGCAGAAGCTGGCGGAGGGCGAACCGCGCGCGGTAATGAACGATCCCGAGGTGCGGCGGGTGTACATGGGGATGGAAGCATGAGCGCGCTGGGTTGTCTTCGTGTCGCTCCTTCCCCTTCCGGGGGAAGGTTGGGATGGGGGCACGACGGCGCTGGTTTCCCCTTGGCGCTTCGTCGAGCGCCGCTTGCCCCCACCCCAACCCTCCCCCGGAAGGGGAGGGAGCAAAGACCATGAACGCTCTGCTTTCCGCTCACGCCCTCAAGGCCTTCTACGGCGATGCGCAGGCGCTCTTCGGCATCGATTTCGCGCTTGCCGCCGGCGAACTCGTCGCGATCATCGGCGCCAATGGCGCGGGCAAATCGACATTCCTCAAGAGCCTCACCGGCCTCGTGCGGGCGCCCCGCGATGCGATCCATTTCAAGGGCGAACCCATCGGCGGCGTGCCGCCTGGAGAGATCGTCCGCCGAGGCCTCGCCATGGTCCCCGAGGGCCGTCGCCTCTTCCCCAGTCTCAGCGTCGAAGAGAACCTTCTCATGGGCGCCATCGCCAACCGCAAGGGCCCGTGGAACCTGCAGCGCCTCTACGCCCTGTTCCCCATCCTCGCCGAGAAGCGCCACCAGCCCGGCACCTCGCTCTCGGGCGGCCAGCAGCAGATGGTCGCGCTCGGCCGCGCGCTCATGAGCAACCCCGAGGTGCTGCTGTGCGACGAGCTCTCGCTCGGCCTCGCGCCGATCGTCATCCGCGAGATCTATGCCGCCATGCCCACCATCACCGGCGAGGGCATGACGGTGGTCATCGTCGAGCAGGACGTGACGATGGCGCGGCAGGTGTCGCAGCGCATCTACTGCTTCCAGGAAGGGCGCGTGTCGCTCGAAGGCAAGTCCGCCGACCTCACGCGCGAGCAGATCTCGCAGGCCTACTTCGGCATGGAGGCCGCGCATGCTTGAAACCCTCGTCCAGGGCGTGCTGCTCGGCGGCCTCTACACGCTGTTCGCGCTCGGCCAGTCGCTGATGTTCGGCGTCATGCGGCTCACCAACACCGCGCAGGGCGACTTCATCATCCTCGGTGCGTTCGCCGTCATCGCGGGCGTGTCGCTGACGGGCGATGCGGTGCCGTGGCTCGTGGCGCTTGCGGTGCTGCCCATCGCCTTCGCGTTCGGCTATGCGCTGCAGCGCTATGTGCTCAACGGCACGCTGGGCAAGGACCCGTTGCCGTCGCTCGTCGTCACCTTCGGCCTGTCGATCGTCATCCAGAACCTGCTGCTCGAACTGTTCTCGGCCGACCCGCGCGCCATCGAAACGAACGGGCTCAACACGCAGGGCGTGGCGCTCGGCGAATCGTTGTCGCTCGGCGTGCTGCCGCTCATCGTGCTGGCCATTGCGGTCTTCGCGACGGGCGCGCTGCAATGGCTCTTCGCGCGCACGGCGCTGGGCCGGTCGTTTCGCGCCGTCTCCGACGACCGCGAGATCGCCGAGCTCATGGGGCTCGATGCGAAGAAGGTCTACGCCTTCGCGACCGCCATCGCCTTCGTGCTGATCGCCATCGCAGGCGCGCTGCAGGGCATGCGCACGACGGTGTCGCCCTCGGACGGCCCGCTGCTGCTGCTCTTCGCCTTCGAGGCCGTGATCATCGGCGGCATGGGGTCGTTCTGGGGCACGCTGGCCGGCGCGATGATCCTGGGCATCACGCAGCAGATCGGCTTCCGGCTCGATCCGGGCTGGGGCATCTGGTTCGGGCACATCGTGTTCCTGGTCGTGCTGGTGCTGCGGCCGCAGGGACTCTTTCCAAAGACACGGGGATGAAGCGGATGACGAACATGCCTCCACCCCTTATCAACGTCGAGCGCGCCACCGCCGCAAGCCGCAGCGCGCTCATCGCCGGCATCGCCCTCGTGCTCATCGCCGCGAGCCTCCCGTTCTGGGGCGAGTCGAGCTGGATGCGCGAGTTCGTCGAGATCGCCTGCTACTTCATCTTCGCGATGATGTGGAACCTGCTCGCGGGCTACGGCGGCATGGTGAGCATCGGGCAGCAGGCCTTCTTCGGCTTCGGCGGCTACGTGATGCTGATGCTCGGCAACTTCGCGGGCGTCAATCCGTTCGTGGCGATACCGCTGGGCGCGCTGGCCGCGGGGCTCATTGCGGTGCCCGTGTCGTTTGTCGCGTTCCGCCTCTCCGGCGGCTACTTCGCCATCGGCACCTGGGTCATCGCCGAGGTATTCCGGCTGAGCTTCGCCAACGTGTCGGCGGTCGGCGGCGGCTCGGGCACCACGCTCACCGCGCTGCGCGGCATCGAGAAGGCCACGCGCGAGCGCACCACCTACTGGATGGCGCTGGCCTGCGTGGTCGCGGCCATCGCGCTCGTGTACCTCTTCCTGCGCAGCAAGCGCGGGCTCGCGCTGCTGGCGATTCGCGACAACGAGGTGGCGGCTGAGTCGCAAGGCATTCCGGTCGCGCGCATGAAGCTCGCCGTGTACGTGGTCGCGGCCTTCGGCGCGGGGCTCGCGGGCGCGCTCTACTTCGTGGGCAACCTGCGCATCAGCCCCGATGCGGCCTTCAGCGTCAACTGGACGGCCTTCGCGATCTTCATGGTGGTCATCGGCGGCATCGGCCGCATCGAAGGGCCGCTCGTGGGCGCGCTCATCTTCTGGGCGCTCAACAAGTTCCTGAGCGACTACGGCACCTGGTACCTGCTCGGCCTTGGGCTGCTCGCGATCGGGGTCACGCTGTTCTTCAAGCAAGGCCTGTGGGGCTACGCGCAGCAGCGCTGGGGCTGGTCGCTTTTTCCGACGCAGCGCAGGCTGTTGCGCGCGCCGGCCGCGGCTACTTCTTCACGGGATTGATCGTGTATTCGATCTTCGTGCGGTCCTTGTAAGGGTCGTTGTCGAAGAACTTCGTCTCGTGCGAGATGTGGATCTCGTAGCCGTCGCGCACGCCCTCGAGCGACGCGGCGCTGTCGGTGGTCACCGGGGCGAGCGTGGGCTTGTGGAAGGCCGCGACCGTCTTGAAGTCATCGGTGCTGAAGGCCTTGATCGCCGCGCTCGTCACGCGGCCCGCCCCGTCGGTGTCGGCGCTCACGTCGGTCATCGCGGTGTTCGGCGGCACCGCGACCAGCGCGGCCAGCGCGGGCGGCAGTTCCTTGGCGCCGCTCTTTTCCTGGATGCGGTAGTGCAGGCCGCCCTTGTCGTTGGGCTCGCCCTTGGCGGCGGACGACGCCTCCATGCTGCTCACGACCCAGGCCGCGATGAGCAGGATCGGCGCCGCGATGGCGCACACGAACAACAGAAAACGAAGGCGATCCTTGGTATGGAAAAACTCGATCATCGGTGCTGAATTTCCCTCTGGTGGCTGCGCGGAAGCGTCAGGTGCAACGCCCGTTCGCACCCATGCTAATGGCCCCGCGCGAACCTCCTTCGGACTTGCGCAGTGCAACATGATCCTGTAACGTTTGAAACAATGTGGTGACATTTCATCACTTCTTTCATCGCTCTGGAGTCTCCCTTGATGCTCACCAAACGCCGCTTGCTCGAAGGCGGCGCCGCGGCCGTTGCCACCTCGTTGTTCGCGTCCGGCGCGTGGTCCCAGCAGAAGCCGACGGCCGGCGAAGCCGCTTGGCCCACCAAGCCCGTGCGCATCCTGGTGGGCTTTCCCGCCGGTGCCTCGCCCGACCTCGCGGCCCGCGCCATTGCCGAGCCGCTCGCGAAGATCCTGCGCCAGCCGGTCACCGTCGAGAACAAGCCCGGCGCCAGCGGCAACCTCGTGGCCGACCAGGTGGCCAAGGCGACCGACGACCACACCATCGGCGCGCTGATCAACGGCAACCTCACCATCGCCAAGCTGCTGAACCCCGCGATCCCGTTCGACCCCGAGAAAGACTTCGCGCCCGTCGGCATGGTCGGCACCGCGCCGCTGGTGCTGGCCGTATCGAGCAATGCCACCGGCAAGACGCCGGCCGACCTGCTGCTGTGGGCGCGCAACCTGGGCACCGGGGGCAAGTACGGCACGCCCGGCGTGGGCACCGTGGGCCACCTGGGCATGGAACTCCTGAAGAGCCGCGCGGCCATCACCGCGCAGCACAAGCCCTACACCGGCAACCCGCAGGTGATCGCCGGGCTGCTCGCGGGCGAGATCCAGCTGGCGCTGCTGCCGCCGGGCCTGGCCCTGCCGCACCTGGCCTCGGGCAAGCTCAAGGCCATCGGCGTGACCTCGCCCGAGCGCAGCCCGCTGGCGAGCGAGCTGCCCACCATCCGCGACGCGGATGTGCGCGGCGCCGACCTCGAAATCTGGACCGCGCTGGCCGCGCCCGCGGGCATGAACAAGAACGCCGTCGCCAAGCTCAACGCGGCGCTGGTCGAAGTGACCAGCATGCCCGACGTGGCTCAGGCGCTGCTGAAAACTGGCTGGCAGGCGCAGCCCGGCACGCCCGAGGCGCTGGCCCGCCGCATGCGCGCGGACACGGCGCGGCTGGGCGGCGTGATCATCATGAAGGGCATCCACTCGGAGGCCTGACGCATCCTGACGATGCGGCCGGCGGCCTAGGCCTTGAACGCCTTCGCCATCTCCACCACCGCCTGCTTGTCGAACGCGTTGATCTCGTCGATCAGCTCGTTGGTGAAGAGGCGGCTCGCATCGCCGAGCTCTTCCGCCAGCTTCGGGTTCTTGCTGCTGTCGGCGGCCATTGCGATGTTGGCTGTCCATTCGGCGGGCGACGAGGCGCCCATGCGCTGGTCGGGATCGTCGGGGCGGCGCATCCAGCTGTTCTTGCGGTCCTTCAGGATGAACGCCAGTTCCTTGCGCGCTTCGTCTTCGGTGCGGCCCTTGGGCCGGCTCTCGGGGTACACGGCCCAGTGCAGGTCGATGCCCGCATCCAGGTTGTGGTGCGAGAAGATCGTCGACTTCGCGATGCCGCGGAACAGCGCCACCAGCGCCGCGCGGTCTTCTTTCAGCGACTTGCGCGGCACGCAGATCCAGCCCGAGCCGAGCTGTGCGAACTTCGGCGTGAGCGGCACATAGCGCAACCTGGTGCCCACGAGCTCGATGCGCGCCGCTGCCGTGTCGAAGGCCACCATCGCATCGACGCGGTCGTTGTCGATCGCCGCGCCGGCCGGTGCGCCATCGCCGATGGCGATGTACTCGCACTTGTCGTCCTTGAGCCCCAGTTCGGCGAGCATGGTGCGCGTGACCGCGATGCCCGTGTCGCCCAGGCTGCGCACGCCGATGCGCTTGCCCGCCAGGTCCGCCGCCGACCTGATGCCGCTCGCCGGCTTCACCACGATCACGTTGGCATTGCGCGGCAGCCACTTGTAGACGCTCACCAGGTCCAGCGTCGGGTCCTTGGCCATCGCGGGCAGCAGGATGCCCGGTATGGCGGGCCCGAAGTCCACGTGGCCCGCGCGCAGGCTCTGCATCGCCTGCGTCATGCTGGACATGTTGACGTACTCGATGTCCACGCCGCCCGGCTTGTAGAAGTTCAGCTTCGGATGCTGGCCCGCGGTGGTGAAGCACTGCTGCGGATCGTTCACCGCCGCTGTGTTCGCCACCTTCATCACACGCAGCTTCTGCGCCAGGGCCGGCAGTCCGCCTGCAAGACCCAGGGCTCCGAGGCCCAGGCCGAAATCACGTCGTCTCAACATGGCTCACTCCTTCATGGGGATGCGCGGCTGGAAACGCCCGCCGCACGCGGGCGGATTCGGTTCAGACGCTCACGGTGCGCTGCGAGGTGTCCGCGGGCATCCAGTGCAGCGCCCGCCGCTGCAGCCGCCGCAGCAACGCCGACAGCGCGATGCCGATCACGGAGAGCACGATGCAGACCGCGAAGCTACCGCCGCTGTCGGCCTGCGCCTCCATCTGCAGGATCAGCACCCCCAGCCCCGCCTGCGCGCCGACGAATTCGCCGACCACTGCGCCCACCACGCTGAAGGCGGCGGCCATGTTCAGGCCCGCGAAGATGAAAGGCAGGGCGCTCGGAAACTTGGCCTTGCGGAAGATCTGCCAGCGCGTGGCCGACAGCGAACGCAGCAGGTCGATGCGGTCGGCGTCCACCGCCTTGAAGCCCGCGATGCTCGTCACCAGCACCGGAAAGAAGGTGAGCATGCAGATGATCACCACCTTGGAGCTGATGCCGAAGCCCAGCCACACCACGATGATCGGTGCCACTGCCACCTTCGGTACGCTCTGCAGCGCGGCCACGTAGGGCTCCAGCAGTGCCTCCAGCCGCGGCATCTGCGAGACCACGATGCCGATGGCCAGCCCCACGCCGCTGCCGATGCCGAAGCCGAGCAGGATCTCGGCGAGCGTCACGCCCCCGTGGTACCAGAAGCCGTCCTTGGCCATCGGCCCGGTCGCGAGGCCGCGCCAGAGCGCCACCGCGACGTCGCTGAACGGCGGCACCAGGTGCTTGGGCACGTTGAAGAACCGCACCGCGCCTTCCCACGAACCGAGCAGCGTGACCAGCAACAGCATCGATTGCACGCGCGTGGAGGAGAGCGGATTGGCGCGTTTCCTTGGCGGTGCATCGGCCGAGGCCTCGGTGCGCCGGACGGCAACCTCATCGGGCGCCGACAGCGGCGCGGCAAGCATGGCGGTCTTCATGATGGGGTTCCTCTCAATCGAAGGAGGCTGCATGCGAGAAGCGCTCGCGGATGCTCGCGGTGGCCGAGGCGAAGGCAGGGTCGGACATCACCTCCATCGTGCGCGGCCGCGGCAGGTCGATGGGCAGCACGCGCTCCAGCGTGCCGGGGCGCGGCGACATCACGAACACCTTGTCGCCGAGGAACACGGCCTCGGGAATGGAGTGCGTGATCAGCACCACCGTCTTGCCGCTCTCCATCCAGATGCGTTGCAGCTCCAGGTTCATGCGCTCGCGCGTCATCGCGTCGAGCGCGCCGAAAGGCTCGTCCATCAGCAGGATCTTGGGGTCGTGCAGCAGCGCCCGTGCGATCGATGCGCGCTGCTGCATGCCGCCGCTCAGCTGGCGCGGCAGCTTGTTCTCGAACCCATCGAGCCGCACCATGTGCAGCAGCTGCATGGCGCGCTCGCGCGCGGCTTTCATGTCGAGGCCGAGCACCTCCGCCGGCAGCATCACGTTCTCGAGGATGGTGCGCCAGGGCAGCAGGATCGAGCTCTGGAACACCACGCCGATGTCGCGCCGCGTGCCGTGGATCGGCTGGCCGTCGAGCACGACCTGGCCGATGTCGTAGTCCAGCAGGCCCGCCAGGATGCGCAGCAGCGTGCTCTTGCCGCAGCCGCTCGGCCCCACGATCGTGACGAAGCTGCCCTGGCGGATCGAGCAGTCGATGCCATTGAGCGCGAGCACGCCTTCGCGGCCCGCACCGAAGTGCTTGGAGAGCCCGTCGATGCGGATGTAGTCGGCGCTGCCTTCGGTCTTCGCCTTCGGAACGGCTTGCACAAGCGTGGTGTTCATGCCTTGGCTCCTTCGGGCTTGAGGAAGCGGATCAGGTGATGCGCCAGCACCTCGGGCGCCTGCAATGCCGACACATGCCCGATGGCCGGCAGCAGCACCGCATCGGCGCCGTGGATGCGCCCGGCCATCGCCAGCGTCACCGCGGGCGGCACCACGCGGTCGAGCTCGCCCGCCAGCACCAGCGTCGGCGCGACGATGTCCGCCACGCCGTTCTCCAGCGCGGTCGCCACGGTGGCGGTGCGCCGCCGCGAGCGCGCCGATGCCGGCCTCGCGTTCGCGAACACGCGGCGCAGTTCGGGCCGCTGCTGCAGATACGCCTCGGGAAAGAACCACGTCGCCAGTTCCTCGGCGGTGCCGGGCAGTCCTTCGCGCAGTTCGGCGAGGCGGTTCGCCTCCGGGCACAGCTCCTCGTAGGGCCGCGGCAGCGGCCAGGTGCTGGCGAGCACCAGGTGATCGACCGCGCGCGGATGCAGCAGCGCCAGCGCCTGCGCCACGCGCCCGCCGAACGACGAGCCGAACACGTGCGCGCGCTTGAATCCGAGCGCCTTGATGAACTGGTGTGCATCGCCGGCCAGGTCCGCCAGCGTGGCCGCGCGCTCGGGGCCCTCGGTGTCGCCGCAATCGCGCTGGTCGTACGCGATCACGGTGAAGTGCTTCGACAGATGCGGCACCAGCGCAGCGAACATGCCGCGCGTGGCTTCCGCGCCGTGCATCAGCACGAGGGCCGGGCCCTGGCCTTCGCGCTCGAAGGCGATGCGCATCTCGCCGGCCTGCACGAAGTCCGTCATGCGGCACCTCCGTTTTTTTCTTCCTGGTCGAGCCAGAAGGTCATCTCGATCTTCAGTCCGCGCGGATCGTGCAGGAAGAGCTGGTGGATGTCCCATCCGGGAATCGGCGCCTCGAGGTACGGCACGCCCTGTGCATCGAGATGCGCGCGCATCTCGTGCAATCTGCGGGAGCGGAACGAGATGTGGTCGACATGACCCGTGACCGGCTGCCTCGGCACGTCGGGCGTTGCGAGGTGCGCGAACAGGTGCACGATCGGCTGACCCTCCGCATAGAGCCAGGCGCCGGGCGCGGGAATCTCCGGCCGCGCGCCGACTTCGAGGCGCATCACGCGCGTGTAGAAATCGACCAGCGCCGGCAGTTCGTCCGGCGTGCAGCGGATCGTGTAGTGGTGCAGTGCGGTGACCGGCATGGCATCAGTCCAGCAGGCGCGAGAGCACGGCAGAAAGTTCGGCCGCCGGGTCCGATGGCGTCCACGGCATGCGGAAGGCCACATGACCGTCGGGCCGCACGAGCACCGCGCCGCGCGGGCCGAGCAGCAGGCCGTCTTTCTCGTGCGCATCGTCGAGCTGGTGCGCCTGCACGATGCGGCCGTTCTTGCCCGACACAGCGCGTGCCGCCTCCATCCACCCGTCCGCCTTCGGCCCCGCGACCAGCACGAACTCGCGGTCGAACCAGTCGAGCGTGGTGTGGCGCCTCGCAAGGTCCAGCCACAGGTGGGGGAAGCGCGCGCCGGGTCTGTCGGTCGGTTCGTACCAGCGCGCGCGCAGCACGTGTTTGCCGGTGCCGTCGGGCACGACCGCGCCCTCGTCGTAGCAGAAACCCAGCGACTGGCCGATGCTGTGGATGTGGTTGTCGCTGTCGCGGATCCAGAAGTCGATGCGGTCCTTGTTGCCCGACCGCAGCGCCTCGTCGCAGCGGGTGAAGCGCGTCGCGTTGTGCAGGCTGAAGTCGGCGTTCGATTCGGCGACGGGGCGCCGCTCCTGCTCGTAGCTGTCCAGGAGGCGCGGGCCGGCGCGGCCTGTGAGCACGAAGGCCAGCTTCCATGCGAGGTTGTGCGCGTCCTGGATGCCGGAGTTCATGCCGTAGCCGCCGTTGGGCGGAAAGCGGTGCGCCGAGTCGCCCACCAGCAGCACGCGGCCCCGGCGGAAGTTCGCGGCCACCTGGCGGCTCATGCGCCACACCGAGCGGTTGATGACCTTCACATCGAGGTTCGGAACGCCGGAGACCGTGCGTGCGAGCTGCACCACTTCCTCGTCGTTGCGCTCCCCGATGCGCTCGTCCACCTCGCGGCCCACGGGCAGGAGGTTGAGCCACCGGTCCTTGCCGTTCGTGTTGAGCACGGTGGTGATCGGGTAGGGCGATTCCTTCGCAAAGACGCGCCAGCCCGCGCAGGTTTTCGCGTCGCGCACATGCGAGAGATCGGCCTGCCAGAACTCGTTGGCCATCACCGCGATCGTGGCCGGCCCGCGCATCTCGATGCCGGCCTGCCGCCGCACCGCGCTGGTGGCGCCATCCGCGGCGATCAGGTACTGCGCCTGCCAGGTGAGCGCCTCGCCCGTGTTCACTTTGCGGGCGCTCACCGCGATGCCGTCGGCGCCTTCCTCGTACTGCACGAACTCGTGGCCGAAGAGGAACTGGCCGACCTGGCTCTTGCGCGCATGGTCCAGCAGCTCGACCTCGACCGTGTCCTGCGACTGGATGATCTTCCAGCACGGCGAGTGGCCGACGTTGGGCTCGGGGGTGGTGCGGCCCCACTCGTGGCCGGTCATGGATTCGCAGAACGCGAAGAAGTCGGAGCCGTCGGGCAGCGCATGCCGCTTCATCAATTCGTCGATGCCCCACTGCCGGAAGATCTCCATCGTGCGCGTGTAGGTGCCGCGCGCCTTGGGGTGGTCGGTGGTCGTCGGGCTGCGTTCGAGCAGCACGAATTCGATGCCGAAGCGCTGCAGGAGGATGGCCATCGACAGCCCCACGGGCCCGCCTCCGACGATCACGACAGGAATCCTTGTGGGCATGGTCAGCTCTCCATCGGCGAAGTGAAAGACATATCGGTGAAGCGATAGGCGAGCCCCGGTGCGGCCGGCACCCAGCGCGCCGCAGAGAGCGCGAGCAGGCGGATGCCCAGCACCTCGTGCGGCTGCCACCGGGGGCGGGTACCGAAGACATTGAAGGTGGCGTAGCAGACCTCGCCGCGCAGCAGCGGCACGTTGATCACGCTCTGCAGGCCGTAGGCGTGCATCTGCTCGAAATCGTCGAAATGCCGAGCCAGCGTTTCCGCGCCCTCGCCGACGAACACGCGGCCTTGCAGGAACAGGCATTCGGTCCACGGCGTGAGCGTCTTGCGCTTGCCGCCGCCCACCGGATGGCGCTGCGCCTCGGACGAATAGAAGCGCCGCAGCCGGATCTCGCCGGCCGGGTCGTGCGCGGTCGTCACGTTCTGCTGGATGCTGAAGATGCTCTCGCCCGCGATCAGGCTTCGCATGCGGTCCACCTCGCGCAGCGCCGCGTCGGCGTTGCGGGCTTCGGCGAGCCCATCCAGCAACTGGTTCAGAAACTCGTTCGTGAAGGCCATGGGCTGCGATGCGGTGGCGATGGGCATGAAGAAAGTCTAGGCTTCGCAATTGCCCGAAGTGCATTAAATTCTGATGACCCGATAACCTGGGAGTTATGACCTTGCCGACCGCCCGCGACCCCGCCGCCGACCTGCAACACGCGCTGCTCTCCCGCCTCAAGCTGCGGCAGCTTTCGCTCCTGCAGGCCATCGACCGCCACCGCACGCTCGGCCGCGTGGCCGCCGAGATGCGGGTGAGCCAGCCGGCCATCACCAAGGCGCTGCGCGAGGCCGAGGACATCTTCGGCAGCCGGCTCTTCGAGCGCACCAGCCGCGGCCTCGTGCCCACGCCGTCGGGCGAGGCGGTGCTGCACTACGCGCAGCGCTGGCTCGCGGAGCTGGAGGCCACCACGCGCGTGCTCACGTCACTGGAGGCGGGGCGCAGCGGGCGCCTTCGGCTCGGGCTCACGCAGCAGGTGCCGCAGCAGCTGCTGTCCGCGGCGCTCACGCACCTGCTGGACCGCACGCCGCGCATGGCGGTGATGACGCGCGAGGGCACGACGGACGAACTGGTCGCGAGCCTCGTCGCGCGCGAACTCGATTGCGCCATCGGCCGCTCGTACGACGGTGACGCCACGGGCCTGGTGCAGGAGGCGATCTACCAGCAGGAGCCCTGCCTCGTGGTCGCCGCCAAGAGCGTCAAGCGCCTCTCGCGCGGGCCGCTGGATTGGGCGCGCCTCGCGCAGCTCGACTGGATACTGCCGCCGCCCAACACGCCCATGCGCCGCACCTACAACGCGATCTTCGTAGGCGCGGGCGTGCAGCCGCCAGTGCCGATGCTGGAGAGCACCTCGATCCGCAGCATGGAGATGGTGCTGCGCACCGAGCCGAACGCCATCGCCATCCTCGCGCGCGATGTGGTGGCCGACATGGAGCGCGCAGGGCACTGGGCGGCGCTGCCCTACCGGTTGAGCTGGAGCTTGCCGCCGGTGAGCTTCTTCACCTCGAAGGAGCTGGAGGGGCATCCGATGGTGCAGTCGCTCCGGGCCGCGGTGGGCAAGACCGCGCGGGAGATGCAGCGCGCCGCACGCCGCTGAAGGCAGAAGAAATCAGAGCAGCCGAGAGACCTGCTTCGCCGCATCGATCAGCGCTGGCAGCATCGTCTCCTGCATCACCTTCGCACTCGTGCGGTTCGCCTGCCCGCTGATGTTGAGCGCGGCCACCATGTGGCCCTGCTTATTGACGATGGGCGCAGCCACCGAAATGAGGCCCTCTTCGAGTTCCTGGTTCACCAGGCACCACTGCTGCTTGCGTGCCTGCGCGACCTTGGCCATGAGCGCATCGATGTCGGTCACCGTGTGCTTGGTGAGCGCTTCGATGTTCGAGGCTTCGAGCCGCGCGCGCACCTCGTCGTCTTCAAGGTCGGCCAGGAGCAGCCGGCCGAGCGACGTGCAATACGCCGGCAGCCGCGAGCCCACGCCCAGGCTGATGTGCATGATCTTCTTGGTCGGCACGCGCAGCACATAGACGATGTCCGTCGCATCGAGCACCGCGGCCGAGCACGACTCCTGCACCTGCTGCACCAGCGCTTCCATCACCGGCTCGGCGCGGTTCCAGATCGGCATCGACGAGAGGTAGGCAAAGCCCAGGTCGAGGATGCGCGGCGTGAGCGTGAAGAGCTTGCCGTCGGTCACCACATAGCCCAGCGTCTGCAGCGTGAGCAGGATGCGCCGCGCGCCCGCCCGCGTGAGCCCGCTGCCTGCGGCGACTTCGCTCAGCGTTTGCCGCGGCGCGCTCTCGCTGAACGAGCGAATCACCTGCAGGCCGCGTGCGAACGACTGCACATAGCTGTCGCCGGGAGCGGGAGTTTCGGAGGGTTTCGTCTGGGTTGCCATGGTGCGCGATCGTCTTTAGAATTCATTATACGAACAAATGTTCTGTATACGAACATTTCGAGCCACCCTCTTTCCACCCCGGAGACAAGCTTCATGATCAACAAGATCGCGCGCTCGGTCGCCGATGCCCTCGCGGGCATCCCCGACGGCGCCACGGTTCTCATCGGCGGTTTCGGCACCGCCGGCATTCCCGGCGAACTCATCGACGGCCTCGTCGAGCAGGGCGCCAAGGACCTCACCGTCGTCAACAACAACGCCGGCAACGGCGACACCGGCCTCGCGGCGCTGCTCGCGGCCGGCCGCGTGCGCAAGATCATCTGCAGCTTCCCGCGCCAGGCCGACAGCCAGGTGTTCGACGGGCTCTACCGCAGCGGCAAGATCGAACTCGAACTCGTGCCCCAAGGCAACCTCGCCGAACGCATCCGCGCCGCGGGCGCCGGCATCGGCGCCTTCTTCTGCCCCACCGGCTACGGCACGCAGCTCGCGGGCAACCGCGAAACGCGCGAGATCGACGGCAAGCAGTACGTGCTCGAGTACCCCATCCACGGCGACGTGGCGCTCATCAAGGCCGAGCGCGGCGACCGCTGGGGCAACCTGGTTTACCGCAAGGCCGCGCGCAACTTCGGCCCGGTGATGGCCATGGCCTCGAAGAAAACCGTGGCCACCGTGCACGACATCGCCGAGCTCGGCACCCTCGACCCCGAGACCGTCGTGACCCCGGGCATCTTCGTGCACCAGGTGGTGCGCATCGAACGCGTCGCCACCCAGGCCGGCGGCTTCAAGAAGGCAGCATGACCATGAGCAATTACACACGTCGCACCAAGGACCAACTGGCCGCCCGCGTTGCGCAGGACATCTTCGACGGCGCCGTCGTCAACCTCGGCATCGGCCAGCCCACGCTCGTGGCGAATCATCTGCCGCAGGGCCGCGAGGTCATCCTGCAGAGCGAGAACGGCATCCTCGGCATGGGCCCCGCGCCCGAGGCCGGCGAGGAAGACTACGACCTCATCAACGCCGGCAAGCAGCCCGTCACGCTGCTGCCGGGCGGCTCGTTCTTCCACCACGCCGACAGCTTCGCGATGATGCGCGGCGGCCACCTCGACATCTGCGTGCTCGGCGCGTTCCAGGTGTCGGCCACCGGCGACCTCGCCAACTGGCACACCGGCGAAAAAGACGCCATTCCCGCCGTCGGCGGCGCCATGGACCTGGCCATCGGCGCCAAGCAGACGTGGGTGATGATGGATCTGCTCACCAAGCAGGGCACGAGCAAGCTGGTGCAGGAGTGCACCTATCCGCTGACCGGCATCGGCTGCGTCAAGCGCGTGTATTCCGACCTCGCCACGCTCGAATGCACGCCGCAAGGTTTGAAGCTCGTCGATCTCGTCGAAGGGCTCACCCGCGAAGAGCTCGAGAAGCTCGTCGGCCTGCCGATCGCAGCCTGACCCATCCAATCCATCAGAGACACAACATGACCAACCAAGCCTTCATCTGCGACGCCGTTCGCACCCCCTTCGGCCGCTACGGCGGCTCGCTCAGCAGCGTGCGCACCGACGACCTGGGCGCAGTGCCGCTCAAGGCATTGATGGAACGCAACAAGAACGTCGACTGGCAGGCCGTGAGCGACGTGCTCTACGGCTGCGCCAACCAGGCCGGCGAAGACAACCGCAACGTCGCGCGCATGTCGGCGCTGCTCGCGGGCCTGCCGCTCGAAATCGGCGGCGGCACCATCAACCGCCTGTGCGGTTCGGGCCTCGATGCCGTGGGCACCGCAGCGCGCGCCATCCGCGCCGGTGAAGCCGGCCTCATGATCGCCGGCGGCGTCGAGAGCATGAGCCGCGCCCCCTTCGTCATGCCCAAGGCCGAGAGCGCCTTCAGCCGCAACAACGCGGTGTACGACACCACCATCGGCTGGCGCTTCGTCAACAAGCTCATGAAGGCGCAGTACGGCGTCGACTCGATGCCCGAGACGGCCGAGAACGTGGCGACCGACTACAAGATCGAGCGCGAAGCGCAAGACCTGATGGCGCTCAACTCGCAGCTGCGCGCCGTCGCCTCGCAGAAATCCGGCTTCTTCGATGCCGAGATCGTGCCCGTCAGCGTGCCGCAGAAGAAGGGCGACGCGATCATCGTCAACAAGGACGAGCATCCGCGCGAGACCAGCCTCGAATCCCTCGCCAAGCTCAAGGGCGTGGTGCGCCCCGACGGCACCGTGACCGCGGGCAATGCCAGCGGCGTGAACGACGGCGCCTGCGCGCTGCTGCTGGCCGACGAAGCCAGCGCCGCGAAGCATGGCTTGACGCCGCGCGCCCGCGTGGTCGGCATGGCCACCGCCGGAGTGGCGCCGCGCGTGATGGGCATCGGCCCCGCGCCCGCTACGCAGAAGGTGCTGGCGCTCACCGGCCTCACCATCGACCAGATCGACGTCATCGAACTCAACGAAGCCTTCGCCGCGCAAGGCCTTGCCGTGCTGCGTCTGTTGGGCCTGAAGGACGACGACGCGCGCGTGAACATCAACGGCGGCGCCATCGCGCTCGGCCACCCGCTCGGCGCGAGCGGCGCACGCTTGGCCATCACCGCGGTGAACCAGCTGCACAAGGGCGGCGGCCGCTACGCGCTGTGCACGATGTGCATCGGCGTGGGGCAGGGCATTGCCGTGATCCTGGAACGCGTCTGATGGGTCTCGCGCGACGCGAGCTGGTGCTGCTGGGCCTGCTCGCGGCAGCGGGCCTGCCTGCTTACGCGCAGAGCGATGCGGCCAAGCCCATCCGCATCGTCGTGCCCTTCGCGGCCGGCGGCGGCAACGACGTGTTCGCGCGCCAGATGGCCAAGGGCCTCGGCGAGTTGCGCAAGTCGGGCGTCATCGTCGACAACAAGCCCGGCGCGGGCGGCAACCTCGGCACCGAGCAGGTGGTGCGCAGCACGCCCGACGGCAGCACGCTCTTGCTCGGCCACACGGGCACCGTGTCGATCAACCCCGCGCTCTACAAGAACCTGAAGGTCGATGCGCGGAAGGACCTCGTGCCCGTCGCGATGTTCGCCTCGTCCGCGCTCGTGCTCGTGGTGCCCGCCGCATCGAAGGTGCGCAGCGTGGCCGACCTCGTGGCCGAAGCCAGGGCGCGGCCGGGCCTGCTCGACTACGCATCGAGCGGCAGCGGCACCGGCGGCCACCTCAGCGGCGAACTCTTCGCGCAACGCATCGGCGCGAAGATCAATCACATCCCCTACAAGGGCACCAACCCCGCGCTCACCGACCTCACGGGCGGGCAGGTGCAAATGATGTTCAGCGTCATCCCGCCCGCGCTCGCGCTGGTCAAGGGCGGACGGCTGCGCGCCATTGCCGTCACCGGTGCGAAGCGCCTGCCTTCGCTGCCCGATGTGCCCACCGTGGCCGAGTCGGGCCTGCGCGAACTCGCGGGCTTCGAGAGCACGCTCACCTACGGCATCCTCGCGCCGCGCGGCACGCCCGATGCGGTCGTGAAGGAGCTCGCGGCGCAGATGCTCAAGGTGGCGGGAGAAAAGGAATTCCAGTCGCGCCTCGACGTGGAAGGCGCCGTGCCCTTGCTCGGCGGGCCTGCCGAGTACGCAGCGCTCATCTCGCGGGAGAGCGAGCAATGGGCGGCGATCGTTCGCAGTTCGGGCGCGGTGGTGGAGTAGCCGCGCAGCCCGAAGCCCGCCGAACGGTCCGGGAGAGAGTTTCAAAACCAGAGAACCGAAAGAAGAGGATCAGAGAATGATGAAGAACACAAACGCAACGCGCCGCAGCGTCGGCCTGGCTGCAGCTGCCGCAGCATTCGCGCTGGCCACGGCCGCGCTGGCACCGGTCACCGCATCCGCACAGGCAGCCTTCCCCACCAAGCCCGTGCGCATCATCACGCCGTTCCCGGTCGGCGGCGGCCCCGACGGCGTTGCCCGTCTCGTGGCCGACAAGCTTTCGCGCGCCTGGGGCCAGCCGGTGGTGGTCGAGAACCGCCCGGGCGGCAACGGCTTCATCGCCATCGACGCCTTCAAGCGCGGCGCGAAAGACGGCCACGACATCATCGTGCTCGACAACGTGCATCTGGCCGCGTACCCGGCGCTCTTCAAGAAGCTGCCCTACGACAGCGCGAAGGACTTCGACACGCTGCTGCCGCTCTTCAAGACGTATTTCTTCTTCACCGTCGCGACCAACAGCAAGTACAAGACCGTGGGCGACCTCATCGCCGACGCCAAGGCCAACCCCGGCAAGCTCGACTACGGCTCGTGGTCGGTCGGCAACCCGGTGCACCTGGGCTCGGAGCTCTTCGAGTCGGCCACCGGCACGCAGATGGAACACATCATCTACAAGGAAACGACGCAGCTCTACACCTCGGTCGCCACGGGCGAACTGGCCTTTGCGCTTGGCAGCAGCGCCACCGCCGGCCCGCTGCAGCGCGCGAACAAACTGCGCTTCCTGGCCGTGGCCGCGCCCCAGCGCAACGCCGCCTTCCCCGACGTGCCGACCGTTGCAGAATCGGGCGGCCCCAAGGGCTTCGAGGTGATCGGCTGGAACGCGATTGCCGTGCCGAAGGGCCTGCCGGCTTCGGTGACAGAGAAGATCAAGCGCGACATCGAGAAGGGGCTGGCGGAACCCGATGTGCTGGAGAAGTTCAAGAGCTTCGGGTACGAGCCGTTTCCGACGACTCGGCCGCAGTTTGATCAGTTTGTGGCGAGTGAGACGCAGCGGTTTGGGGATGTGATCAAGAAGGCGAATGTTTCGTTGGATTGATTGGGTTGCGGGGTAGCCCGCGCTGATCGCTATGCGGCCCCCGCTAAAGTTGCCGGGGCCGCTTTTGTTTCTTGCACATGTAAAGACTGTCGACAGCGTCCGGGCATTGATGGATTTTTGCGAGCCCGCCGATTGGAGGTCGTCTGATGTGACACATGCCGATTGGCAGGCCCTGTCTGCGCTGAACCAGTTGCTGAGTTTCAAGGGTGGTGTGCTGATCGATGCTTTATTGCAGGATCGACTGCGACGGATTGTGTTGAAGGCCTACGACCGGGCGTCCGAGCCATTTCTCAAAAGCCTCTGCTTGTGTGCCATTCGAGGTGCCGCCACGCCGGAGTCGATGGCGTGGCTTCAGACGCTTGAAACGACGGATGTTCACCACGACGCTGCGCGGGTCAATGCGCTCAGGGCTATCAAGCGTCACTTAGCCTGATCGATACCCGCCAGATCTAAAGAATCTCCGACTGCGGATTCAGATGCAGGACAACGACCTTCTCCTTGCTCTCGTCTTGCATGCCCTTGAACAGCGCGGACACCTGCCCTGAGGCTTTCCACCGTTTGCCGGCAAGTCGTCGCCACCGCTC
The DNA here is from genome assembly GCF_017161115.1 of Variovorax sp. RKNM96. Classification (GTDB taxonomy): domain Bacteria; phylum Pseudomonadota; class Gammaproteobacteria; order Burkholderiales; family Burkholderiaceae_C; genus Variovorax. Next base: position 5,990,146 of record NZ_CP046508.1, on the reverse strand, counting down.
GTGTGTGGCGTGACCTTGAGTTCTTTCAGGTAAGCCATCTTCATTTCCTCCGCAGAGCGCCGCCCACTTCTTCGGCCCGCAAGCGACCGCGAGGCCGAAAAAGCACTTGTTACTTCCTGACGCCTCCGATAGGTACCCCATCCCCCGGTCATCGTCACAAGAAGCAAAGCGGTACCACGCCACAAGAATCCGGCCCATTTGGGGTACTCCCGCCCGGGTATATGCGTAACCGCTACGCGTCCTTACATTTTTGACTTGAAGTGAGTAATCAACGGCGTGCAGAGGAGGAGCAAGCAATTGCTGCTGTATTCGGGCGCCAGGCCCGATCAATGACCGCAAAACACGTTGAAGCCATGAACAAAATCTTCCGGACCCTTTGGAATCCCGCGCTCGGCACCTGGATCGCCGCGCCGGAAATCTCGCGTGGCCCTGCGCGCTCTTCTTCTGCGTCCAGCGGGGGCGGCGGCGTGCGCGCGGTGGCTGCGGCTGCGGCTGCGGCGGCGCTGTTGGTCTGTGCCGTGCCGGTGGTCGTGCTGGCAGCGGGCGGCGCGGGCGGGCAGCCTGTCGGTGACACCTCGCTGAACGGAGGCGCCGGTGGCAGCAACGGCACCGGGGGCAGCGGCGCGACCAACGACACCACGCTCGGCGCATCGGGTGGCGCCGGCGGGTCGTCGACGCCGGGCGGGGTCACGGCGGGGGGCAACGCCAACATCGGCAGCTTCGGCACCGCAACGCCGGGCACCGGCGGTGCGGCGGGTGCTGCGAGCACGCCTGCGGGTCCGGGTGCGTTCCAGGGTGACGCGGGCGGCGCGGGTCAGACGCAGACCGGTGGGCCGGGCGTTGGCGACGGTTATGGCGGTGGCGGCGGCGGAGGTTTTCAGGGAGCGTCGGTCGCGAACAACGTCACCAGCTCATCCGACAGCTACACCGGCGGCATCGGTGGCGCGGGTGGCAACGGGTACTGGGCGGCCGGGGGCGGCGGCGCCGGCGGCTACGGCGCCATCCTCAGCGGGCCGCTCGGCAACTACACGGCCACGGGGTCGTCCACGGGCGGCGCGGGCGGGCAGGGCGGCAACGCGTTCTCGCAAGGCGGCGGTGGCGGCAGCGGGGGCGGCGGGTTCTACCTGAATGCGACGAACCCGGGGCTGCTCTTCACCAACACCGGCGCCATCGCGGGCGGGGTGGGCGGCGCAGGCGGGGCCGAGCTGCCGGGCTCGCGTGCCAACGCCTCGGGCGGTGGCGGCGGCGCGGGGGGCATCGGCGCGACGTTGACCGGCGTGGCCGTCTCGGTCAGCAACACCGGCTCGATCACGGGCGGTGCGGGGGGCGCAGGCGGCGCGTCGGGCGGCGGTGCGGGTGGCACCGGTTCGCCGGGCAGCGGCGGCGATGGCGGGGCGGGCCTCGCATCGACCGGCGCGGGCGCGAACATCACCAACACCGGCGCCATCACCGGCGGGGCGGGCGGCGTCGGCGGGGTCAACAGCAACGGGGGGCCGAGCGGCGCCAACGGCGTGGGCGGGGCGGGCGTGACGGGTGCGAGCCTTGCGATCGTCAACAGCGCAAGCATCTCGGGCGGGCTGGGCGGCGATGGGGTCACGCGCGCCGCGGCGGTCGAGTTCACCGGCGGCGCCAACAGGCTCACGCTGAACACGGGCTCGTCGATGACGGGCGCGATTGCCATCGGCACGGGCGCCACCGCCAGCGTGATGGCCGGCGCCGACGGCCTCGCGGTCAACAACGCGCTGCTGCTCGGCGGCACGGGCACCGTCGACACCAACGGGCACGACCTGGCGTGGACGGGCGCGATCTCCGGCACCAGCGATCTGGTGAAGATCGGCGCGGGCGTGCTCACGTTGAACGGCGCCGACACACACGCAGGCAGTACCAATGTGGCGGTGGGTACCCTGCGCGCCGGCGCGGCCAACGTCCTCAGCGCCGCCAGCGCCTTCACCGTGGCCCCGGGCGCCACGCTGGACCTGGCGGGCAACAGCCAGGCCATCGCATCGATGGCCAACAGCGGCACGGTGTCGTTGGTGGGCACGGTGCCCGGCACCACGCTGACGGTCAACGGCCCCTGGGTGGGCAACGGCGGCACGCTGCGGCTGGGCACCTCGCTGGGCGGCAGCGCGAGCGCGAGCGACCGGCTCATCCTGAGCGGCGTCACTGCCGTCGCCAGCGGCACGACGAATGTGCAGATCACCAACCTGGGCGGCCTGGGCGCGCTCACCACGGGCAACGGCATCGAGGTGATCAGCGCGATCAACGGCGCGACCACCACCGCGCAGACGACCAAGAGCGCGTTCGCGCTGGCTGGCGCGCATGTCGATGCGGGCGCTTATGAATACCGGCTGTACGCCGCCGACGCCACCGGCGCGGGCGAGAACTGGTACCTGCGCTCCACCGCCGCGGCCGTTGCGCCACCCGGCGGCGGCACGGGCACCGGCACCGGTGGCGCAGGCGGCGTGCTCGTGCCCACCTACCGCGCCGAAGTGCCGCTGTACGCGGCGCTCCCCGAGCAGTTGCGCCAGTCCAGCCTCGCGATGCTCGGCAACATGCACCAACGCACGGGCGACGACCTGTCCTCTGGGGCCAACACGGCCACGCCGGCGCAGGGCTACCGCCAGGCCTGGGGCCGCATCATCAGCACCGACCGCACCATCTCGCAGGGCGGTACCGTGAGCCCCACGAGCAAGGGCCGCCTCACGGGCTTCCAGGCCGGCACCGACCTGTGGGCCGACCCCAACTGGCGCGTGGGCGTGTACGTTGGCCAGCTCGACGGCGACATGCGCGTGAACGGTTTCGCCAGCGGCCTGGCGAATCGCGCGGTCGGCACCAGCGACCAGAAGAGCGAATACCTGGGCACCTATGCGACCTGGAAGAACGAAGGCGGCCTGTATGTCGATGGCGTGCTGCAGGCCGGGCGCCACCGCTACACCGCCTCGCCCGCGCTGGGCATCTCCAGCGGCGGCAAGGGCAACAGCGTGCTGGCGTCGATCGAGGTGGGGCAGTCGTTCGCGATCGCAGAGAACTGGGCCATCGAGCCGCAGCTGCAACTGGTGCACCAGCGCGTGAACCTGGGCGACGTGGGCATCCCCGGCGCCTTGGTGCAGCAGGACAGCCACAACGGCACGCTCGTGCGCGCCGGCGTGCGCGTGAAGGGCCAGGTCGCCACCGGCGCCGGGCTGCTGCAGCCTTATGTGCGGGCCAACGTCTATCGCGGCAGCCGCGGCACCGATGTCACCCGCTTCGTCGGCCCGGCCGGTTTCTCGGACATCGCCACGCGCACCGGCGGCACCAGCACCGAACTGGCGGCGGGCGCCACGCTGCAGGTGAGCGAGAACGTGGGCCTGTACGCGGAGGTGGGCAAGCTGTGGAGCTCGAGCGGCGATGCGCGCGTCAAGAGCGGGGTGAATGCGAGCGTGGGGTTCAAGGTGCGCTGGTGATTGCGTGATGCCTTGATCGGCGCCTCGATGCGTTATCGCCCGAGCGCCTGCACGTGTCCCAGGAATGCCCGGAGGTGCGAAGGCCGCACAGGCTTCACGATGACGGGCAGGCCCGCCGCGCGCGCCGCATCCAGGTAGTCGCCTCCCACGTCACCGGTGACGATCAACGCAGGCAGTTCGGCATCGCCCAGCGCCAAGCGCAGATCCTCGATCGCCTGAATGCCGCTGACCTGCGGCCCCAGCCGCAGGTCCACCACCAGCGTCTGGGGCTGGAAGCCTGTTTGCAGAACGCCGAGCGCGCCCTGCACGTCGCTGGCCGAGCGAACATCCATGCCCCATGAAGTGAGCAGCCCGCACAGTGCCTGCAGCGAGCTCTGGTCGTCGTCGACCAGCAGGATGCGCATGGCCAATGCGGTGGTCGACGGCGATGCGGCGCTGCGTTCAGCCTCATGCACCCGTTCGCTCCCGGCGGCATCGGCCAACGGCAGCTGCAACTCGAACACGCTGCCTTGCCCCGGCACCGAGTGCGCCGTCACCCGCAGGTCCAGCAGCTCGCTCAGCCGCTTGACGGTGGCCAACCCCAGGCCGTAGCCCAGGCGCCGGTCGCGCGCCGGGTTGTCGACCTGAAAGAACTCCTCGAAGACCTGCGGCAGGTGTTCGGCCGCAATGCCGATGCCCGTGTCCTCGATGGACAGCCGCAGCCGGCCGTCGGCCATGCGGCTGCCGATGCGCACCTGCCCTTCGCGCGTGTAGCGAATGGCATTGGCCACGAGGTTGGTGACCACCCTGGCGAGCAACGCCCGGTCGCTGCGCACGGCCACGTGGCCGGCGTCGATGTCCAGGCGCAGCCCCTTCGCGAGCGCCACCGCCTGGTGCGGCCGGCAGCACTCGGCCAGCAGCTCGTCGATGGCGAAGGACGACCACTGCGGGCTGAGCGAGCCGGCGTCGGCGCGGGTGATGTCGAGCAGGTCGTCCACCACGTCGGTCATGCCGTCGGCGCAGGCCACCAGTTGCTCGGACATCTCTTTCACATGGCGCTCGGTGCTCACGTTGTGCACGGTCTGCGCCAGCAGCGCCATCGCATTGAGCGGCTGGCGAAGGTCGTGGTTGGCCGAGGCAAAGAAGCGCATGCGCGCGGCCACGGCTTCTTCGGCGGTTCGGCGGGCAGCGCTGCTGCGTTCGTTTTCGGCACTCAACGCAATCACCAGCTCGGCATTGCGTTTGCGCTGCGCCTGGATCTCGTGCAGCGCGGACGACAACAGCCTGGCGCTCAGCAGGGTGTAGACGCCGATCAGCGACACGATGGAAGCCATGGCCATCTGGTAGCTGCCGCCGAACCACATGTCGCGCAGCACCAGGGGGCCGAGGATGAACGCCACGTAGACGTAAGACGCCCGCCCGATGGTGGCCATGCGGATCGCCCCACCCAGGGACACGGTGACCATGGTGATGTGAAGAATGGCCTCGGCCTGCGCCGGCCCGTCGTGCCGAAGCAGCACGCTCAGCGCGCCCAGCGAGAAGGCCATGAGTTGGGTGACGGCGATAACGGGCAGCATCAGGGCCGGCAGGTTGGCCCGAAGCGCCGGCCGAAACACCCACGCCAGCCAGATGCCCATGCGCACGGCGACGATGACGCAGTACACGACGAACCACACGCGCACGCGTTGGCCATCGGGCCCGTCGGCGTATTCGATGTAGCAAAGAAACCCCGCCATCGCTGCCAGGATCCACGCCCAGGGCGTGGAGCGGATCATCTGCTCCAGTTGCTGGAGCTGAAGCTCCGAGAAGGCCATGCGCGAGGCGATGAAGCCGCGCACGCCGGACGCGGTCTCAGGCTCGGGTGCGGGAGAGCTCATCGCAAGTCCAGCATCAACCCCGCGCGCCGCGCCTGCACCAGCAGGTGCGTGCGGTTGCGCGCATCCATCGCGTCGAGCAGGGCCGTGATGTGCAGCTTGACGGTGCGCTCCGCGATGTTCAGCTCCGCGGCGATCTGTTTGTTCTGCCGGCCTTGCGCCACCAGCAGCAGCACTTCGAGCTGCCGCGGGGTGAGGCCCGAAGCCGCAAGGCCCGCGCGCGGCTGCAGCACATCGAAGGCCTCGCCGCCGGCGGCCACCTCGTCCAGCGCGGCGGCGATGCGCGCCACCGGCTGCGACTTGCCGATGAAACCGGCCGCGCCCGCGGCGCGTGCGCGTGCGGCCAGGGCCGGCTCCTCGTCGCCTGAGATCAGCAGGCGCGAGACCAGGGGATGCCGCACACCGAAGAGGCGCAGCCCCTCCAGGCCGTCCTCGCCGCCCAGGCGGTAGTCGATCAGCACGATGTCCGGCGGGCATTGCGAGGCACGCTCCACGCCCTGCCCGAGCGACAGGGCGGTCTCCACCTGGAAGTCGGGCCGTGCGTGCGCGAGCGCATGTGCAAAGCCGACACCGAACAGCGGGTGATCGTCGACAAGCAGGAGTTTCATGGTGCCGTGATCCTCGGCGCGGGCCCGGCGGGCCGCGCCCTCTCCTCGTGGGGCGCCATTGTCCACACCGGCTGGCAATGCACCCGCATCGAAGGGCCCGGCGAAGGGGCAAGGCCTCGCGGCTTCAGTTGCAACGACCGGCGGCGCGCAGCAATGCGTTGCAGGCCGGTGCTGCCGGTGCGGGACCGCTCGGCCTGGCGTTGGAGCGGCGTGCGGACGCGGGTGCATCGCTCTGGCGCATCTCCTGGCAGATGGCATCGCTGACCACCCGCCCCACCACCGACACCGAGCCTTCCACGTAGCAGTTGTAGGTGTGGCCGCCGTCGGTCTTGGCGATGAAGGTCGTCTGCACCCCGCTGTCCGCGCGATTCGAGATGGTGAACGCGCTGGACGGCAGACCCAGCGCACGCGAGGTGTTGGTGACGATGGCGTCGTCGGTCACCGCAGTCGAGGCGCACCCGACTGCAAGCACGGCGCCCACCAGGAGTGCGAAGAGAAGGGGAGTCGGTGAATGTGTCATGCAGCGGTGTGAGGTGAAGGCGTCGAGCCTAGCCAGACACCGCGCACCGCGAAACAGCACCTTCGGGCAGGTGCCCGATGGTGCTATGGCCCGCAACGACCCGCGTTCCTACGATCCGGCCTCTTGAACGAGCACAGAAGGCGCCGGGCCCCGGCGCCAGCGAACGAGGAATGGCAGCTATGACGAAGAAGAGCATCTGCAGGCGATGGATGGCGTGTGTGTGGACCCTGGCCCTGATGACGTTGACGGCTTGCGGCGGTGGCGGCGGTGGTTCCGGTGGCGGCCTGTTTCCGCCCATCGGTTTTCCCCCCCCAGCCGGTGCGGCGCATCGGCTGGACGTCGCCATCACCGGTGGCGGCCGGGTCGCCTCGCAACCTGCGGGCATCGACTGCGCCGACAGCTGCGGCGCGGATTTCGCAGCGGGCACGCAGGTCACGCTCACGGCCTCGCCCGCGGCGGGGCAGGTGCTCGGCGGCTGGGCAGGCGCGTGCAGCGGCAATGCCAGCGTGTGCACGGTGCGGATGGATTCCGCACTCCCCGTGACGGCCACCTTCGTCGCCGCGCCGCCGGTAATCGGCTGGGGTGATGCGCTCACGCTGTCCGCCGGCGGCGCGAGCCAGCCGAAGGTGGCGGTCGATGCGCAAGGGCGCGCGCTGCTCGTGTGGCGCCAGCTCGAGGCCGGCCAGCTCACGGACAGGCTGTGGGGCAGCCTCTACCGGCCGGGCGGCGGCTGGAGCGTGCCGCAGCGCCTGGAGGCCAACAGCGGCGGGGTGCGCGACATCCGCGTGGCCATTGACAAGAACAGCGGCCGCGCCGTGGTGGCATGGACGCAACTGAGTTCGCCGGGCGCCTACGACATGTGGGCCCTGCAGGTCGACCCCTCGACCGGCTGGGGCACGCCCGCGCTGCTGGAGACGGGCAGCGGCACGGTCGGCTTCGCGAGTGCGGGCATTGACGCCAACGGCAACGCGGTGGCGGTGTGGTCGCAGATCGGCCCGGCCACGCGCTTCAGCATCTATGCCAATCGCTACACGCAATCGGGCGGCTGGGGCACGGCCGAACTGATCGAGACCGACGAGGTCGTGGGCACGGTGGACGGCGATCCGGCGGTGGTGGTGGCGGGCTCGGGCGAAGCACTGGCGGTGTGGAAGCGCTCCACCGGCATCAGCTCATCGCTGTGGACCAACCGCGCCAACGCGGGCGGCACCTGGGGCGCGGCGGCAGAGCTGGTGCCCGACGCCGGCACCTCGCAATCGATAGGCGCGCACGACCTGGCGATCGACGCCGGCGGCAGTGCGCTGCTGGCCTGGGGCCAGGTCGATCTGCCCGGCGGCAGCAACCAGTGGGAAAGCGCCGTGTGGTTCAAGCGCTTTTCCGGTGGTGCATGGCAGGGCGGCACGGCACGCGTGGGCGCACCGTTCCTGTCGACGCAAGCCTTCCTGAGCACACCGGTGCTGCGCGTGAACGCGGCCGGTGCGGCGGTGGTGAGCTGGGGGCGGCAAGACAACGCGCTCATGGCCGCAACCGCGGCACCGGGCGCGGCATTCGGCGCGGAGACGGTGGTGCGGGCGGCTGCTTCGCAAGCGCTCACCAGCCTGCCCGGCCTGGGCGTGGACGACGCGAGCAACGCGATCGCCGCGTGGACGCAGGCTCCCGGCGACCTCTACACGTCCCGCCACACGCTGGGCGAAGGCTGGGGTGCGCAGGCGCTCCAGGAGAACAGCGACGAAGCAGCGAACACGCCCGATGTCGGCATGAACGAGCTGGGCAATGCGGTGCTGGCCTGGCAGCAGTTCGAGCCGAGCGCGGGAACGCGTATCTTCGTGCGCCACTACGCCTCCGGCAGGTAGAGCGACCGCCTTCCATTCCATTCCATTCAGGCGCGCCTGCCGTGCGATGGCGCCTGAAGGCGCATGTGCTGTGCCGACCGTCGCCGAATCGGGCGGCCCCAAGGGCTTCGAGGTGCGCATCGACTACAGAATGCGGCCAGGATCAAACATTCGCCCATACCTCTCAAATGCTCGATGCGCTTGTCTCACCATGGTCTTGTCTTGGCGCCCTTGTCGGGTTAGCGCTCGCGGTATTGGTCCATTGGGCCGCGCCGGGCGACGTCGACACTGTTCAGGCCGGGGCATGGTTGGTGGGCATCGGTTGGGTTGCAGGCCTTGCGTGGGACCTCGTGGATCGCGGGAACTCCAAGTAGCCGGCCGGCCCTCTACGTCCGTTAAGGTTGCAGCTGGAAAGGCAGAATGCGGCCAAGAGCAGACTTCCATCCCGCGCCCTCAATCTCGACCGGCATAAGTAATGCGTGAATTCATCATCAACTGCAGTGAGCTCAACGACGAGGCAGATTTTTGGACGGCTTACCTGTCGACGACGCAACCGGAGGGCGCACAGCTATTTGGCCGCAATTTCGACGCGCTCTGGGATGCACTGAGCGCGGGGGGCCCAGGTTGGCCTGGGGAGTGCGTGCTCCGCTTTGTGAACACCGACGTCCTGCGCCATTGGCAGGACGGCAAGTTCTATCGCACGCTGCAAAAAATTGCGCTCGATTCGAGGACCATCGTCATCCATATGGACTAGATTTCAGAGTGTCGCGAGGCATGACACCTCGCGGCCAACAGCGGTCATCTAGGCCTACCTCGGAAATGCGCAAGCACACCAACCTCATTTCAGCCAAACGCAGGGGATTCATCCGGACCTTCGTGAGCGCGCTCATCCTCTCCAGCTTCGGATTTCTTCTGGTTCTGTGGGGTTGGGATGGATGGACGTCAGGCGAAATCATGGTTCATCCCAAAGGCAGCCAAGCGTATCTCGCTGGTGCCGGCGGCCCAGACTCAGACGCCTTCTCGCTCAAGGTGTGGAGTTGCCTGTTGGTCGGCGGAGCGCTCTCCCTCGTCGGACCCGCGATGCTGCTCTATCTACTCTTGGGCCCACGAGAACGTATCGCCAAAGGACTCACTGACGTCGGCCTGAGGTCACCAACTGCCGGCAGCCCTGGGGTTCCAGCGTGGCTTGTGGCCGTTGTGCTCATCTCGCTGTTTTCATTCTTCGGATACATCGCCTTCAGAGCCGCCTAGCGGCCACAAGCGGACTTTGCCCCTTATCACCATCGACCATGGCATTCAATCTGACTCACCGTTACGGCAGCGTGGAACCAGGCGGCCCCAACTCGGACTTCCCGGCACTGCTGCGCGAACTCGAAGATCGGCCAGAAGATACTGAGCATGGTTCAGTGGCGGTCACCCATGAGTCCGAGTGGAGCTTGGCTGTATCGCGGGGCGGCTACATCACCTTCGAGAACCTCGAAGCCGAGGGCGGGGGCGAGCGGCACATGGATGAGTTGACCGTAAGCAAGATTCACGAGCTGTTCCGACATCTTGCTGAAGGGAATCTTGCCGCTATCGAGCAGGAGCCTTGGCTACCCGGCTACTAGTCAGCACAGACGGAAACCGGCCAGGAGCAGTCCATAGGGGTACAGGCAGAATTCGAGGTTGCCACCGCCAAGTCCAAGCCAATCAAATGCCTGAAGTACATCCTCGCGGCCAAATGTTGGCCTTCGACCAATCTTTGAATACGTTCGTCGCACAGCCGGGATTGATGTTGCTTTGCACCAATATCGCTGAAATGCTCGAGCAGGTTGAAGCAAGAACCGGCGCCTACGTTGTGCCGCACGACCCACCGAAATACTTCCGTTACCACCTGTCGCGCGACGATCCCAGTTTTGTGCTGGTGGATATTCATGTCACCCGCGGTAGGGAGGAGATCTGCATCAAACAAGATATGTCGTTTCCGCTGCTTCCTAGCGATAAGGTGATGTTTGGCCATCTTGCCTGCTGAGCAGCCGAAGTGATGTCGTCGCCACTTGGCCCCCGGCCATTCCGGTTTGACACGTCGCCACTCTCGAGCGCGCAGCCCAGGCTTCCGTTGTCGGCCAAGACCGGACATCCACTATCGATCCACAACTCCCGTGTAGATTTCACGTCATGGTTGGCATCGATAGCGCTTGGGCTCCTTCGCCAAAATTTCACTGGGAGAAGCTATGACCGTATCTGCCGATCGCCTTGGGCCAGCGTTCTTGGGGGCAATCAAGGTGAATCCCTTCTTTAAGGGCTGGAGGAAGAAGGGTACTCGCGCAATGGAAAGCGTCAGCGAGCCGATTCGCAGGGGGATCGAACTCGTTCTTCTCAAAGGTTCTTTCGAGCGCGCACAGCATGTAGGAATTGCTGCTCATGTTTCAGTCGCCACGGACATCAAACCGATCTCAGAGCGAACGGGAACTGGAGATTCCAAGGGAGGTCGGTTCCATTACACCGCTTATCTATCCTCCCAAAACGGGATGGGGCAACCGACGTCCAAGCGTGGAGCCATATGGACGTTGATGGCCCTCGAAGACGTCGAGAAGATGATCGCAGATCTTCATACGCTCATCGATACACATCTAATCCCCTGGTTCCAAGACCGATCAACCGTCGAGTCTTTCGTCAGTGGATATGAAAAGGAATTCGGCAAGCCGGATAGCCTGCCTCTTTCTCTCTTTCACTATGGCAAGGTGGCGGCGCGGAAGGATCTTCTTACTTGGTTAGCGACGTGCCCTGCGGACCGACCACAAGAGAACGTTTTCTCCTGGGCTGTTAAAAACGAACTACTCACTCCTGATTCAGCAAGAAGGTTGGCGCTGGCATCCATACAGATGCTGGACACCTATCGTGAGCAGACACAGAGAATCGTGCAAGAGTTGAAAGAAATGACTTGAAAAACCCGTGCAAACGGAGTGAGGTTGATGACCTCGAGCGCTTTGCCGACCAGTTTGTATATTCAACTCGAGGCCCGTCGACGTCTACTACCAAGTAGCGTCAGACTTTTGCTTCGGGCTCATTCGCGACGGCGGTACGACCGGCTACAGTCGGCCAATAGCGGAAGTACACATGCGGAGCAGAGTTGCCACAAAACCGGTCATCCAAAAACGCTTGGGCTTGGAATATGCGGTCAGTCTCGATTCGTCTTGATCCTCGCCGCATGGAGAACCCAGATACCGATCTTCGGTACGTCATACCTGATCGCTGGGCTGAGGTCTCGAGCGGATTTCTGACGGGCAGCGGCTGCGACCATCTTCCCCCCGATGCTGTCGATCAGCAGGCGCAGCCCCGCGCTCCTGCTCGCGGCGCTGGCGTGGGCGTATCTCGGTAAGGCCGCTTGAAACCGTGATCATTCCCCAGTTCTGGGCCGAGGGCCGCATCCAGGAGCAGGTAGCCGGCAAGCAATTCACCGTGCGCCGCTACGGCTGGTCCGACGACAGCCCCTTGGCTGCGCAGGCGCATGCCGACCAGCGCACTCGCGAAGCCTTCGACCGCATCGTCAGCGGTGAAGTGCTGAAGCGTCGCGAGCCTAAGCTGGCCTACAACGGCGCCGACGGTATGCCGATCCGCGAGGAAATCCTCGAACGCCAAGGTGACAGCGTCGTCACCCGCAACGGCTACGGCGCGCGTTGCCTCAACACGCCCGACGTGATGTTCGTCGATGTCGACTTCGAAGACACGCGCGGCAGCGCGCGCGGGCTGACGGTGATCGGCGTGGCGTTCATCGGGGCGCTGGTTACGGGCTACGCGACGCGCTCGGCGATAGCCTGCGTTGCCGCGTTTGTGTTGATGGCGGCCTTCGGCATGTGGCGCGTACGTGCCGAGGGGCTGCGCTTCACCCAGGACAAGAGCGATCCGCTCGCGCGCGTGCGTGCACGCGTTGAGCGCTTCATCCACCAGCATCCCGATTGGCACCTGCGGCTGTACCGCACACCCGCAGGCATGCGCGTACTGGCCATGCACGACGTCTTCGCGCCGTCCGATGCCGCCGTGACCGACGCTTTCCATGCACTGGGCGCCGACAAGGTCTACACGCGCATGTGCCGCAATCAGAACTGCTTTCGCGCGCGCCTGAGCGCGAAGCCATGGCGCGTGGACATCCGGGAGCACCTGCCGCGCCCCGAGCGTCTGGCCGGTGCCGCCCGACAGGCTACCCGCGCGCGACGCCTGGGTGGCGCGCTACGAAAAGGCCGCCGAGGGTTATGCCGCGTGCCAGTACTTGGCGAGCGTGGGCAACACGCTGAACGTGCATCTGAACGCACTGGCGGTGCAGGAACTGCACGACGAACGCACTCACGCCCATCGCGGTTTTCCGCTGGCCTGACGGATCGGGTTCATAGACAGGAGCTTGGATCGTGAAGGCGCGTGGGACTGCGAGCACGCGCAGTGCCTCGTGGTTGTGCGATAGGCAAAGGCAGAATGCGGCCACAACCGGACCTTCGCACCGATGCCCCAGCACGTACATCGTCGCCCACAATGAGCATGAACAGAGCAGACCTTCAGCGCCTCGTTGATACACATCGCTCCTACTCGGCGATGCTGCAAGACCACTTCGCTCGCCTGTGGCAACGAAACCTGACCGAGCAAGAAAGCAACACCGTTCAGAGCGCGACGCTTTGCTGTTCGTTCATGTCATTGGAATCCAGCGAACGGACCCTTTCGCTCGCAACCTCTAGCGAAAAAGCGACCGAGGAGTTCCAGTTCCTACGGTCGGAGGTACTCGTCAATGCGGACCTTGTTGTGCAGGCCGTAGAGCGCAGGCTGTCGGGAAAACGGGGCCTGACAAGTCATACTGCGTTTCCCAACCTTCTCGCCTGGGAAGAGGCGCTACTGGCATCGATGGCCTGAAACACGCACCGCCGCTTTCGGCGGCGGATTCAACCGGTCGATGGCTTGGCCGAGCAAAATTTGGTCAGGAGTATCCAGCGATGAGCAATCAAGAAGAGCCGAGAAGCGAATCGACTGCCTTCGAGCGTATTGGCGGAAAGATGCTGCTGCTTGCGCTTGCGGCGCTTTCGAGCGGAACGGGCTTCGTTGCGTTGCTCACGGGCCGCCTAACTGAACGAGGACCACGTACCGCCCCACTTCGTGTTTCGGAGTTGAGCGGGCTTGCGGCGTATGCAGGAGGCGTCTTTCTCGTACTCGTTGGACTCACGCTTGCCCTGCTTGCCTTTAGAGGGCTACGTTCTCAGAGCATATTGAAGGTCTTGCTTGCCAGTGACGCGCTGGCATTCGCCGCCGCCGTCGCGACTCGCGTTTAGTACTGAATGTGTGCTTCGGCTCCGGTAGCATCGGCCTAGTTTCGACAACAGTCGGCCAACAACTGACGTTCTGCCGTCCTACCAACTGCAGTCAATTAGCTCCGTAGGGAACGATATCGTCCAGCTTGGCACCGGATGGCACATAGCCCGGATTCACGTTGCGATAAGTAAGCTTGCTGCCCGGCGCCATCGGCATGGTCTGAGCCATTCCCGTCAGCTTCCCATTCACTTCTCCAAGCGGCGATGCATTGAGCTGATAGATGCGTCCTGCTTCTGCCCTGAGCAAGAGCTTCCCATTGCCCGCCGTTCCGTATGAATCGTAACGCCATCCAAGAACATGGGAACCAGGCAAAACGTAGATCACATTCGCGCAACCACCCATCGGTCTCACTGGCTGTTCATCTACTGAACAGATCACAGTATTCCCATAGCGTCCACCCATCGTTGAAAACACAGTAGCCACTTCCTCGGGGGGCAACTGCTTGCCGGCATAACTTTGAACTCGCGACCCCGGCGAAGTGCATCCGGCCAAAGCAAGAGTAGCAATCAAGAAAGCAAGACGTCCATCCATGAAAATTTCCTTACTTAGATCTGCTATTTCACCGCCAGGATAAGCGTAGCAGACTGACCTACTTCATCGCGCATCGACCCAGGACTTGATAGGCCCTGTAATGCACGCTAAGGCTAAGTGTTGGACCAGCACGCATCTTGTTCAAAGTCTGCTTTGGGTTTCAGCGAATGTCGCGAAGGGGCCCGAAGCAGACATTGGGCCCTCCTGAAAGCGGTCACTCGACCAAAGCAGTTGCTGCTAGCGAAGGTGGACGAGTCTCAATGAGTCAAAGGAATTCTCAACTGGCAACTTGGCAACTCGGCAACGCATAAAGCGCAGTCGTTCACGACGCCCTCAATCATGTCGCCAAGATGTCGGGGCTACCGCTTTAGGCCTTCGTGCCATCTTGCGGCGAAGCGTCGACGACTGGACAGAAGCGGCACGCGTGACGTTGAGAGTCAGTCGAAGGCGGCGGACCTCGACCTGCATTGACGCAAACTAGGGCCTCGACGAACGTTCCTCGAAGATTGGCCCCGATTTTCGTGTTGGAGATTTAAGCTGCGCGTTGGCGAGATCTCCAAGACTCCTGATAGCCCCTTCCAAGCGCGGGTCGCCGAGATACCCGTAGTTGATGCGCAGGTGCCGGGTGTATCGGCGGTCGGCTGAAAACAAATGGCCCGGCGCTACGCCTATGCCGAGCCGAAGAGCGTCCCGGTGCAGTGCGAGCGAGTCGACGCCTTCTGGCAGCGCGAGCCACAGGAAATAGCCACCCTCGGGGCGCGTGACCCGCGTTCCAGTCGGAAAGTATCGATCGACAAGGCGCAAGCATGCAGCCTGCTGGCGGCTGAGCGAATGCCGCAGGGCGCGCAGATGACGATCGAAACTCTTGTGTTGCAGGTACTCCTGCAACGCCAGTTGCGAGGGGAGTGCCGTCGCCAGCGAGCTCATCAACTTGTTCCGACCCAAAGTGGCTGCGAAGCGACCGCCCGCTACCCAACCGATGCGATATCCGGGTGCCAGGGATTTCGAGAAAGAACTGCAGTGCAGCACCCAGCCAGCCCGGTCCCAGGCCTTGGCTGGTGGCGGTCTCCGAGCCCCGTGCGCGAGCTCGCCGTACACGTCATCTTCGATCAGCGGTATGGCGCGGGTGGCGAGCATGCTGACCAGTTGCTCTTTGGCTGCGTCGCTCATGGTGCAGCCCATTGGATTCTGGAAGGTCGGCATGAACCAGCAGGCCTTCACCGGATGCTGGTCGATCACGCGAGCAAGAGAGTCGAGATCTACGCCTGTTCGCGGGTGGGTCTCAACCTCGACCGCGCGAAGACCGCGCCGCTCGAGGGCCTGCAACGCACCATAAAAGGTTGGCGTCTCGATCGCCACGACGTCGCCTGGCTGCGTCACCGATTCGAGCGCAAGATTGAGTGCTTCCATCGCCCCGCTGGTGATGACCAGTTCTGACGCAGGAACATCCATCCCGACGCTGCCGTAACGCAGGGAGATCTGATGGCGTAATTGGGCGTTTCCTGGTGACAAATCTTCGACGGTCTGCCAAGGATCCATCCGCTTGAGCGCTCGCGTCAGGCCGGCGGCAAGTTGCTCGAAGGGAAACAGCTCTGGCGACGGAAAGGCCGAGCCGAGCGGGACCATATCGCGCTCGCGAGCCTGTGCAAGGACCTGAAAGACAAGCGACGAGACGTCGACCGACATGGACCGGAGGACAGGCTCGCTGGCGGCCAGTTCGTTGGCCGGCATTTCCGCGCCCGCTCGAACGAAGTATCCCGACCGCTGCCGCGCTTCGACAAGCCCTTGCGCCTCCAGCAGGTAGTAAGCAGAAAACACGGTGGACGCACTGATGCCCATTTGCGACTTCAGTTCGCGCACGGAGGGAAGGCGATCGTTCGCCTTCAGGCTACCCGCACGAATGCGCTGAGCGATGTTGTCAGCGAGCTTCTCGTAGCGATTCATGGGCATCTCCTTCTGATACGGTCGTTCTGGACCGCTCCCGAGATTCTCGTATCAGACGTCGGCGTGCCCCGGAGCGGCTACCGGCCTCCTTGCATCTGATACGAAAATTTTCAGCTGATCTGGTTCTGTACGTATCAGCCTGGAAGAAGAACACTCGACAGCACGATGAAAGTGCTTCTGTGGTGCCGGCGGACTGCTCCGCCTTTCGACCCATGTCTTGCGTGCCTTTCGACGCGCCTTGCGGACGCCCATTTGGCTCAACGCAACCGTTTCGTTAGATTGATTTTCCGTTTCTTCATCGGTCTATTGAGCTACTCGCCGCACTCGGGCACTTCGCCGTCTGTCACCATCAATCTCCTTTAAATCATGAATTCAATCCCTATCTCTTTTGTTATTTTCAAGGTTCTCGTGCTCAGCGTGGGCATGTATTTAGCCGTCAAGTGGCACTACGATCGGGGACAGAAGGACAAGAATCAAAAGACGGTTGCAGTGGTACTGACATCCGTCAAGGTGGGCGCGGCGTTCGTCGCTTCTGCGTTTCTCATGCTGTTCCTCACCTTTGAATTTTGCAATTGGATAGGTCTGGACCTGGCTATGCGGTGATTGGAAGTTTTCGGTCGATAGCCCGGATGCAATGCGACTAACGGCACGACCATTTCAGAGACGGACCTCGACACGACGGCGCGGTATTTGGCTGGCATGCCGACATGCGAGGCACGAACTCACCGACGGTAATTTTGCGCCCAGAATTCATGTGAAGTGATCTCCCGGCTGCATCGTCTCTGCTCGTGCGCCAACCTGCGTTAGTGCCAGGCATCAGGCCGGTTACCTTCTTGCCAGCAGCCTTGAGGCGGCGCCGGAACTCGATGTAGCAATCTTCGATTTTCATATTCGATGAGCCACCGAGTGGCTGCTTGTGGCCGATTGTGGTCAGCGTCCGGAGGACGCAGCCTCGATCCAGACAACCTCTCCGGGGTGGTGTTCCTCGATAGTGTCAAGCGCGTCCGCCAGTACGAGCGGATCGCGCTCTTCTAATGGGTAATTGAAGCGCGTCAGGCCTGGTACCTTCAGAGCGTTGAAGTCTTCCTCTGAGACGGCACCTGCACCACACCAAATTGTGGTGCCTGATCTCGCCGCTTCACGCAGTGCATCTTTCAGTCCATTTGGGGTAATTGCGAGGAGGACCACGTTCTTTTTGGAGGTGAATTTACAAGACTCGGTGAATGACCGGTTCTGGCCGCATCCTGCCACAGGACCGTCGGCGCCATCGGGCCCAAACGAGACCTTTCTGGCGCTCAGACCGACGGATGCGTCACCTGAATGGTTCCGTCGTCGAGCATGAGATGCCGTGTCCCATTGCCCCACCGAATACTGCCAATCGTTCGATTGAATTCGACTACAAAATCTGCTCGACGCGGCCAATTCCGAAAGCACTCGAGGTGCATGGTGGCGTCTGAAAATCGCCAAAACGGATGCGATGGGGACTCAATAAGGGGCATCGAACTAACGCGCTCTTGGGTTCCGTTGATGACATCCCCGCAGATTGGGCATTTGGTCTTTCCCAGCAATAGCAACGCCATCAATTCACCTATTCGTCTTCAGAGGTCAACGTCCGCTCTTGGCCGTCTGCCGAAGTTTGCCTCACGCAGGGTGCGGCTCAAATGAGCCCATTCCCGAAGCGAAATACTGAGGTAAGGCCGCCGACCTGACCTGGCCGGTCAATCCTCGCGCGAGAAACTGCGACATGCTCAGCTTGAACCGTTCGGGCGAATCGCTGCGCGGCACCGTAACAACCTCCCACGCACCGCTCTCCCCGGCGGTGCTCCAGAAGAACACGTCTCCATCAGCGGAAGCGGCCCAGGGTAGAAGGCCGCCCGGCTCAAAGA
The DNA here is from genome assembly GCF_017161115.1 of Variovorax sp. RKNM96. Lineage (GTDB taxonomy): Bacteria > Pseudomonadota > Gammaproteobacteria > Burkholderiales > Burkholderiaceae_C > Variovorax. The sequence goes on along the minus strand of NZ_CP046508.1, from coordinate 5,972,201 downwards.
AGAGCGGGAACTCGAACTCGTTCGGAAAATTGGTCCGAAGTTCGCGCAGCGCCGAAAGCTGAACGAATACTTGGTCCAGCAAATTCACGTGTGGGTTCGCGCTAAAAGGATTGAAGACGGTCAGGAATCCGTTGATGGTCCCCGAGCCATAGTGGTCAACGAACTGCATGTAGTCAGTGGGCAGCGGTCCGCCAAGCTTGGACGTCACGGCCCCCCATTCGGCCGCAGTGCCTTGCTCTCTCGGCCGAGAGGGGCGCGGGAGCAGACTGAAGAGTGCGTCGGTGAGCATCGGAGCAAAAAACGTGGCTGGTTTCTGACTAAATTTGGGCCGAGGTCCTGAACGTCCGGTGTTGGCCGACGGCAGCCGGTCGCTGCATTTACCCGCGGCGGCCATCTGATCCGCTTCATAGTCGTCGCCCACCAATCCCCGCAAAGCTACCCTCCGAAAATAGTTCTCCGGCAACCTGGGCAGGTCGTGGTGTGAGAGGGTGCGGGGTTTATCAATATTCCGCAGTGGGGGCAGCGCGCAACCTGTACTTGCGCCGCCATGTCGCCGACAAGGAACGCTATTCCGATCACAACCCAGCCGAGCAAAAGCAGCGGGGGTGCCAGAAATTCCAGGAGGACGGCCAAGCCAAAGAAAACTGCACTTAACGCGATCGCGCAACGCGGTCTGGCGACGACACGTCGGCGCCAGTAGTAAACAGCCCCATTCAAGATGTTCCGCAATCACATTCCTTCCTCGCAACTGCGAGCGACGGTTCTTGGCCGAGTTTTCCCCGACGTTGCGAACGACTGGTGTTGGCCGACAACGGCCTCATCGACTTTTACTTGCAGGGACTGCAATGCGTTGGAACTCATACGTTCCAGGCAGCGCATTGACCAATTGCGCGCCGGCCTCCACAAGTCGTTGCGCCTCATCGCCAATGTAAAAGCCACCACCAGGTAAGCGGGTCCATTTAGCCTTTATCCAGCCAGACAACTTCGAGTAGTAAGGTCGAGTCGCTTGAGCGAGTACTCGAACGTCATCGCTGTATTGGATGTGTCCACATACAAGGTATGGACTCTTGAAGTAGCTCCGCATGTAGCCAAGCATTGGGTCAAGTGCATCAGTCAAGCGCACTGGGGGTAACCCATAGGGATGCAGGTCGGATTCCTCGACAGCAGTCAGGAAGCAAAACGGACCCAGCTCAGCGCTGTTGACAGGTTGCCCCAGCGTTGGCGAAACGAGACGGAGTCCAAGTGATGCGGCAAAGTTGTCCAATGCTCCTTGGTCCGTCTGACTTGCGTAAAACCCAATGCTGCTTGTCACACTTGATGCCTCACGTTGAAGGGCTGCCCCTGGCCGACTGTAGCCGGTCCCACTGCCTTCGCGGATGGGCCGAAATGCCCGCAACCGTACGTGTCAAGGTTGTACGTCGCTGCTACCCCGTCAATGACTCGCACTGACCTTCAATGCGTGCATGAAGTAGGCCCAGCGATACAGCGATAAGCCGCAGACCCTGTGCAGTGACTGCGGCTTTCGTCGCAGATGTGGGTGGGCTGTCAAACCCGGCCCCGCTCATCACGAGGCGAGGGCAATGTGCGCGGTCGGCGCAATGCCCGTCAAGTTGGGCGTCTGCTGGCGCTGCGAGGCCGATGTCCGGCGAGTTCGAACTGCCGCCAGCGTCCTACTCATCGCCTCCTTGGCCTTCCATTAAAGTCCGCTCTGCCCGCAAAAAACAGGCGCACAGCGTGTCGCCCCAGCACGCAGGAAGGGAAGGACCCCGATTGACCCCCACCGCAGTCGAAGCTGCAGCACTGGCCAGCATCGCCGAAGCCGACCAGGTGATCGACCGCCTGCACGCCGCCAACGATCCGTTGCTCGAAGAGCATCTTTACGAAGCCTGGCTGCGCAAGGGCGAAGCACTCGCGCAGCTCGGCCTGCACCGCGAGCGCGTCGAACTGTGCGACGCATTGATCGCGCATGCCGATGCCGCCCCCGCAGGGCGCGCGCTCTGGATCGCGCAGGCGTTCAACGCCAAGGGCCTGGCATGGCGCGCCATCGGCGAGGCCAAACCCGAGATCACGGCGTACGAAGAAGTCGAGCGCCGCTTCGCCGACGCGAGCACCGCCGAGGTCCGCACCTGGGTGGCCCACGCCGCCTTCCAGCGCGCGGTTGTGGCCGGCTCGCTGGGCGGTGCGTTCGCCAAGGTCGACATGGTGCGCAGCTGCGAAGACATCGTCCGCCGCTACGCCAACGATGCACCCGAGGCCACGCGCGAGATCGTGGCGCGCGCCCGCATCTGGCGCGGCGAGCTGCTCGCCGATCTCGACTACCCGGGCGCATCGCGCGAGGCCTTCGATGCCGTCTGGCAAGACCTGGCCCATGCGCCCGAGCCTTCCGTAGCCGCGCGCGTCGGCCATGCGCGCATCACGCAGGCGATGGGACTGGCCGAAGCCGGCCGGCGCGTCGAAGAGGCCATTCCGATGCTCGACGAAGTGCTCGCGGCCTATGCGGGCGATCCGCGCGAGGCGGTGCGCGAAGTGCATGCGCGCGCCGGGTTCCTGCGCGCCGACATGCTCGACGATGCGGGCGAGTACGCGCTGGCGCTGGCGGCCTGCGACGACGTGCTGGCCGCGCACCTTGCCGACGAGTTGCCCGGTGTCGCGCTGCGCGCCTGCCGCGCGATGGCGCTGAAGACGCATGTGCTGTTTCGCCTCGAGCGGGACGACGAAGTCCCTGCGGTGCGCAGCGCGCTCATCGCGCGTTTCAGCCGTCACACCGGCGCCGACATCGAGGAGCTGATGGCCGAGGTGATGTGCCGCACCGCCTACGACGCTGAGGAGCCCGAAGACGTGCTGCCCGTTTGCGATGCATTCGATGCGCGCTTCGACAATTCGACGCTTACGCCGGTGCGGCGCTGGGTGGCGCGCGCCGGCATGGCGCGCGGCCAGGCGCTGCGCGATATCGACCGTTCGGAAGATGCCGCCGCCATGTTCGGTGCGGTGCACGCGCGCTTCGGAAGGCACACCGGCGAGACCGACGCCGCATTGCTGCTGACCGCGACGCGCGGGGCCATGGCCCCGCCAGCGTGCTGCGCGGGGACGGCCGCAACGACGAAGCGATCGCGCTGTACGAAGCGGCTGCATCGGGCGTCGATGCGAGCGCGAGCCAGGCGCTGCGCGAGGAAGCCGTCCACGCGCGCCTGCAGATCATGGCCCTGCGCGACGAGCCGGCCGATGTCCAGGCGCCGATGCTGAACGCGCTGGCTGCGGATTTCGGACGCGATGCGGTGCCGGATCTGCGCAGGCAAGTGATCGATGCGCTGTACTCCAACGCCCACGAACTGCGCGAGGCCGAGGCTTTCGAAGAAGCGATCGCGGCCTACGACCGCCTGCTCGCGCTCACGGCCGACGAGAGCGACGAACAGGTGCTCCAGATCGTGGCCAGCGCCCTGCTCAACAAGGGCTACCTGCTGCTCAAGCTCGTGGACCGCCCGGCGGAGGCGCTGGTGGTGTACGACGAGATCGTCGCGCGCTTTCGGAACATCACCTCGGAGGCGATGCGCGACACCTTGTCGAAGGCGGCGGCGAGCCGGCAGACCTGTCTTGTCACGCTCGACAAACTCTCGGGCGCGGATTTCGGCGGCGACTTTCCGGACCTGCCCGTCGACAAGCTCGATGAAATCCGTGCAACGATCACGCGGGGCTACGAACTCGGCGAAGCCGGCAAGCAGCGCGAAGGCATCGAGCTGACCGACCAGGTGCTGGCCGAGCACATCGAGGCCAGCCACCCCGAGCTGCGCAACCAGTGCTCGCGCGCGCTGACCAACAAGACCTACATGCAGCAGCAGCTCGGCCAGCTGGAGCGCGTGATCGCCTGCGCGGAAGAAATGGACACGCGCTATGGCGAAGAGCTGTCGATGTCGATCCAGGAGCGCGTGGCGCTGTGCCTGGGCTACAAGAGCGCGGCGCTCGACAAGCTCGGGCGGCACGAGGAAGAGCAGGCGGTCTACAGCGACATCATTGCGCGCTGGGGCAGCTCCAACGTGATCGATCTTCGCCGTCGCGTGGCGCGTGCGTTCTGTTGCCAGGGCCTGACCCACAAGCAGGCCGGCGACGTCGACGCCGCGCTGGAAAGCTACGCACGGCTCATCGGCCGCGAAGAAGACGCGAAGGATGTCGCGCTGCAGGTCTGGGTGGCCAAGGCGATGATCGACAAGGCGAGCGTGCTCGGCCAGCAGGGCAACCAGGCGGGGCGCGCCGAGGTCTACAAGACGCTCATCGCCCGCTTCGGCGACAGCACCGATGCGCAGCTGCGCGAGCGCGTCATCAACGCGAGCGAGCGGCTGGCCGAGGCGCAGGGCCTGCTGGGCCAGCACGAAGAGGAGTTCACGACGATCAGGGACACGCTGCGGCGCTTCGGCAACCAGATGCCCGAAGCGCAGAAGGCGCGGCTCAATCACCGGCTGGGGCCGATGACGCTGGGGCGGTTTGCGCGCAAGCTGATCGAGCGAGTCAAGGGCACCAAACACTGAACCAGGGAGGTATCGACATGTGGCCATTCAAAAAGAAGAAAGAGCCGTGGGAAGACAAGTTCGCCGCGCTCGCGCCGCTGGTCCTGGCGTCGGACCAGGTCATGGGACCGGCCCGATTGCCAGTGTGCTTTGCCTACCGGGTGAAGCCGAACAACCCGCACGATTCGGGTTGGATCTTTCTGAGCGGCAGGGAGAGCCAAGGCGTGCTCGATGACAACCCGCCGAAGATCTGCCCCCTGAACTCCTTCCTCAAGATGGACCCCACGTTGAGCCAAGTCACGGACAAGCCCGTCGGCTCGGCGTGGGAGCGCGACAGCGCGGATGCGGCCTGGAAAGAGGTGTTCGGTTTCAGGCCGCGCGGCTGAGACACGGCATCCGCATCCCTCGCAACCGTTCTCGCCCGACAGATTGCCAACGCCATGACGCCAGACGAATACTTCGACGCGATCGACGATCCGCTTTTCTCCGCGCTCGGCCTGCTGCCGATGGAAGGCGCGAGCGAACTGACCGAGGCCTTCAGCGGGCAGCCCATCGTCGACGAACTGCAAGGCCTCGTGCTCGACGATCCCGACACGAGCGACCACCATCTGTTGCTGGGAAGGGCGCCACTGGAAGGGTGCGTGCTCTACTTGGCCCACGACGGGCAGAGCCGCGTGGTCTTCGATTCGCTCGAAGACTTTCTGGCGGCGGCGCGGGAGGCTGCCGAGCAAGGGGACGATATCTCTGACTTTCACCCCGAAGCCTCGCCGGTGGCGCACGACCAGCCCGCGTTGAGCGACCTGGTTCATCGCCTGCTCGACGATGGCACGCTGACCGATGTGGTGACCGCGCTGATCCCTTCGCTCGACCTGAGCGACCTCGCGCTGCTGGAGCGGCTTGCGACGGACGAGGATTTCTATCTCGGCGAGGCCGTGGCCATCGAGATCGCGCGGCGGCCGGGCCAGGCGCTCGCGCCGATTGCGAGGATGTGCGCGACGCATCCTCATTCCCAGGTTGCCAATGCGGGGCGGCGCGCCGTCGAAAAGGTCGAGAAATCGGCCTGAAGGGGTTGAGGGAAAATCGGGCACCAGATGGATCGCTGACACCTCCAGCACGCCCTCTCCACCAGCCATCCCCCAACGCAGCCCATGCGCATCCACGAACTGAAACGGCGCCTCCGCGAAGCCGGCGCGGGCCCGAGCCACGAGCAGCGCATCCTGCGGCTGTGGTCTCACGCGCTGCCGCGCGACAGCGGCCGGCGCCTGCCGCACAGCTTCTTTCCGTCGTCATTGATGGAAGCCCTGCCGGCCATCGAGGCCGAGCTGGCGGGGCTCGCGCGCATCCACACGGTGCACCCCGGCGCGGATGGTTCCGAGCGGCTGCTGGTCGCCCTCGCGGACGGCCAGACCGTGGAGAGCGTGCTTCTGCCGCGCGATGGCCTGTGCGTCTCGTCGCAGGTCGGATGCGCCGTGGGGTGCCAGTTCTGCATGACGGGCCGGGACGGACTGCTGCGCCAGGTGGGCAGCGCAGAAATCATTGCGCAGGTCGCGCTCGCGCGCATGCGCCGGCCGGTGCGCAAGGTCGTGTTCATGGGCATGGGCGAACCGGCCCATAACCTGGACAACGTGATGGAGGCGATCGAACTGCTCGGCACGGTGGGCAACATCGGCCACAAGAACCTGGTGTTCTCCACCGTGGGCGATCCGCGTGCGTTCGAGCGGCTGCAGCAGGAGCGCGTGAAGCCTGCGCTCGCGCTGTCGTTGCACACGACCAAGGCCGGCTTGCGAAAGACGCTCCTGCCGCGTGCGCCGAACATGACGCCCGAGGAGCTGGTCGATGCGGGCGAACGCTATGCGCGGGCCACCGGCTACCCGATCCAGTACCAGTGGGCGCTGCTCGAAGGGGTGAACGATGGCGAAGACGAGATCGAAGGCATCGTCAAGCTGCTCTCGGGCAAGTACGGCGTGCTGAACATGATTCCGTTCAACGCGGTCGATGGCGTTTCGTTCAGCCGGCCGTCGTGGGAGCGCTGCGAGCAGATCGCGCGCACGCTGCACCAGCGGGGCATTTTGACGAAGCTGCGCGATTCGGCGGGGCAGGATGTCGATGGCGGCTGCGGTCAGCTGAGGGCGCGCGCTGCCGGAGGCGCGCCGGTGGTGCTTCGAAGAGGCGCTGCTGCTACTGCCGGCTCACCGCAATGAGCGTCCACACGATCACCACGAGCTGGGCGAGGTTGATCAGGATGGCGGTGATGTGCGTCTTGCGGAACCCCGGAATCGCGTCCATGTAGTTGGACTTGATCTGCTCCCCGAGCGCGTCCATCTTGGGAATCACCTTCTTGCGCAGCACGATGGCCATCACTGCCAGCGCCGCGGCACCCGCCGCGATGCCGAAGCGACCCGCAAGCGCAAAGCTGATCGCCGTCGCGCTGGCCGTGATGCACGCACCGACGTAGTAGAGGTTGAAGAAGCCGCGCACGAAGCGGGCGTCGAGCGGCGTGTCGTGCTTGAGCACCAGCAGCGGGATGGAGCCCATGATGAAGTAAGCCGTGGTGACGAGGAGGGCCACCGTGAAGAACAGGGCGGCGAACATGGCAGCGGACATCTTGGTTTTTCTCCATTTTTGCGATGGAATGTTCTGCGCGAAGCGGTCCCGCTCAGGTTCCGCAATGCGGTAATTTCGATTTGAGAAATACCCCGTGACGCGTTCGATACGGATTGGGCGTCTATCTGGGGGGACAAGGCAAGGGGGCTTCTATTTAGTTGCCTCGATGGCGCCCGAACCCGGCCGGCCTGGTCAGAAAAGACCTTGCTGCGCCGTCGTCAAGGCCATGAAGCTCTCGCCCATCGGCTGGAGGATGGCGTCGGCAATTGGCTGGAGCTGCTTGCTCAGGTAGTGCTCGTAATCGATTCGGGACTGGCGAGCCTCCATGGGCTCGGGCCCGCCCTGGGTCATGACGTAGCGGATCCAGCCGCCGTTCTGGTATTGCTTCGGGCGGTTGACCCGGGCGTTGTAGTCATCGGCCACCCTCGCTGCCCGCACCTGCGGCGGTACGTTGACCTGGTAGGCATCGAGGCGGTGGCGCAAGCGCTTGCGGTAGACGAGCAGGTCGTCCATCTCGCCCGCCAGCAGCGCCTCTGCATAGTCCGTCACGAACGCCTTGTAGGGCTCGTCGTGAAAGATGCGCGAGAGCAGGCCCTCCTGGAACTGGCGCGCCAGCGGGGTCCAGTCGCTGCGGGCCATCTCCAGGCCCCGATAGACCATTTCCTCCTTGCCCTTGGCGTCGACGCTCAGGCCCGCATACCGCTTCTTGCTGCCCACATCCGAGCCACGGATGGTCGGCATGAAGAACTTCTTGTAGTGGGTGTCGAACTCGATTTCGAGGAAGTTCGCAAGGCCGTGCGCTTCGCGAAGGGAGTGCGTCCACCACGCGTTGATGTCTCGCGCCAGGGTGGCCGCGATGGCGTGCGCTTCTTCGTTGGTGTGGGTGCGCCGGAGCCAGATGAAGATGGAGTCGGTGTCGCCGTAGATGACCTCGTAGTCCCGCTTTTCCACGAATTCGCGCGTGAGCTTCATCATCTCGTGGCCGCGAAGGGTGATGGCGGACACCAGCTTGGGATTGAAGAAGCGGCAGTCGGTCGCGCCGAGCACGCCGGCGAAGGAGTTCATGAGCAGCTTCAGGGCCTGGGACAGCGGCTCGTTCTTGTCCCGTTTGGCCTCGTCCCGCGCGCGCCAGAGCGTGGTCACGATCTCGGGCAGGCAGTGCTTCTCGCGCGAGAAGACGGTGCCTTGCGGCCCTTTGACGGCTGTCGCCGGGTCGGCGGCAGCGGAGCCTTCCACGAGGCCCACGGGGTCGACAAGAAAGGTCCGGATGATGGAGGGGTAGAGGCTCTTGTAGTCCAGGACCACGACGGAGTCGTAGAACCCCGGCTTCGAGTCCATCACGTAGCCGCCGGGGTAGGCCTTGCTCGCAATCTCGCCGACGTTCGGCGCCACGTAGCCCAGGCGATGCATCCGGGGCAGGTAGTGGTGGCTGAACGCGGCAATGGAGCCGCCGAAGTGGTCGGCCTGCAGGCCCGTGGTCTGGGCGCGCTCCATCACGAACTGCAGCAGCTTGGCCTTGTCGAAGATGCGCAGGACCAGCTCGCAGTCCCGGATGTTGTAGAGCGCGAGCGCAGGCTTGTCTTCCTGGTAGCGCCGCTCGATCTCCGCCATCTTGTCGTAGTCGTCGCCGATGGCTTTGCCCTCGCCCAGCAGCGCCTGCGAGACGGTCTCGAGGCTGAAGGAAGGAAAGCTCCACACAGCCGCCTTGAGTGCGTCGATGCCATCGATGATCACCCGGCCGGGCGTGGGCGCGAACAGGTAGCCCTGCTTGCCGGGATGCGTGCGCCATTCGATGGGCCGGCGCTCCCGCCCCAGAAGGAGCGGCACTCCGCATTCGTTGGCGGTCTTCTGGAGCGCCCGCAGGTCGAACTGGATGACGTTCCAGCCGATGAGGACGTCCGGGTCGTTCCGCTCGAACCAGTCGTTGAGCTTCTCGATCATGGCCTTGCGGGTCGGGCAATAGATGAGCGAGAAGTCCATGGGCTCGCCTGGCTCACCTTGCGCACTCGACTCGCGTGGCGGCTCGCCCAGCATGAAGACGACGCGCTCCTGCATGCCGTCCAGCGCAATGGAATAGAGCGCCTCGTGCTGGCTCGTCTCGATGTCCAGCGACACCACCTTCAGCACCGGCCGGTACTCGGGCGCGGGCTTGAGCCTGCAGTCGACGATGGTGGAGCCGTCTGCCAGCCCACCCTCCACCAGCACGCCGGCGGTGATGAAGCGTTCCATCAGGTAGCGGTCGTGCGGGCGCACATCGGCTTCGAGCAGGGGAATGCCCTGCGCCTGGAGGGCACGTGCCAGCCGACCGAGCTGGCGGAAGTGCTTCGCATAGACACCGACGACGGGTTCCTGGTGGAAGGTCTTCAGCGCAAGCTCGCGGACCTCCACGCCCGGCATGGCCGAGAGGTGCGCTTCCACTTGCGTCCGGTGCCGGGTTGCGACGAATGCGACGGAGGTCTGGGAGGGCAGGACCACTTTGGTCGGCCCCGCATCTGTTGCGAGCCAGTACTCGATCTCCGTGCCGGTCGGCGCATCCCGCCAATGGCGAGTGAGGATGAAGCCTTGGAGGTCGGTGGATGTCACGGCCGCGTCAAACTGTGGCGCCCCGATGTGCCCTGCTCGAAATGCTGATCGAGTTCTTGTCGAGATCCTTCGCATTGGCGAATGCGTAGCCGTTGGCTTCATGCACGGCGCCGAACACCAGGCCTTGAAGCGCCGCTTGCGCCGCAAACGCTTTCACATCCTTCACATGAAAGCTCAGTTTCACGCCCACTTGTCCAAGCTTCACGGACTTGGCGGCCTGATGGATGAGGATGCCCGCGCCGCCGCCCGGATGCGTCAGCTCGATCAGCCCTTCGACGACTTCGCCGCTGGTGACGAAGCCGAAATGCCGGGCATAGAAGGCCGCGGATTTCTGCATGTCCCTGGCGTAGAGGATGACGGTTCCGAGTGGCGATTCCATGGTGTGTCTCGTGCTGAAGATGGCTTCGGAAGCGGTCGCGTCGTGCGCGCGCATCCGGTGGTTCGCAGGATTGTCATGTACCGGGCCCGATCGGTTTTCGAGAACTTCTGTACCAGAAGCGCGCGCAGCGTGTCGGCAGCCGAATTGGCAACCCAGCGCCGCCTGGGGCCGTCACAGATATGCCTTTTGGCCCCGCGAGACTCGGTCAGGGTTTTCCCGCATCCGCGGGCCGACTCCCTCCAACAACTCGCAGAGAACCAACCATGAAGACCTCGCAACTCGCCCTCGCCGCCGCATTCGCGGTGCTCGCCGTCACCACCGCCCAGGCCCAGCAATCCGGCGGCCGCAGCCGCGCGGAAGTCGAAGCCGAAGCCGTCGCTGCCGCCCATGCACCGAACCAGAACGTGACCCGCGGTTCGCGCGGCGCCGATCCCTTCGTTTCGTCGGCCGATCCCGAAGCCATGAACAAGCAAGCCGTGGACACCGCCCACGCGCCGAACCAGAACGTGACGCGCGGCTCGCGCGGTGCGGACCCGTTCACCTCGCAGCGCGATCCGGCCCAGGTCTACCAGGAAGCCATGGCCACCGCCGCCGCTCCCGACCAGAACGTGACCAGCGGCTCGCGCGTGAACAGCAAGGTCGTCTCGACCATGCAGAACCCGGTGCTGCAGTCGGCGCAAGGCAAGTAAGCAAGCGGCCAGTCACCCAGCGTGTGGGTCGGAGCGCACCGGCCCGCCGCTGCAGGGAAACTCGGAGGTGCGCGACCTTGGGTGCATGCGCTAGCCGCGAAGGGCGGGCGCCTGGTCGCCCCACTTTTGCGCATAGACCTCATAGAGCTCGCGCCAGTGCGCATCTCCGAAAGCGCCATCACTTTGATGCGTGATGGAAATCGGCCATGTCCCCAATCGCAGCCCCTGCCGGCGCGCGGTTCTGCAGAAGTCGATGTCGTAGAAATGAAAGTCAAACAGCGGATCGAATTGCACAGCTTTCTCCAGCAGGGTGTGCCGGTTCGCTGCCAGAAAAACGCCGTCCAGCAACTCGCAGTCGGCCGGGACCGAGCCCATGCAGTCGATGTGGCCGAACGGCTGCAGCCCATGGGCAATGATTCCTGAGAGATTCGCAAGATCGTCCCAGGTAAGGTCGGTGTCGATGTAATTCCAGCTCACATGCTGCTTGGGCAGGCGCCGATTGCCCGCCAGGCCGATGACGTCGTAGGCGCGCAATCCCTCCGAGATGCGATTGGTCAGGAAGAAGTCTTCCAGCCAGACATCGTCATGAACGAAGACGAGCATGTCATTGGCATCGGTCGCCGTGAGCGCGCTGTTGAAAACATCGGGCAAGCCCCGCCGGTTCTCGAAGCTCACGCGTGGCCTCAAGCGGCCATCGAAACTGAGCCGACGCAGCGATTGCCCGAGAGCGGAATTGGCCCAGAACTCGGCTTCAGGCAATCTTGTCGCACTGACGATATCGATCATTGTTCTCTGGGGCGCGCAACCGCGCCTGAAAGGGTTCTGTCGCAGCAAGCGCGATGGCGACAAGGGTTGGGTGACGGCGTTTCATGGCTGCAGGCCTTCGGCAGCTGCGCACCGGCTTCGAGCGCCGCATCGATGTTCCCACGTTTTAGCGGCGGCTCTAAGCGGTGACGGCAGGCTCCGCCATAGGCAGGCGCCGTGCCGAGCGCCCATTTGCGGCCGAGCAGTCCTTCAGGCCGCGGCGCCTGGTGCGCCTTGCTCTACATATTGATGTGCGGGGCGGACGATGCTGCTCGTGGGCATCGACCGCAGGCTGCACTGCACTCTTCTTGCATCGCTCGCCGAGCGATGCAAAGGGTTCAGTGCCTCAGGCGTAGGCCTTCGAAGAAAGCTTCTGCAGCATCGCCGTCTGCCGCACTTCCTCGGAATCGCGCAGGCTCTTGGCGGCACGCGCCGCCACGTAGGCGACGTACAGCGTCTCGATGGCCTTGGCCCAGTCGTGCGCCTTCTGGGAAATGCCTTCGGGTTTGACGGTCGATCCCGTCACGGCGTTGGTCGAAAGATCGTCGTCCGGACGCGCCGGCACGTCGAACCCCACCTTGCGGAGGATGTTGGCTTTCTGAAGGATGGTGAGCATGCGGTTGCCTCTCTGATTTCTTCGCATTAGCAGATTAGTGCTACTCGGCGCGGGGCGCTATCAGCCGAATGACGTATGCGGCTGTCGTCCAACACCGGGTCCTGTTTGCTGCTTTCAAGTTTCGTGCCATGGGCGAACCTGCCGGCCTCCCGGCGGCGCGCGTTCGTTGCATGGAGTGTCCCTTGCGCATGACCCCCAGTTGGGGCGCCAGCCCCGCTGAACGATCAGGACTTACCCTGAACCAAGGGGCAGTCAGGCCGCGTGCTGCCACACCAGCGTGGCGGCGGTCAGGTCTTCGAGCGCGCTGCCGACGGCCTTGAAGACGGTGCGTTCCTCGCTGCCCATGCGGGCGGGGCGTTGCCCGCGGCACAACTCAGCGAGCGTGCCCTGCACCTCTGGCGCGCGCAGGGTGCCGGCCGCGATCGCATCGAGCAGGTCGCCCGATTTCTGCAAGGCCTCGTTCGTGTCGATGAAGGTGCGTGCGCCCGCGAAGCACTGCACATCGGCCTCGCGCATCGCGGGGGTGAAGCTGCCGATCAGGTCGAGGTGCGAGCCCGGCGCGAGCCACTCGCCGCGCACCAGCGGCGCGGTGGCCAGCGTGGCGCAGCTGACGATGTCGGCACTGCGCACGGCGGCTTCCAGATCGACCGCAGCCCGCGCGTTCCAGCCCTCGGCGCGCAGTTGCGCGGCCAGGGCTTCGGCGCCTTCGGGGCGGTGGTTCCACACCGTCACTTCGTCGATGGGCCGCACGCTCGCATGCGCGGCCGGCAGCATGCGCGCGATGCGGCCGGTGCCCAGCACCAGCAGGCGGCGCGCATCCTTGCGCGCGAGGAACGAGGCGCCGAGCGCCGAAGCCGCGGCGGTGCGGCGCGCGGTGATCTCGTTGCCATCCATCATCGCCAGCGGCACGCCGGTGCGCGCGTCGTACAGCACATAGGTCGCATGCAGCCCGGGCAGGCCGCGCGCGCTGTTGCCGGGAAAGATGTTGATGGTCTTGATGCCGAGAAATCCGGCGTCGCTCCAGGCCGGCATGATGAGCACGGTGCCTTTGTCCGCGCCCGCCGTCTCGATGCTGTGCACATGGCGCGGCGGCACCTGCGCCTCGGCCGCGAAGGCCGCGCGCAATGCGGGCACGAGCTTGTCGAAACCCAATGGCGCGCGGGTGGCGGCTTCGTCGAAGTGCTTCATGGGGTCGGTGAACGCATCGCGGCATCGAAGAAATCCGTCAACGCCCGCTGGTAGGTGGCGCCGAATCGCGGCGCGGACATCGGCTCGAGGTGGCCGGCGCCCGGCACCTCGATGAGCCGCTTGGGCGCGCGCGCATCGGTCAGCAGCCGTTGCGAATGCGCGTGGGGGATCACGCCATCGGCCGTGCCGTGGATCAGCAGCAGCGGAATCGGCGAGATGGCGGCCACGTACTTCGACGCCGCATAGTCATCGCTCACCAGCAGGCCCGCGCCCGAGAGCTTGTCGTTCGCGATCGACGCGTACGAATAGAAGGTCGACTCGATGGCCGCCGCCTTCACGCCGGCCCGGTTGCCCGAACCGACGGCCGCGATCGCGTTGGTGCCGCCCAGGCTCTGCCCGAAGACGAAGAGGCGCTGCGGGTCGACATCGCCGCGCGAGCGCACGTAGTTCAGCGCGGCGCTGGAGTCCTCGAACACGCCCTTGGGCTCCGGCTTGCCTTCGGACTCGCCGTAGCCGCGGTAGTCGAACACGAACACGTTGTAGTCCTGCTTCGGCAGCCAGGCCACGAAGCGCCAGTGCGTCGACATGTTCTGCGCATTGCCGTGGAAATGAACCACGGTGCCCTTGGCGTTCTTTGGGTTCTGCCGACCCACCGCAGGAATGAACCATCCGGTGAGGCGCGTGCCGTCGGCGCTTTGGAACTGCACGCTCTCGTAGCGCAGGCCGAGCGCATCGGGCGTTTCATAGCGCACGCGGTCGGGGTAATAGAACATCGACTGGACGCAGCCGGACAGGAAGAGCGGCACGGCGCACAACGCGAGCTTCCACCATCGGCGGATCGGGGCTGTCATGGCTGGCCTGCGGCCCGGCGGTTTTCCGCGAGCATGTTGCAGAAGAGGGCGCCTTGCTCGATCGCATCGTCGAGCGCGATGTGCGTGTGCGGCAGCGGGTCGAACCAGCGCTTGGGCATCGCGCGCTTGGTGCTGTCGCGGTAGTCGAGCTTGAGCATCGCCATCGCGAACGACTTGACGTCGAGCGCCGAGTGGCTGAACGGGCTCTCGCCCGCAAAACGCATCAGGTACCAGTAGACGAACAGGAAGTCGAAGCCCGCCGGATAGGCCACGAACACCGGCCGCGCGGGCAAGCCCTTGAGCCAGGCCACGTAGTTCTTCATGGCGCGCGCCGGGTTCTGCAGGTCGGTGCGGCACGCGGCCCAGGCCTCGGGCTGAGTCTTCCACCACGCGGCGGTCTTGGGGTCGGCCTCCGCGCCGGGCAGGGTTTCGAGGTTGGCACTGAAGGTGGAGACGAGTTGCTTGTCGGCCGTGTAGGCGGCTGAGCCGAAGCTGAGCATCGAGTTCGGGCCGGGGATGGGGCCGTCGGATTCGACGTCGGTGCTGATGTAGAGCTCGGTCATGGATGGCGTGAACAAGAGCAGGCGCTAGATGACCGCGGCTCGCGTCACCGAGGAGAGATGCGCGTCCGGCGATCCTTGAAGCATGGCAACCAGGCTGTTTCGGCCTGCTTCGAGATCGTCGGCACTCTCGATGTAGGCCAGCTCGGAGGGCAAGAGCAGCTTGATCACCAGCAACCGCACCCTGCCGTGCTCCAGGTCGAAGCCGGAAGGCAAGGCATCGGTGGGGAAGCCGATGATGACGCCCACCTGCCCCTTCTCGTTCTGAAAGTGAGCGGGAACGCTCCCGACGGAGACGACCGTCGAAAGGGTCTTGTATTTCTGCAGCAGCTCGTCCACCTTGCCGTGGTTCGCAATGAGCTGACTGACCTGGAAGACCATGTCGAAGAGCCAGCTGTGATGCGGTGTTTCGAAGAGTTCGGGCGCCTCCGCACAGACCTCGACGCGAAAGCCGAGGGGAATCCCTTCGTCTTCGAAAGGGTCCGACAAGCCATCGCTGACCAGGATCGTCGAGGCCGGGCGACGGACGACGCGCCACGACTGCCGCAGCGATGGCCACTTCGGACCGCCCATGAACGTCGGGTTCATCAGGGGCGCGAGAACGTCCGTGTCGAGCGCGCCGAGTCGAGACAGGACGGCGGCCCTGGCGTCGCATCCCTGTTCCAGCTGGCGCTGCATCTCGGGATCGGGCTGGAAATCCGGCACTTCGTCCTCCTGGGCCGAGTCAGCCGCTACAGGGTTGGAGTGGTCCGAGGGCGCTCCCTGATCCGACGACTGCGTCGGGGATTTCTTTCCGAGGATTCGATCTAGCCAGTTCATTGATTTCCTTCAATCACGGTGGGTGGTTTCTGTTGTGGCCGCGAGGCGATTTCTGTCCACTCACGACCAGGTAGAACGATCAATCGATGCCGAGAATCGATGGAACCGATCGTTCGAGTTCTTCGATCAACTCGGGGTCCATGTATTTGTACTCGTCCGGGATGTCGAGCACATGGATCGGCTTGCCTTCCAGCATCCGCGTGAACTCGGCCACCAGCCGCGACTTGTGTTTTTCTTCCATCACGAGGATGACGTCGGCCCATTCGATGTCGTGGACGGAGACTCGGTGCCGCGCATTCGGGCTGGTGCCGGCAGAGCGTGCCGCGATCTGCGGGTGCCGGCGCCAGAGTTGCTCGGCAGTGGGGCTGCGCCACTGGTTGCGGCTGCAGATGAAGAGGACGTTGCGCATGAATCAGGCAGTGGCGTTGGGCAATTGGAAGACGTGGAGGTCTTGCCAGAGGCCGGATGAGTTCTCGATGAGTGCGACTTCGGTGCAAGTCGCGTGCAAAGCGCCGGATGAGCGCAGCCGCGCCTGCAGTTCGATGGCCGCTTCCTCCGCATGGAATGCGTCGCCATGTGCGACCGAGAGGTGCGGAATGACGTCGGCATGCGCGCCGCCATAAGGCTGGAAATCGGGAAAGGCTTCCACCAGCGCCAGCGTCATGCCGATGAAAGGCGCGGCCGGCTCGGGCGCGAGGTACGCGGTCTCGGGAAAGCGGCCGACCCTGCCGAGGGAGAACGCGAACGACGGCGTGCGTTGCAGCACGCGTTGCACGTGATCGATCACTTCTTGCGTGATGAGCGCCGGGTCCATGAACGGAACCAGCAGCGTGATGTGCGCGGGCACGCCGAGCGCGACAGTCGCGTCGTAGCGATGGCGCAAATCTCCGACAAGCGGCTCGGCGGCGGGAACCTTCACGGCGAATGCGGAGATGGGCATCGGCGCGGAGGATAGCTCAGGCCTCGGCGAGGCGACTCCATTCGACGCCATGTTTCGCAAGGTACTTGCGGAGGCGGTCGGCATCGTTCACCACGCTGCGTTGCTCGCGTGATGCCTGGAAGAGTTGGCGTCCCGCATCGGAGAGGCTGCGCGCTTGCCTGCACACCCGCACCACCGCTTCAAGCTGCAGCCGATCGAACAGATCGAGCGCAGCCGCGCGCTCTTCACCCAGCAACGCATCCAGATCCACATCGCCACCGGCCGCCGCTGCCGGCGCGCCGCGTTTCCACAACCACCGCAGCCGAGCGATTTCCGCCTCGACGAGCGCCACCGGAATCCGCCCGCCATCCGCCAGCGTCGCGAGCCGCGTCACGCTCGCCGAGAGGTCGCGGAAGTTGCCGCTCCAGATCGCCTCGCCGCTTTGCGCAAACCGCAGGTAGGCCGTGCGTGCCTCGGCGTTGAATCGCACCACGCGATGGTTCTCGGCCGCATGGATGGCAAGCAGGTGATCCACGTTCGGCTCGATGTCTTCGGGCCGCTGCGCGAGGCCGGGCAGGTCATACGTCCAGAGGTTGATCCGTGCGAACAGGTCTTCGCGAAACAGCCCCTCCGCCACATCGCTGCGGAGATCCCGGTTGGTGCCGGCGATCAGCTGGAAGTCGCTTTCCACTTCCTTGTCGGCGCCTACGGGAAAGAAACGCTTCTCCTCGATGGCCTTGAGCAGCATCGCCTGCTCGTCAGGTCCGAGCTCGCCGATTTCATCGAGGAACAACGCGCCCTGGTTCGCGGTGCGCAGCAGCCCCGGCCGATCGCTCGCGGCCCCGGTGAAAGAACCCTTCTTGTGGCCGAACAAGGTGGAAGCCGCACCGTCGCCGCGCAGCGTGGCGCAGTTCACTTCCACGAACGGCCCCGTCATCTGGTGCCGCGCCTGCTTCAGCTCGAACATGCGCCGCGCCAGGAACGACTTGCCCGCGCCCGTCGGCCCGACCAGCAATATCGGCGCGCGCGAGCGCACGGCCACGCGCTCGATCTCGTCGATCAGCGCGTTGAAGCGTGCGTTGCGCGTGGCGATGCCGCTCTTGAGGAACGCGACCGCATCGCGCTGCTCCGCGT
Source organism: Variovorax sp. RKNM96 (assembly GCF_017161115.1). Classification (GTDB taxonomy): domain Bacteria; phylum Pseudomonadota; class Gammaproteobacteria; order Burkholderiales; family Burkholderiaceae_C; genus Variovorax. The sequence goes on along the minus strand of NZ_CP046508.1, from coordinate 5,954,556 downwards.
CGAAGCGCCGCGCGATCACGTCGTAGCGCGAGAGGTCCAGGTCGATCAGCGTGCATTTGCCCGCCTCGCCCTCGCGCTGCTTCTTCGGCGGCGAGGTCTGCGCGAGCACACCGGGCACCACGCGCGATTCCGACAGCAGGAACATGCAGATCTGCGCGACGTGCGTGCCGGTGGTGATGTGCGTCCAGTACTGCTCGCGCTCGGTGTTGAAGGTGTAGGCACGCGCCCAGTCGTACAGGCGCGTGTAGACCTCGCCGAAGTCCCACGGGTCTGCGAGGTCGAGCGGCACGAGGTTGACGGTGGTCTCGGGCGACACGGCCTGGATGTCGGCCTTCACGACTTCGGCCAGCGCCTTGTGCCTGAGCGTGTAGAGCAACTCCATGCGCGAGACGACCATGTCCTCGTGCTGCGCGAGCGAGACGGTGGGGCGCCACTTGTTCCAGCGGCCCGCGCCCTGGCCGGCATCGAGCTGGGTGCCGAGGAAGCCGATGACGACGATGGGTTTCTTCATTGATCTGGATAAAAGGCTATCCAAAATTATAAGAACAGCCAATAAAGACCGGATGAATTTTCTGTTCTGAAAGCCTTTGAGTGGAAAAAACTCAATCAAATCAAAGACTTGAATGATTTATCCGATCGGCTAGCCCGAGCTGGCACACCCGTTGCAATAAGGGATCACACATTCAAGAAATCGAACGAACAAAAAGAATCCCACAAGGAGAAGTCACATGGCCAACCTTCAACTCTTCCAAACCCGCCGCGGCGCACTGCAGCCCTCGGCCGATGCGCTCAACGAAGCGGGTGGCGTGGCTTACGCGCTGTCGCCCAAGCACCAGCTGGCGCAACTCGCCGCGACCGGCTGCCTGAGCAACACCTTCTATGCACAAGCGCAGGACCAGCTCGACGCCGTGCTGGCCCTGGCCCGCGAAGTCGATCCGGTGTTCGTCGCCAAGACGGCCGTGTACGCACGCCGCGCCGGCCATATGAAGGACATGCCCGCGCTGCTCGCTGCAACGCTGGCGGTGCGCGACGTGTCGCTGCTCGCCAAGGTTTTCGGCCGCGTGGTGGACAACGGCAAGATGCTGCGCAACTTCGTGCAGATGCTGCGTTCGGGTGCCGTGGGCCGCAAGTCGCTCGGTACGCGTCCGAAGAAGCTCGTGCAGCAATGGCTGCTTCAAGCGTCCGAGGCGCAACTGCTGAATGCCGCGGTGGGCAACACGCCTTTGCTGGCCGACGTGGTGAAGATGGTTCACCCCAAGCCCGCCGAAGCCTGGCGCGCCGCGTGGTTCGCATGGCTGATCGATCGTCCGTATGCGCTGGAGGCACTGCCTCCGGTCACGCAGGCCTTCGAACGCTTCAAGCGCGACCGTTCGCTCGAGGTGCCTGATGTGCCGTTCCAGATGCTGACCGCGCTGGAGCTGGATACGCAGGCCTGGGCGCGGATCGCGCAGCGTGGATCGTGGCAGATGGTGCGTCAGAACCTGAACACCTTTGCGCGCCACGGCGTGTTCGAACTGCCGGGCCTCGCCGAGGCGGTGGCCGCCAAGCTGCGTGACCCGCAGGCCGTGGCCAAGGCACGTGTGCTGCCGTACCAGCTGATGGCGGCCTTTACCGCAACCGGTGCCGAGGTGCCGCACGTGGTGAAGGAAGCGCTGCAGGACGCGATGGAACTCGCGCTGGCCAACGTGCCGGTGTTCGAGGGCCGCGTGGTGGTGTGCCCCGACGTGTCGGGCTCGATGAGCTCGCCGGTGACGGGTCACCGCGGTTCTGCGACCTCGGCGGTGCGCTGCATCGACGTGGCCGCGCTGGTGGCTGCCGCCGTGCTGCGCCGCAATGCGGATGCGCGTGTGCTGCCCTTCGAGACGAAGGTGGTGTCGCTCAAGCTGAATCCGCGCGATTCGGTGATGACCAACGCGGCCAAGCTGGCGGCGGTGGGTGGCGGCGGTACCTCGTGCAGCGCGCCGCTGGCGTTGCTGAACAAGGAGAAGGCCAAGGCCGATCTGGTGGTGCTGGTGTCGGACAACGAATCGTGGGCCGACCGTGCACGTGGCCGCGGCACCGCGACCATGCAGGAATGGGCAGCATTCAAGGAACGCAACCCGAAGGCGCGGCTGGTGTGCATCGACATCCAGCCCTATGCGACCACCCAGGCGCAGGAGCGTGAGGATGTGCTGAACATCGGCGGCTTCAGCGACGAGGTGTTCAAGCTGCTGGCGGTGTATGCCGCGGGTGGCCTGGGTGCCGACCACTGGGTGGGTGTGATCGAAGAGACTTCGATCTGAGAGAGAAGCGAGAGAGTGCCGTGGGCTTTGGCCTGCGGTGCCCGATCCGAAAAAATTGAACGTCGTCGTTCGGCGAATGCAGGTGTGACTACATCACCAATCCGATGTCGCACCGTCTGTTTGTCGCCGAACGGGGATGAAAGTTGTTGTGCGAATGCAGGCAGGACTACATCTGGTTTGACCAGGGTTCGACTCCCGGCGCCGGTTCTCCGGCGTGGTCTACGTCTTGCCATCCTTGTCGCACCGTTTTTTGCAGCGAATGCTGACGGAACTACAGACTCTTAATCTCGTGGTCGCGGGTTCGAATCCCGTCGGTCGAAAGACCGTAGCTCAGTGGTAGAGCACGACGTTTCGTCGATTCTTGTCGCTGCTTTTTTTGTTTCGAGGTGAATGCAGATGGGTTTACAGGATAGAGCGTCATGGCCTCGGCCATGAAGGTCCCGGGTTCAATCCCCGGTCTGTTTCGGCAGATAGCTCAGTACACAACCCGTCGCTCCTCGTCACCTCTTTTTTGTGTTTTGGGCCGCCGTGTCCGCCAGTCAGTCAGATAAAGAATAGAGAGAGAAAAATGGAACAGAACTACAAACTGCACGAAGTACCCAACGGCGTCCCCGTGAAGATGTGGACCAACGGCGTGCCCGTAGAAGACGAAGCGCGAAAGCAGCTCGAGAACGCCGCGCGCCTGCCCATCGTGTTCAAGCACATCGCGGCCATGCCCGACGTGCACTACGGCATCGGTGCGACCGTGGGTTCGGTGATCCCGACCTTCAAGGCCATCATCCCCGCCGCCGTCGGCGTGGACATCGGCTGCGGAATGATGGCTTGCAAGACCACGCTCAACGCACGCGACCTGCCCGACAACCTGGGCCCGCTGCGTTCAGCGATCGAGAAGGCCGTGCCGCACGGATCGAACCCCAAGCGCATGGGTCGCGACAAGGGCTCGTGGGAAACGCCGCCCGACGAAACCGACGCCGCCTGGGCCAAGCTGGTGGATGAGTTCGATGCAATCTGCGAGGACTACCCGCGCATCAAGAACACGAACAACCACAAGCACCTGGGAACGCTAGGGACCGGCAACCACTTCATCGAGGTGTGCCTCGACGAAGCGGGCGCGGTGTGGTTCATGCTGCACTCGGGTTCGCGCGGCGTGGGTAACGCCATCGGCACGCACTTCATCGAACTCGCGAAGAAGGACGCGGAGCTGCACCAGCGCAACCTGCCCGACCAGGACCTGGCGTACTTCGAGGAAGGCGCACAGTACTTCGGCGACTACGTGCGCGCGGTGGGCTGGGCCCAGAAGTTCGCGCGTGCGAACCGCGAAGTGATGATGCAGCGCGTGATCGCGGCCGCGCGCAAGGTCATCACCAAGCCTTTCGAGGCGCATGTGGAAGCGGTGAACTGCCACCACAACTACGTGAGCCGCGAGACGCACTTCGGGGAAGACGTGCTCGTGACCCGCAAGGGCGCGGTGAGCGCCAAGCTTGGCGAACTCGGGATCATCCCCGGCAGCATGGGAGCCAAGAGCTACATCGTGCGCGGAAAGGGCAACCCCGAGAGCTTCATGAGCTGCAGCCACGGCGCCGGTCGAAAGATGAGCCGTACGAAGGCGAAGAAGCTCTTCACCGTCGCCGACCAGATCGCCGCGACCGAAGGCGTGGAATGCCGCAAGGACGCCGACGTGATCGACGAGATCCCGATGGCCTACAAGGACATCGATGCGGTGATGGAGGCGCAGAAAGACCTGGTGGAGGTGGTTTACACGCTCAAGCAGGTGGTTTGCGTGAAAGGGTAAGAAGCCGTCCATCGAGGCCGGCACGAGAGGGCCAAGATGAGGATCGACGAAAGATGCATTCGGCAAACTGAAGCGGAGATGGCGCGCTTGAAGAAGTCCTTGAACGAGGCTTCCGAAAAGCGCGGCCGTTCTCCGTCGGCGCGGGTCGCATGGAAGGCTGCCGCGGAAGACTTTCGTCGCTATGAGAGCCCCGTGTTCGCGTTGTGGAGCAACGAGGCGCGGGACGGGATTCTGCAAGGCAAGGGCGCATGGCGCGAAGGCGCAATGCTCTACCTCGCGTTGAGTCCGCGGTTCCTCCGGTCCGGCTACTTGCGAGATCGGTTGTGCCACCTGCTCAAGCGGTGCGAGTTGTCCGGAAATGAGCGCGAAGAGCTGCGAGGGATATTGCTCGAGACCTTGGTTCGAAGGCCTTCGACGGGCCGATTTCGTCACGATTGCCAGCTTGCGGCGCGATGGGCCGACGACGCGTTCACTGCTCGCGTTCGCGAGCTGACGACGCGCAAGGATGGATGGACGCGCGGACGTGCGCAACGAATGCTGGATGTCATCGGGCAGAACAAAAAGCTGTGGAGCAACGAATCATGAAAGACCACATGCCGGGCCATGCGGAGATCAAGCTGTATGCGCTTGCGCTGAAGGACGAGGCCGAGGTCGTCGCACTGCGCGAAACGCTGCAGAGCGTCGGCTCGGGCTTCGAGTTCGCTGTCTATGGTGTCGCTGGCGATGTCGACAACGTCGGCGAAGCGCACCATCGCGCAGCGCTGCGCCTCTTGTGCGATGACATCGCAGCGTTCGCCGAGCGCTACCGGAAGGACGTGATCGCGCGCGATCCTTCGCTCGCCGCAAAGTTGACCACCAGCCTTGCGTTCGATGTCGACGCCGCGCACGCGACACCGCTCGATGCGTCGGCGGTGATTGCTGCCGAAAGCTTCGCGCCGTTGCACCGCGTCGTGTACACACGCGATCTCGCGGAGGTCTCGTGGTTCGAATGGTTTTGCCAGGCCTTCGGCGATCCGCCGTACACGCTGCATGTTGCCGACGAAGCCGAGCGGGCAGAGCTGTTCCCGCGCTTCTGCCGATGCACGGGACTGCTGCCGGACGAGGACATCGTCGTCTTCGACTGGGTCGGCGATCCGGAGCGCGAACCCGAACGCAGCACATGGAGCGATTACTTCGACGCCGGCAAGGAGTGGTGGGGCATCTGGTGCTTTACCGTGTGGAACCCGCGCCGACGCACATTGGCCGTCGCGATGGCAAGCCAGACAGACTGACAACGACAAACAGCAACAACAACGAGATTTCGAATCATGCAGAAAGAAGACCAGAAGGAGTTCCTGCGCTCCGCCCACCCGATCGACCCCGCCATGCGCGAGGAGATCATGGCCAACCTGCGCGCCATCGAAGAGCGCCACGACGTCACCGTCCTCTTCGCCTGCGAATCCGGCAGCCGCGGCTGGGGCTTTGCCTCGCCCGACAGCGACTACGACGTGCGCTTCATCTACGTGAACCGCCTGCCGTGGTACCTCACGGTGACGCCGCGCCGCGATGTGATCGAAGTGCCGATCAGTGGCGACCTGGACATCAACGGCTGGGACCTGCGCAAGGCGCTGGGCCTGATGCGCGAGTCGAACCCCACGCTGCTCGAATGGCTGCGCTCGCCCATCGTGTACCGCGACGACGCGCTGGCGATGCCGCGTTTCCGCGCGCTGTCGGAAGCGGTGTTTTCCAACGCGCGCGCGTGGCACCACTACACCTCGATGGCGAAGAAGAACTTTCGCGAGCACCTGCAGGCCGAAGAGGTGCGCTACAAGAAGTACCTCTACGTGCTGCGTCCGCTGTTGGCCGCGCGCTGGATCCGCACGCAGCCCGGTGTGCCGCCGATGCGCTTCGCCGACCTAGCGCAGTACACGCTGGATGCGGTGCGCGATGCCGCACTCATCGACGAGATCAACGCGCTGCTCGACGTGAAGATGCGCGCCGGCGAAGCCGCGACCAGCCCGCGCTGGCCCGGCATCCACGCGTTCATCGAAGCCGAGCTGGCCGCCAACGCGGCCGAGCCGATCACGGCGCTGCCGCAGACCGAGGGCGCGGGGCTCGATGCTTTTCTTTGCGAGACCGTGCTGCGCTTCGACAACGAAGCCGCAGCGGACGGTGCTCACGCGACGACGGAGGTCGTATGATGTTCGTGAGCGGCTATGTGGGTCCTTCCTTCTCTCATCCTACGAATCTAGGGTCTGCGCTTTCCGCTCTCTTTTTCTTCAAGCGCCGCGCCTTCGCGCAGCCGCTTTCGGGGCGCGCAGCATGAACGGCCCGCTCTACCTGCGCCGTCGTTCCCGCGTGCTGGCCCAGCCTGGCAATGCCACGCTGCCGCCGGCCCACTTGGCCACGCTGTACAAGGAACTGGAGCCGCTGGGCTTCACGCTGTCTCCGGCTCTCGATGCCTGCTTGAGCACGTGGGAAGCGAAGCCCTTCGAGGCTTTCTACAAGTCGCTGCTGAAAAGCGTGCGCGAGCTCAAGGGCGCGCACCATGTGTGGCGCCCGCTCTACCCGAACTTTCCCGATGAGGTGGTGCAGGCCTGCGCGGCGGACCTGTTCCTCAATGCGGTGCGGCACTACGCCAGCTTCGGCCAATGGCGTCCCGACGAGAAGGCCGACCGCAGCGTCGGAGCGGCGGAAGCCGCGCGCCGCGTGAACCTGCGCACCATAGACCTGGGCACGCAGGAAGACTTCCTGAACATCTTCGTGCAGCTGGCCGGCGCGCGCAGCTCGCTGTCGCAGCAGGACAAGGACGACGCCGACTGGTTCGTGCGCCAGTACGGCGGCAAGGTCTACGGCTGGATGCCCGAGCAGTTCGTGTCGAAGGAAAACCTCGCCGTGCTCGGCGGTTCGCTGCTGCGCGCGGAAGAACCGGGCGCGCAGGCGTTCATGGAAACCCACGTCAAGACCGCGACTGACGTGCTGCGGCTGGCCGTGGCATGGAGCAAGGGCGATGTGTCGCTGGCGGTGCCGTCAAAGTTCGCGCCGATGAAGCGCCCGATGCGCCGCTGGCTCATGGCGATGCTCGATCGCTGCGGTAGCGTGGCCGAAGACATGGCCCGTCGTCCCGAGGTGTTCAAGCGCCTGGGCGAGGTGCTGCATCCGGGCGAGTACGCAAAGCGCTTTCCGGCTGCGTGTGCGTCGTTCGATGCGGTGCGCAAGGGCGAGCGGCCGAAGGGCTTCAATCACCATCTGGAGCGCCATCTCGGCGAGCGCGCGGTCGACGAGGCTCTGGCGCTGCTGCCGACACGACCCGGCGACTTCGCACGCCGGCTCGACCACGTGCTGCGCGTGGCGCCGCAACCGCAAGAGGTTCTGGCGACGTTCGGAACCGTGGCCGAGAAGGCCTCGACGGCCGTGCTGCTGCAGGCGATGGTGCACTTTCGCAACCGCAATGATCGTCGCGAGCCCGGCGAGCCGAGCGCGCTGCGCAGCTTCTTTCCTAAGGGCGAGACGGCGAACGTCTTCGTCGCCAAAGACCAGCGCGTACCGCTGCTGCAAGACGTGGCCGAGCAGGCCGCCGCGCTTTGCGAAGAAGCGCTGCTGCGCCGTTTCGCGGCATTGCCATCGCTGGGCCGCTGCCATGTCGATCCCATGCTGCGCAACTACCTCGTGCCGTTCTCGCAGCGTTCGGCCTCGAAGGCGTTGCGCACCCTGGTGCGCGGCAGCCGCCTGCCGATGCCCGATGCGGCCATCGTGCGCCTCTTCCTCTGGTGGAAGAACGGACGCTCGCGCACCGACATCGACCTGTCGGCTGCGCTCTACGACGCGAATTTCAAGTACGTCAATGTGCTGGCGTACTACAACCTGCGCGACTACGGCGGTGTGCACAGCGGCGACATCGTGGATGCGCCCGAAGGCGCTGCGGAGTTCATCGACCTCGATGTGCAGAAGCTGCGCGAGAAGGGCGTGCGCTACGTGGTGAGCTCCATCAACAGCTACACCACGCAGGCTTTCTGCGATCTGCCCGAATGCTTTGCCGGATGGATGGCGCGCGAGGCCGCGGGCTCGCGAGAAATCTTCGAACCGTCGACGGTGATCGACAAGGTCGACATCGCGAGCGACACCACGATCTGCCTGCCGACGATCTTCGACCTCGAGGCGCGCGAACTGATCTGGGCCGACATCGCGTTGCGCAAGCACCCGTCGTGGAACAACCTCGAGAACAACCTGTCGGGCGTGTCGCTGATGCTGCGGTCGCTGGTGGGGCTGGTCAAGCCCGACCTGTACACGCTGTTCATGCTGCACGCGTGGGCGCGTGGGCAACTGGTCGAGACGGCGGGAGAGGCCGACACGGTGTTCGGCGTGCAAGAGGGCATTACGCCCTTCGACCTGGACCGCATACGCGCCGACTTCATGTAGCGGGCGCCTTTCAAGAACAACAAGATGACGATGACGAACCCAGAAGAAAAAACGATCGAACTCGACGGCTCACAAGGCGAAGGCGGCGGCCAGATCCTGCGCACCAGCCTCGCTCTGTCGGTGGCGACGGGCCAACCCCTGGCCATCGAGAGGATCCGCGCGGGTCGCGCCAAGCCCGGCCTGATGCGCCAGCACCTCGCGTGCGTGAAGGCCGCGGCCGAGATCAGCGGTGCGCAGGTCGAAGGCGCGGAGCTTGGCTCACAGTCGCTGCGCTTCGTGCCTGGCCCGGTGCGCGCGGGCGACTACCGCTTTGCGATCGCCAGCGCGGGCAGCTGCATGCTGGTGTTGCAGACCGTGCTGCCGCCGCTGCTGCTGGCCGGTGCACCAAGCACCGTGCACCTGAGCGGCGGCACGCACAACCCGATGGCGCCTCCGTTCCATTTCCTGGAGCGTGCGTTCGTGCCGCTGGTGCGACGCCTCGGCGCCGACTTGCAACTGACACTGCGCCGCTGCGGTTTCTATCCGGCCGGTGGAGGTGAGGTCGAGGCGACCATCGTGCCGGCTGTGGGCGCGCTGCAGCCCTTCGAACTGATGGCGCGCGGTACGCAGCAGTCGGCCCATGCGGAATGCCTGGCACCGGGCCTGCCGCGCCATGTACCGACGCGCGAGCTCGACACGCTGGGCGGCGCGATGGGCTGGTCCGGCGAGCAACTGCGCTTCGGCACGGCGCGCCAGAACGAGGGCCCGGGCAACGCGCTGATCGCCACGCTGGCCTATGAACATGTCACCGAGGTGTTCACTGCGTTCGGCGAGAAGACGCTCAGCGCCGAGCAGGTAGCGCATGGCCTCGTCAAGGAGCTGCGTGCGTTCCAGAAGAGCGAAGCGGCCGTTGGTCCGCACCTGGCCGACCAGCTCGCGCTGCTGCTGGCGCTGGCCACATGGCAGAGCCGCAAGCCGGCTGCGTTCACCTGCAGCGAGGTGACGGAGCACACGCGCACCAACTGCGCGGTGATCGAGCGCTTCCTGCCGGTGCACTTCGCGATCGCCGAGAGCCGCACTGCCTCGACGGTGCAGGTCTCGTCGGCCTGATGAAAGAAGAAGAAAGACGCCCGCTCGCTCAGGCGAGCGGCGTCGCGTTGGCGTACAGGCGCAGCAGCATCGCGCGCAGCATCTTTACCTCGGCCGCGCTGAAGTCCGAGGTCGCCACCGCTTCGTAGTGCTGCGCGAGCGGGATCAGCTCGCAGGTCAGCGCCAATCCGCGCTCCGTCAGATTGATGCGCACCGCGCGCTTGTCGGTGTCGCACTTCTCGCGTGCCATCAATTCATGCACTACCAGCCGGTCGACGATGCGTGACAGCGCCGACAGGTCGGTGGAGGCGTGCGTCGCCAGTTCCGACAGCGTCTGCCGTGGCGTGTGCTGCAGCGATGCGCACACGCGCCACTCGCTCAGGCTGAGCCCGTAGGGTTTCAACGCCTTCGCAAAGGCGTTGCCCATGCGGGCGCCAGCGCGTGCAAGAAGGAACGGAATGGCCTTTTCGAGGTCGTGATCGGGGTGTAGGGTTTTCATCTAGACGTGCTTGATTATTCAAGTATATAGTCCGCCGCAATTACTTGAATAATCAAGCAAAAACGGAGACAAGCATGAATCTGAAACCCACGCGCCGAAGCGCCATCGCGGTGATGCTTTCTCTTCTGTCGGCGGCGCCGCTGGCGCATGCACAGAGCGCCGCCGCCAAGTGGCCGGCGCAGGCGGTGCGTTTCGTGGTGCCATTCCCCGCGGGATCGGCGCCCGACGTGCTGATCCGCCATGTGGGCGCCAAGCTCGGCGAGAAGTGGGGGCAGGGCGTGATCGTCGACAACAAGCCCGGCGGCAGCGGCGTGATCGGCATGAACGCGATCCTCGCGGCGCAGAACGACGGCTACACCTTCGGCTTCGTGCAGGGCTCGGCCATCTCCGTCGCGCCGAGCACGATCAAGGGCGTGAGCTACGACTTCAACCGCGACTTCGTGCCCGTCACGCTCGCGGCCGTCGCGCCCTTCATGCTGGCGGTGCCGGCGAACTCGCCCTACAAGACGTTGGCCGATTTCATCGCCGCCGCGCGCGCCAAGCCGCAGGGCATCGAGGTGGCCGACAACGGCCGCGGCACCGCGCCGCACCTGGCTTCGGCATTGCTCGGCCTGCAGTCCGGCGCGCAGTTCCTCGAAGTGCACTACCCCGGCGGCGCGCAGGCGATGCAGGCCACGCTGGGCGGCCAGACACAGATGATGGTCGAGACCTACAACGTGGTCGCTGGCAACGTGCAGGGCGGGCGCATGCGCGTGCTGGCCAGCATGGGTGATCGCGTCGAGGCCGGACTGGAATCGTTCCCCCTCGCGAGCAAGACGGTTCCGGGTGCAGTGGCGCACGGCTGGTTCGCGGTGATCGCGAAGAAGGGCGTCGACCCGCTCGTGCTCGCGAAGCTCAACAAGGACATGAACGAGGCGCTGCTGCTGCCCGACGTGATCGCCAAGTCGCGCGAACTCGGCACGTATCCGCGTCCCGGCACCCCCGAACAACTGGCGCGCTACATCGCCGACGACCGCAAGACCTGGCAGGACGTGCTGGACAAACTGAACATCAAACCGGAGTAACCACCCCATGAAGAACAAGATCGCTCTGGAAGAGCATTTCGCGATCGACCTCACGATCGCCGACTCGCAGGTCTATGCCCGCCCCGAAGTGTGGCAGGGCCTGAAGAGCAACCTGCTCGACTTCGAGCAGCAGCGTCTCGCGCAGATGGACGAGTGGGGCACAGAGTTCTCGATCCTCTCGCTCAACTCGCCCGCGGTGCAGGGCATTCCCGACGCGAAGCGCGCCATTGAAGTGGCGCAGCGCGCCAACGACGTGTTGGCCGAGCAGATCAAGCGTCACCCTACACGCTTCGGCGGATTCGCCGCGCTGCCGATGCAAGACCCCGAGGCCGCCGCGCGCGAACTGGAGCGCTGCGTGAACCAGTTGGGCTTTCACGGCTTCCTGGTCAACGGCTTCTCGCAGGTCGGCGACGAGAACACCGTCGTCTACTACGACGACGCGCGCTTCAACGATTTCTGGACCGCCGCCGCCGCGCTGAAGAAGCCCTTCTACATGCACCCGCGCGATCCGCTGCTGGCCCGCGAACCGATCTACGACGGCGCGCACTGGCTCACAGGCCCCACCTGGGCCTTCGCGATGGAAACGGCCATCCATGCGCTGCGCCTGATGTCCAGCGGCATGTTCGACCGCCATCCCGCGCTGCAGATGATCCTCGGCCACTTCGGCGAGGGCATTCCGTTCAACATCTGGCGCGTCGACCACATCCTGCGCAAGGGCCGCCGCGGCATGCCCTGCGACAAGGAAATCGGCGAGTACCTGCGCAGCAACGTGCACATCACCACCAGCGGCAACTTCCGCACGCCAACGCTGCTGTCGACGATGCTCGAGGTCGGATCGGACCGCATCATGTATTCGGTCGACTACCCGTTCGAAAAGCACGAGGACGCGGCCCGCTGGTTCGATAAGTGCGAGATCAGCGAGAACGACCGCCAGAAGATCGGCCGCGACAACGCCCGCAAGCTTTTCGGCTTGAAGTGAGATGAGTACGCAGAAAGACACCCGCCCCGTGCTCGTCGCCGGAGGCGGCATCGGCGGCCTGGCCGCAGCGCTGGCCCTGGTGCGCGAGGGCTACCGCGTGAAGGTGATCGAGCAGGCCGGGCAGATCGGCGAGATCGGCGCGGGCATCCAGCTGAGCCCCAACGCCTTCGCAGCGTGCGATGCGCTCGGCGTCGGCGAGCATCTGCGCGCCAAGGCCGTCTACACCGAAGAGATGGTGATGTTCGACGCCATCGACGCGAAGCGCGTGGCGAGCATCTCGCTCTCGGACAAATTCCGCGCGCGCTTCGGCAATCCCTATGCGGTGATCCACCGCGCCGACATCCACGGCGCGTTGCTCGAAGGCGTGAAGGCGACCACCGACGGCATCGAGTTCCTCACCTCGACCAAGGTCGTGCACATCGAGCAGGACGACCACGGCGTGACGCTCATCGACGCGCAGGGCGGCCGGCATGAAGGTCAGGCCTTGATCGGCTGCGACGGCGTGCGCTCGGCGGTGCGCCAGCAGTACGTGGGCGACGGCATCCGCGTGTCGGGCCACGTGGTGTTCCGCGCGGTGGTCGACACGGCCGATTTCCCCGAGGCGCTGCGCTTCACCGCGCCCTGCATCTGGGTCGGCCCCAATTGCCACCTGGTGCACTACCCGCTCAAGGGCGGCGACAAGTTCAACATCGCCGTCACCTTCCACAGCGACCAGCCCGAGGAATGGGGCTCGATGGACGGCGACCCGGCCGAGGTGCAGCGCTACTTCCGCCCGACCTGCGAGCAGGTGCAGCAGCTGCTGCGAATTCCTAAGGCGTGGAAGCGCTATTCGACAGCCGACCGCAATCCGATCGAGCAATGGACCTTCGGCCGCGCGACGCTGCTGGGCGATGCCGCGCACCCGATGGTGCAGTACCTCGCGCAGGGCGCCTGCACGGCCTGCGAGGACGCGGTGACGCTGGGCCTCGCGCTGCGCCGCGAAGGCGGCGACTGGCCGCGAGCGCTCGCGCTGTACGAGCGCTCGCGTGTCGCACGCACCGCGCGCGTGGTGCTGTCGGCGCGCGAGATGGGCCGCATCTATCACGCCAAGGGCGTCGAGCGCCTGGTGCGCAACAGCATGTGGAATGGTCGCCCGCAGGAGCGCTTCTACGACGCGCTCGAATGGCTCTACGGCTGGACGGCCGCCACCTGCCTCGACGAGGCGACGGCGTGAAAGCATTCCCCGATTCGCTCGAAGCGAGCGCGGGCGGCGCAGGCGGCGGAAGTGCCACGGCCGCCATCGACATCCCCGCACTGATCGACAGCCACCCCGTCAGCAGCTTCCAGAAATGGATCCTGCTGCTGGTCGGCTGCGCGGTCGTGATGGACGGCTTCGACGTGCAGGCCATGGGCTTCGTCGCGCCAGCCATCGTGCGCGCCTGGGGCATCGACAAGGCCGCGCTCGGCCCGGTGTTCGGCGCGGGTCTCTTCGGCATGCTGGTCGGCTCGCTGGTGCTCAGCATCTGCGCCGACCGCATCGGCCGCCGCCCCGTGCTGCTGGGCGCCACGGTGTTCTTTGCGTTGTGCATGCTCGCCACGGCCTTCGTGCACACGCTGAACCAGCTGCTCGTGATGCGCTTCATCACCGGCATCGGCCTGGGCGGCATCATGGCCAACGCAAGTGCGCTGGCGAGCGAGTACAGCCCGTTGCACCGCCGCGTCACGCTGATGATGTGGGTGTCGTGCGGCTTCACCGGCGGCGCGGTGCTGGGCGGGCTGATCTCGGCGGTGCTCATTCCACTGGGCGGCTGGCAGGCGGTGTTCGTGTTCGGGGGCATCGTGCCGCTGGTCATTGCCGCGCTGATGTGGCGCTACATGCCCGAGTCGATGCAGTTCCTGGTGCTGCGCGAGCGCAAGCTCGACCGCGTGCACGGCTGGCTGCAACGCATCGCGCCCGAAGTGCGCATCGGCCCCGGCACGCGCTACGTGGTGCATGAAGCCAAGCAGGACGGCGCCCCTGTGGCCGAGCTTTTCCGCGCGGGGCGCGGCCCGGCCACGCTGCTCCTGTGGGGCATCAACTTCATGAACCTGCTGAACCTGTTCTTCCTCGCGAACTGGCTGCCCACCATCGCGACCGAAGCGGGCTACAGCGGCGGCACGGCCGTGCTGGTCGGCACGCTCTTGCAGGTGGGTGGCGTGGTCGGCACGGTGGCCATGGGGCCGCTGATCGACCGCATCGGCTTCTACCGCGTGCTGGTGCCCATCTTCGCGGTCGCGGTGCTCACCATCGGCGTCATCGGCCAGCCGGCGTTGCCGCTGGCGCTGCTGCTCGCGGTGGTGACGGTGAGCGGCTTCTGCGTGGTGGGAGCGCAGCCCGCGCTCATCGCGCTGGCCTCGAGCGTGTACCCGACGACGGTGCGCGCCACGGGCATGGGCTGGAGCCTGGGCATCGGCCGCGCGGGCTCCATCGTGGGGCCGGTGCTGGCGGGCTGGCTGATCGGGCTGCACTGGACGAACAGTGCGCTCTTCATCGCAGCGGCCGTGCCGGCGCTGCTTTCTTGTGTGATGGTGCTCTGCATGGGGCGATTGAAATTCACGGGCGCCACCGCGCGCCCAGGAGAAACCGCATGACGACGACTTCCTTCCGGGGCTGGACCCTGACCGCCCGCGTGCTGATGGCCGTGCTCTTCCTGGTTGCGGGCGTGCGCAAGCTCATGACCTACGGCGCGACGCTCGGCTACTTCGCCAAGCTGGGCATTCCGCTGGGTGACGTGGTGCTGCCGCTGACCATCGCGCTGGAGATCGGCGGCGGCCTGCTGCTGATCGCCGGCTGGCGCCTGCAATGGGTGGCGAGCGCGCTGGCCCTGTTCACGCTGGCCACAGCCTTCACCGCGCACGCCTTCTGGTCCGCCGATGCGGCGCAGTTCTCGGGGCAGCTCAACAACTTCCTCAAGAACGTGGCGATGGCGGGCGGCTTCCTGCTGTTGATCGTCCAGGCCACCGGCGGCGAGCGGAAGACCGCGGGCAGCTGAGCCGGGGCCGGGTGGAAAACTCCTTTCCACCCGCACGGTTGAACGACCCGCAAGGCGGGTAGACACTCGCCCGCACCTTTTACTGAAAGATCGAGCGATGCCTGTCCAATCCTTCGTCTACAACAGCGTTCCCCAGCGCGTGGTCTTCGGTGCGGGGTCGCTGCAGCACCTGGCACGCGAGATCGATGCGCTCGGCGCGCGGCGTGCGCTGGTGCTCTCCACACCCGAACAGCGCCCGCAGGCCGAACGCATCGCCGACATGCTGGGCGCACACGCGGCCGGCGTGTTCGACCGGGCCGTGATGCATGTGCCCATCGAGACTGCGCGCGAAGCGCGGGAGGTGGCGCAACGCCTGGGCGCCGACTGCGCCGTGGCCATCGGCGGCGGCTCGACCACGGGCCTGGGCAAGGCCATCGCGCTCGACTCGGGCCTGCCGATCCTCGCGATCCCGACCACCTACGCAGGCTCCGAGATGACGCCGATCTACGGCATCACCGAGGCCGGCATGAAGAAGACCGGCAAGGACTTCAAGGTGCTGCCGCGCACTGTGATCTACGACCCCGAGCTCTCGCTGACCCTGCCCGTTGGAATGAGCGTGACGAGCGGCATCAACGCCATCGCGCACGCAGCCGAAGGGCTCTACGCCACCGATGCGAACCCGATCATGGACCTGATGGCCCAGGAAGGCATCGCCGCGCTGGGCCGCGCACTGCCCGCGATCCGCGCCTCGGCACAGGATGCGGGCGCGCGCAGCGATGCGCTCTATGGCGCATGGTTGTGCGGCACCGTGCTGGGCAACGTCGGCATGGCGCTGCACCACAAGCTGTGCCACACGCTGGGCGGCAGCTTCAACCTGCCGCATGCGGAGACGCACACCATCGTGCTGCCGCACGCGCTCGCCTACAACGCGGCAGCGGCGCCCGAAGCCATGGCGCGCATCGCGAAGGCGCTGGGGGGAAGCAATGCGGCGCAGGCGGTGTTCGACCTCGCGCGCGACAACGGCGCGCCGGTCGCATTGCGCGACATCGGCATGAAGGAATCGGATCTCGACGTCGCCTGCGCGCATGCGCTCACGAACCAGTACCCCAATCCGCGTCCGCTGGAGCGCGATGCGATCCGTGCCTTGCTGCAGAACGCGTGGGAAGGTGTGCGGCCCTGAGCAGCTGTTTCCTGGCGCCCGGCTTGCATCAAAAAACCGGCTCCCGCTTTCGCAAGGGCCGGCCTGGATGTGAGAGCCCGCCGAAGCAGGCGGGTGCTGCGAACCGCTTACAGCGGCAGTGCATCGCCACGGGCGGCAGCGCGGGCGGCTGCGCGCACCGCGGCACGGTCGACGGTGCTGGCGACGATCGGGGCCAAGCCCGAGGAAGCGCCTTCGGCGTACGGGTTGTCGCTGTGCGCGGCGGCAACGGCTTCGGCGCGGACCGCGGCGCGGCTGGTCGACGAAGCGATCACCTGGGCCGGGCCCGAATTGGCGCCATCGGCGTAGGGGTTGTCGCTGCGCGCGGCCGCCACGGCTTCGGCGCGCACGTCGGCGCGGCTGGCCTGCGAGGTGATGGAGTGCACGCCTTCGTAGGTTTCGGCGTGCGCGCCTGCTGCGCCGAGCATGGCGAGAGCGACGGCGGAGATGGAGAGGAGTTGCTTGGTGTTCATGAGGAGGGTCCTTTTGGCTGACTGTGTGGTCGGCGGACATTCGTCGTTGCCACGGGATGCAGTGTGAAACCGCATCGTGGTTCGCGCTGTGCGTTTGCGCACCGCTTTCGTCAACTACAAGGGCAGGGTCGCGGGTTGCAGATACAGCACTTCAAGCGGCTCGGAACGACCTCGCACGGTGAGCGCTTCGGGCGCACCCATCGCGTCCGCAACACCGGCCTGCTGTGCCGCGAACAGCGAGACGACAAGGCGCGATGCGGCCGTCTTCGAATGGTCCTGCAGGCGGCTCGCGGTGTTCACCACTTCGCCGATCGCGGTGAAGGTGGTGGTCTCCAGGTAACCCACCTCGCCGACCGCCGCGCGCCCCGCATGCAGGCCCATGCCGAACTCCAGGCGCTGGCCGAACTGCGCCTCGAAGCCTTCGCTCCACGCGTCCATGCGCTGGGCGATCAGCGTGGTCGCGTGCAGTGCCTGCCGGCATGCGGTAGGCAGGTCGGTCTCGAGCCCGAAGATCGCCATCACGCTGTCGCCGATGAACTGGTTGGGCACGCCGCCGCTCTCGCGCACAGCCGCGCCGACAGTGGCGAAGTAGCGGTCGAGCACATAGGCGAGGTCGAAGGGCCACTGCCGCTCCGACAGACCCGACCAGCGCCTGAGGTCGACGAAAAGAATGGCCACGTCGCGCTCGCGCCCGAAGCTGCCGACCGGCGCGGGCCGGCCCTCGTTGGGCAGCGGCGCGAACAGCGGCGTGACCTCGATGTCGCCGTGCGGGCGCAGCTGGCAGGCCAGCCGCACGTCGGCCGGCGCGCGCACGCGTTCGAGCGTGCGCTGTTCGTCGCGACCCGGCTCGCCGACGTGTTCGGGCGCGCCGACCACGCGCACGCGGCAGGTGGAGCAGCGCGCGCGTCCACCGCAGATCGACACGTGCGCGATGCCGTGCGAGCGGCTCGCCTCCAGCACGCTCCAGCCGCGCGGCACCTGCACCGTGCGGTCGGGGTAGCGCAGCGCGATGGATGGCTGGCGCGACAGGCGCGCAAACCAGTTGCGCCCCCAGCGCGCCGAGAGCAGCGCGAGCAGCGCCAGCACATAGAGCCACTTGAGGCTCTGCTCGGCTCCGTCCAGCGCCTGCCCTTGCGCGGGCGTCGGCACCGGCACGGTCGGCACGCCGGTCCACTGGAACTCGCGCCCGATCGAGATGAACCCCATTGCCGCCGTGAGTGGCAGCACCACCGCGATGGCCAGCAGCAGGTACGAAAAGCGCCGGTACACGGGCTGCGCCCGCAGCGCGAAGTGCAGGCCGAGGCAGCCGTGGCTCCAGGCCGCGAGCATCAGGCTGAACTGCGCGGCCGCGCCCGGCAGGCTCCAGAGACCCCAGACCACGCGCACATAGGAGCCCTCGATCCCGTAGGCCTCGTAGGCGCCGCGTATGGCCGTCAGATGGGTGGCGATGAGCAGTGGCAGCGCAAAGCCCAGCAGCACACGCAGGGCCTCCAGCGGCGGCATGCGCAAGGTGCGCCGCTCCCACAGGGCGACGACGGCCAGCGCCAGGTGCGTGAAGGCCGCGCCATAGAGCAGCACCGTGCCCGGCAGGCTGTGCCAGAACCGCTGCGCCACGCGCAGCACGCTCTCGGCGAGGTCGAAGGAATAGATGCCCAGCGAATGGTTCAGCAGGTGAAGCGTCACGTAGCCCATCAGCACCAGCCCGCTCGCCCAGCGGAGATTGCGCCGTGTGGGCGGTCTCAGCGAAAAGGGGGAGGAAGGGGGTGGCGGGGAACGTCTGTCCATGAACGGGTTCGAAGCGGCACCCGAGCATAATGCGCGCGCCCCCACCGACCGGCATGGCCACACCCCAACCTACCCCCCGCTCCAGCCTCGCGCTGCGCCAGATCGCGCTGCTCGAAGGCCTCTCCGACCAGCGCCTGGACCTGCTCGCCCAGCAGTGCCTGTGGCACAGCGTGGAGGCGGGCAAGCCGCTGCTCCTGCGCGCCGAGCAGCAGGGCGAGGTGTTCCTGCTGGTCTCGGGCCGGGTGCGGGTGACGACCTATTCGGCCAACGGCCGGCAGGTCACCTTCCGCGATGCCGAGGCCGGCCAGTACTTCGGCGACATCGCCGCCATCGACGGCGGCCCGCGCTCCGCCGACGTGGTGACGCTGGAGCCCAGCGTGGTCGCCAGCCTCGACCGCTCCGCCTTCATGGCCCTCTTGCGCGATGAGCCGCTGGTGGCCGAGCGGGTGATGCAGCGGCTGGCCTCGCTGGTGCGCCAGCTCTCCGAACGCGTGATCGACCTGAGCACGCTCGGCGTGCAGAACCGGCTGCATGCCGAGCTGCTGCGGCTTGCGCGTGCCGCCGGCGTCGAGGGCAACGAGGCCCGGCTGGAGCCGGCCCCCAAGCATGCGGCGCTGGCCAGCCAGATCAGCACCAACCGCGAGCAGGTGACCCGCGAGCTCAATGTGCTGGTGCGCAGCGGCGTGCTGCGCAAGGACGGCAAGGCCTTGCTGGTGGCCGATGCCGCCCGCCTCGAATCGATGGTCTCGCAGGTGCGAGGCGATTGAGGCGGAGCTTCCGGATCAGTTCCAGCGTCCGTTCGTCCCGCCGACACTGAAGCGTCCCGCACCCAGCAGCACCACGGTCAGCGCGCCGAACAGGTACAGGCCCTGCAGTTCCAGCGCCCAGCCGCCTTGCTTGCCCAGCGCGAACAGGTCGGCCATGTGCACGAGGCCGAAGGCCACCAGCATGTTGATGACGACCACGCCGGCGGCGGCGCGCGTCCAGAAGCCGGCGAGCATCAGCAGCGGCGCCACGATCTCGCCCACGTACACGAGGTAGGCCAGCCCGCCCGGCAGGCCCGCCTTGGCCAGCATGCCGCCGATGAAGCCCACGCCGGCCGAGAGCTTGAAGATGCCGTGCAGCAGCACGAGCACGCCGATGGTCACGCGCAGCAGCAGCTTGCCGGCATCGTCCAAGGCGGCGGGTGAGGGGGATGCGAGCGACGACGATGCGATCGGCGCACGCGAGGTGTTGGCGGTTGCGGTGTTCATGGCAGATCCTTGGAGCTTGAAAAAGGAAGGGTCCGCCACGGAGTGCGGCGGTTGCGGTTCCAGTGTGCGGAGCTGCCGGAAAGCGGGATGTGCGTTTACGCACATCTTTTGCTGAAAGGCCGGGTCAGTGGGCGCCGAAGTGGCTGGTCCACTTGCGCTCATAGTCCATTTTCTGGAAATGAGCGGCCATGAAATCGATGAAGCTGCGCACCTTCGCCGACAGGTGCTTGCGGCTCGGGTAGGCCAGGTTGATCGTCAGGTGCGGCAGGTCCCAGTCGTCCAGCGTGGGCACCAGGCGGCCGGCCACGATGTCTTCATAGACGATGTAGGTCGGCTGCACCAGGATGCCCATGCCGTCGAGCGCGGCGGCGCGCAGCACCTGGCCGTCGTTCGATTCGAGCAGGCCTGCCACCGACACCGTGTGCGTCTCGCCCTTGCGGGTGAAGCGCAGCTCGTTCGGGTTGTTGGCGTGGGTGTAGATCAGCAGCTTGTGCTGCTTCAGGTCGTCCAGCGTCTTCGGAAAACCGTGCTGCGCAAAGTAGCGCGGCGACGCCGCGAGGACGCGCCGCGTCTCGCCCAGCCGGCGGATCGTGACGTTCGAATCGGGTTCGAACTCGCGCGTGCGGATCGCCACGTCGATGTTGTTGTCGATCAGGTCGAAGTAGCGGTTGGCCGCTTCCACATGCACCGTCACGCCCGGGTAGCGCTGCGTGTAGTCGCGCAGCAGCGGCGCGATGTGGTGGATCGAGAACGAGAGCGAGGCGGTGACGCGCAGCACGCCGGTCGGGTTGAGCGCGGTGGCGTTCACCGTCGACTCGGCATCGGCCAGGTCGGCCAGGATGGTCTTGGCGCGTGTGCAGAACTCGCGGCCGGTGTCGGTGAGGTACAGGCGCCGCGTGTTGCGCTCCACCAGCCGCGCGCCGAGCCGGGCTTCGAGCGCGCTCAGGTGGCGGCTCGCGGCGGCGTTCGAGAGGCCCAGCGCCTCGGCCGCGCGGCTCAGGCTGCCGGCATCGGCGATCTGCACGAGCAGGGCGATTTCGGTCCAGCGGTCCATGGCGGGTGTGTGTCTCCGAGGGGCTTGTTGTCTTGTGTCGCTCGATCCGGGGGATCGACCGTGGGGCCCAAGCGTTACCGAGCCGGCGATTCTATGGGGGCTGTTCAGCCCGGCGCGACGGCACGGGCTTGAAGCCCAGCCGAAAAAAAAGAGGGACCGTTGCCGGCCCCTCCTTGTTCCATGCCGTTCGCTTCGGCGCGGCTGGATCAGCCCAGCAGGCCGTGCAGGATGTTCGTCACCGGCGACACCGCGTGGTCGACCAGGCTGGTGATCGGGGTCACGACCTCGGTCACCAGCGGGGTGACCGCGTGCCCGACACCTTCCACCACGGTGGTCACAGGCGCGAGGGTCGAGCCCGCGCCGGCCAGGATGTCGGTCACCGGCGATGCGGCACCAGATACCGCGTGCGTCGCGCTGGCGGCGATCGGCTCGATGGCATCGGTGACCGCCGAGACCGGCTCCAGGATGTTGGCCGCCGGGCTGTTGCCGCCCAGCAAGCCGCCGAGCAGATTGCCGACGAGGCCGTCCTGGCCGAGCACGCTGCCGAGCAGACCGCCGTCGCCGCCCAACAGGCCGCCGACGATGCCGTCTTCGCCAAGCACGCCGCCGAGAAGACCGCCGTCGCCGCCGAGCAGGCCACCGACGATGCCGTTCTCGCCGAGTACGCCGCCGAGGAGACCGCCGTCGCCGCCGAGCAGGCCACCGACGATGCCGTTCTCGCCGAGTACGCCGCCGAGGAGACCACCGTCGCCACCCAGCAGGCCACCGACGATGCCGTCTTCGCCGAGTACGCCGCCGAGGAGACCACCGTCGCCGCCCAGCAGGCCGCCGACGATGCCGTTCTCGCCGAGCACGCCACCGAGGAGGCCGCCGTCGCCACCGAGCAGGCCGCCGACGATGCCGTTTTCGCCAAGCACGCCGCCGAGAAGACCACCGTCACCGCCCAGCAGGCCGCCGACGATGCCGTCTTCGCCGAGTACACCGCCGAGAAGCCCGCCTTCACCGCCGAGCAGACCACCGACGATGCCGTTTTCGCCGATTACGACGCCAAGGAGACCGCCGTCGCCGCCGAGCAGGCCGCCGACGATGCCGTCTTCGCCGAGTACGCCGCCGAGGAGGCCACCGTCGCCACCCAGGAGGCCGCCCAACAGGCCGTCATCACCCAGCAGGCCGCCAAGGAGACCGCCTTCGCCGCCCAGCACACCGCCGAGCAGGCCGCCATCGCCTCCAAGCAATCCACCCAGCAGGCCGTCGTCACCGAGCACGCCGCCGAGAAGACCGCCGTCCCCGCCGAGCAGACCGCCCAGGAGGCCGTCATCACCCAACAGACCACCGAGGAGGCCGCCCTCGCCGCCGAGCAAGCCGCCCAGCGGTCCGTCGCTCAGCAGGTTGCCAACCACGCCGTCGGGTCCGAGCAGGCCGTCCACGAGTCCACCCTCGCCGAGCAGTCCACCGGAGAGCCCTTCGCTGCCGAGCAGGCCGGCAAGTGCGCCATCGCCGCCGAGCAGACCGCCAACGAGTCCGTCTTCGCCAAGCAGGCCACCCACCAGGCCGTCGTCACCGAGCAAACCGCCGAGGAGACCGCCGTCACCGCCGAGCAGACCGCCCAGCAAGCCGTCGTCACCGAGCACGCCGCCGAGGAGGCCGCCGTCACCCAGAACGCCGCCGAGGAGACCGCCTTCACCGCCGAGCAAGCCGCCCAGCAGGCCGTCGTCACCGAGCACGCCGCCGAGGAGGCCGCCTTCACCGCCGAGCAAGCCGCCCAGCAGGCCGTCATCACCGAGCACGCCGCCGAGGAGGCCGCCTTCACCGCCGAGCAAACCGCCCAGCAGGCCGTCGTCGCCGAGAACGCCGCCGAGGAGACCGCCTTCACCGCCGAGCAAACCGCCCAGCAGGCCGTCGTCACCGAGCACGCCGCCGAGGAGACCGCCTTCACCGCCAAGCAGGCCGCCCAGCAAGCCGTCGTCGCCCAGCAGTTGCCCGACCAGACCGTCGTCGCCCAAGAGTCCGCCGAGCAAACCGTCATCGCCCAGCAGGCCTTCGAGCACCTGGCCGACCACGCCGTCGTCGCCGATCAAACCGTCCACGAGGCCGTCGATGCCGAGGCCGGTGGTCACGCCGCCGAGCAGGCCTTCGCTGCCCAGCACGTTCTCCAGGATGTTGCCGAGCGCATCGGTCAGGTAGTCGACCTGGCCGATCAGCGAGTCGACCAGCGCATCCGTCAGGCCGTTGCCCAGCAGGCCGTCGACCACGGGGGTCAGCACGCCGCCGATGTCGACGAGCAGGTTTTCAGCGGCGTTGTCGACCGGGTCGAATTCGTTCGGGTCGTTGGCCGTGAACTCGTTGCCCGCGATCGGCGAGAGCACGTTGTCCACCAGATCCGTCAGGCCATCGACCGTGGGCATCAGCGATGCCAGCGTGCCGGACGAACTGGAAGCAGCCCGGGCCGCGGCCGCGGCGCTTCCGCCACCCAGGCCGAGGAGGTCGTCCAGCGCGCCGACCAGATGGCCGACGGCGCCATCGCCTGGATCGAGCAGGTGGTCTCCATCGGCGTCCGCATCGGCATCTGCGTCAGCGTCCGCGTCGGCATCCGCATCGGCGTCTGCATCTGCGTCGGCATCCGCATCTGCGTCCGCATCGGCATCGGCGTCTGCATCCGCATCTCCGTCCGCATCCGCGTCGGCATCTGCATCCGCATCGGCGTCCGCGTCGCCTTCGCCGACGCCCGGAGCGAGGAAGGAAACACCACCGCCGCCGTCGCCACCGCCGCTCAATGCGGCGCCGAGGGCAACTGCGCCCAGCGCGCCTAGCGCGAATTCACCCAGCCCGATGCCGCTGCCGCCCGCGGCCTTCTTGGTCACGGCCACGGCGGCGGCATCCGCATCGCTGTCGGCCGGCGTGACTTCAAGGTTGCCGGAGGCCACATCCACATTCACCTGCTCCAGGCCGCCGGCCAGCTTGGTCGAGCCGATGGTGGCATCGGTGCCGCCTTCGAACACACCCGCGAGCGGTGCCTTGTTGGTCGTCGAGCCGGGGAACAGCACGTTGGCATGGCCGCCGTCGGGAACGATCACGCGGTCGCCGGCCATCAGGCTCTGGCTGCCGTCCACCGGAATCCGCACGCCGTCGCGGATGACCACCGTGCCCGGCGTGGCGTTGGACAGCGAGCCGAGGCTCGCGGGCGCGGAGGGCGCCGCTGTCGTGGCGGCCGCACCCATGGGCGCGATCGGTGTGGCGCTGGCCTGGGCCAGGACCACGGGCGCCGCGATGTCGGCAACTGTCGGAATCGAGCCGACGGAGGCTTGGGTGGTTGTGGTCATGGCGACCTCCTCGTGTAATAAGTACCCACGAAGCGCAACATGCGTGCCGCCTCTGCACCAGGCCTTCGCCGCGCTGGTTGCAACCAGGCTATGTGATTGATTTGAAAAGGTTTTCCCGCACTTCGTGCGGCAGGGGCCGGCCCATGCGACGGGCTGCTTTCGCGGTTCGTTACGTAACGCGGAGCACTTTCTTTCCGGAACGCCCGCTGCGTCGAATGGCGATGCGCGGTTGCCGATGCCTCGACCGTTCCGCTGGGCGGAAAAATCATTTGCGCCATGGCGCTTTCGGGCATGCGGCGCGCGGCCTACAGTCCGCAGCACCCCGAAGACAGACAACACACACAGCGACGGCAAGACAAGGAGACAGCCACGATGCGCAACCTCAACCAGGACAACGTCACCCAGGCCGTGCTCGCGCGCCTCGCCGACACGCCCGATCCGCGGCTGCACGAGATCCTGACCAGCCTCGTGCAGCACCTGCACGCCTTCGCGCGCGAGGTGAAGCTCACCGAAGCCGAGTGGTTCCAGGGCATCCAGTACCTCACCGCCACCGGCCAGATGTGCGACGACAAGCGCCAGGAGTTCATCCTGCTGTCGGACGTGCTGGGCCTCTCGATGCTCACCATCGCGATGAACAACAGCAAGCCGGCCGGCTGCACCGAGGCCACCGTGTTCGGGCCCTTCTACGTCGAAGGCGCGCCCGAGTACGAGCACGGCGACGACGTGGCCAACGGCGCCGCGGGCGTGCCCTGCGATGTGTACGCCACGGTGCGCGGGCTCGACGGCGAGCCGGTGGCCGGTGCGATCGTCGATGTGTGGCAGGCCGACGAGGGCGGCCACTACGACGTGCAGCACGCAGGGCTCGACCATGCCGAGAACCGCGGCCGCCTGCGCACCGGGGCCGATGGCGCACTGCACTTTCGCAGCGTGCTGGCCGAGGCCTATCCGATTCCGGTCGACGGCCCCGTGGGCGATCTGCTGCGTGCGACGAAACGCCATCCGTGGCGGCCCGCGCACCTGCATTTCAAGATCGAGGCGCCGGGCTACGAAAACCTCATCACCCATGTGTTCCGCGAGGGCGACCAGTGGCTCGATTCCGACGCGGTGTTCGCGGTGCGCCAGTCGCTGGTCGCGCCGTGGAAGCAGCAGGACAACGGCCGCTGGCGCCTGGACTTCGACTTCGTGCTCAATCCGCTGAAGCAGCCCGCCTGAAGCATCAGGCCCGGGCCTGCTACGCTCGCAAAGCCTGCCCCTGACGGCGGGCTTTTTTCTGCGCTCCGTCACACCCCATGGCCTTCCCCCTCATCACCGACCCGCATTTCTATGCGGTCGCCATTCCCGCCGTGCTGCTGCTCGGCATCAGCAAGAGCGGCTTCGGCGCCGGCTTCGGTTCGCTCGCGGTGCCCCTGATGGCGCTCGCGGTCACGGTGCCGCAGGCAGCGGCGATCCTCATGCCGCTGTTGCTGCTGATGGACGTGCTGGGGCTCGCCGCGTTCCGGCGCGACTTCGACCGATCGCTGCTCAAGTTCCTGATTCCGTTCGGCCTGATCGGCACGGTGGTCGGCACGCTGCTGTTCCGCGTGCTGTCGGCGCACACGGTGGCGGGCATCGTGGGCGTGTTCACGCTGCTGTTCCTGGCGCAGCGGCTTGTGTTTCCGCCCAAGCCCGACGATCCGCTGCCCTCGCGCGGCGTGGGCGCGGCGCTCACGGTGGTGTCGGGCTTCACGAGCTTCATCGCCCATGCGGGCGGCCCGCCGATCAATGCCTACGTGATTCCGCTCAGGCTCAAGCCGGTGGTGTTCACGGCCACGATGGCGTATTTCTTCTTCGTGGTGAATCTCAGCAAGTGGATTCCCTACGCGTGGCTCGGCCTCATCGACTTCCGCACGCTGGCCACCTCGGTGGCGCTGATGCCGCTCGCGCCGCTCGGCGTGTGGGTGGGCATCCGCATCGCGAGGCGTATCGACGCGACGTGGTTCTATCGCTTCGTGTACCTCGGAATGTTGTTGACCGGCCTCAAGCTCGTCTATGACGGATTCATCGCCTGAGGCCTGTGCGTCGGGTCAGAGTTCGACGATGGACTTGAAGCCGCCGAAGATCATCCGCTTGCCGTCGAACGGCATGGTCTTCGGGTCCATCGACGCGATGCGCGGGTCGGCCATCACCTTCGCGTTGATCGTGTCGCGGTGCTTGCGCGACTTGTAGACGATCCACGAGAAGGCCACGGTCTCGTCGGCCTTGAGCTTCACGCTCTGCGGAAACGAGGTGAGCTTGCCGGGCTTTACGTCGTCGGCGATGCACTCCACGTATTCGAGCGCGCCGTACTCCATCCAGACCTTGCCGGCCTTGCGTGCGAGCTTGCGATACGCCTCGACGTTCTTGGTGGGAATGGCAACGATGAAACCGTCTACATAGCGGGCCATGGGAGATCTCCTGAATGAAAGATAGAACCGTTGAAGGAAAAACAGCGGCGGCTGCATGGCGTCGTTCTCATCACGACGCCGATTCGCTCGCCGCCCCGCGGGGTGCCGCTTCTTCGTTGTTCTGCGTTTGCGCCGGCGGTGCGGTGCGAAGCAGCAAGGCCCCGATCAAGCCCGCCAGTGCCGCGAACACGGCGCCGACGAGAAATGCAAGGTTGTAGCCACCGGTGAGCGCGAGCGGCATCTGCGCGCCGGCCGCGTCCATCGAGCCGGTGCGCGCCGCAGCCGCGCTGGCCAGCACGGCGAGGCCGAGTGCGCCGCCCATCATGAAGGCGGTGTTGACCACGCCCGAGGCGAGGCCCGAATCGGCCGGGTCGACTTCGCTCATGGCCGCCAGCAGCACCGGGTTGAACGCCATGCCTGCGCCCAGGCCGAGCAGCATCATCCCGGGCAGCACGTCGATGACGAAGCTGCCGTTGACCGGTGCGCGTGCGAAGAGTGCGAGGCCGATGGCCGCGAGCCACAAGCCGGCGGCGAGCGGTTTGCGGATGCCGAAGCGCATCACCAGCTTGGCCGAGAGGCCGAGCGAGAACACCGCCATGATGATGTTGGCCGGCAGGAACGCGAGGCCGATCTGCATCGGCGTGTAGTTCAGCACCAGCTGCATGTAGAGCGCCGAGATGAAGAACCACGCGAACATTGCCGCGGCCCACAGCACGCCCACCACATTGGCGACCGACACGCTGCGCAGGCGAAAGAGACCGAGCGGCATCAGCGGGTGCTGCACGCGCGCCTCGATGGCGATGAAGGTGGCCAGCAGCACCACGGCCGCGCCGAGCAGGCCCAGCGTTTGCGTGGAACCCCAGCCGGCCTCGTTGCCGTTGACCACGCCGTACACCGCAAGCATGAGCGACAGCGTGACGGTGACCGCGCCGGCCACGTCGAGCTTCTCGCCATGCGCCTGGCCGCGCGCATTGGGCAGCAGCGCCACGCAGAGCGCGTACACCGCCACGCCGATCGGCAGGTTCACCAGGAAGATCCAGTGCCAGCTCAGCGAACTCGTGAGCAGGCCGCCCAGCAGCACGCCGATGCTCCCGCCGCCTGCGCAGACGAAGCCGTAGACGCCCATCGCCTTCGCGCGGTCGGCCGGTTCGGTGAAGAGATTCATGATCAGCGAGAGCGAGACGGCCGAGACCACCGCGCCGCCCAGCCCCTGCACCGCACGCGCGGCGACCAGCAGCACCTGTGAGTTGGCAAGGCCGCAGGCCAGCGAGGCGACGGTGAAGAGCACGAGGCCGATCAGGAAGAGCTTGCGGTGGCCATACAGGTCGCCGAGCCGTCCGCCCAGCAACAGGAAGCCGCCGAAGGTCAGCATGTAGGCATTCACCACCCACACGAGCGAGGTCTCGGTGAAGCCGAGGTCGGTGCGGATCGAGGGCAATGCCACGTTCACGATCGTGGTGTCGAGCACGATCATCAGGACGCCGAGGCAGAGCACCATCAATGCGAGCCAGCGCTTCCGGTTGTCGAGTGTGTCGGTCATGGGGTGGGTTCCTGAAAAAGCCGCGGATGCGGCGTTCTGTTTTTTAGACCAGCGGCTTGCCGCCGTTGATGAGCCAGGGGGTGCCGAAGCGGTCGGTCACCATGCCGAAGGCTTCGACCCAGAAGGTCTTCTCGAAGGGCATGGCGACGGTGCCGCCTTCGGCGAAGGCATCGAACACGCGGCGCGCTTCGGCGACGGTCTCGAGGGTGAGCGCAACGCCGAAGCCCTTCATGCCTTCGTAAGGCTGGCCGGGCATGGTGTCGGAGGCCATGAGCATGCCCTCGCCGTAGGCGAGCGAGGCATGCATGATCCGCTTCTTGACGTCGGCCGGCATCTGCTCGGTGTCGGGCGCTTCGCCGATGGTCATCATCATCTGGATGGTGCCGCCGAGGGTCTTTTCGTAGAAGCGCATGGCTTCCTGCGCGTTGCCGTCGAAGGTGAGGTAGGCGTGGATGGGGGACATGGTGGTTTCCTTTGGATTGGTTACTTTTCGGTGGTCGTCTTGAGGTTGGCAAGGCCTGCTTCGAAATCCTTGCCGATCATCTGGTCCATGTTGAAGAAGATGCCCATGAGCTTGGCGATGTAGGGGCTCGGGCCGGACATGGCCCAGGTGACCTGCGTGGCGTCGCCCTGTGGCTGCAGCGTGAACTCGGCCATGTTGTGGCCTTCGAAGGGCTTGATGAAATCCAGCTTGATCGCGACCTTCGAGGACGGCGTCGATTGCGCGATTTCCATCTTGCCCGCGCCCGCCTTGTCGTTGCCTTCCCAGGCGTAGGTAGCGCCCTGGCCGGCCGGTGCGCCGCCGAAGGTGCGCTTCATGGCCGGGTCCAGCTTCTCGTAGGGCGACCATTCGCCCCAGCGGTGGAAGTCGTTGATCAGCGGAAAGATCTTCTCGGCCGGCGCAACGATGCGCGCGGTGCGCTCCACGCGGAAAGTGTCAGGGCGGGTAGCCGCATAGATCAGCACGATCGCGATCAGCGCGAGGATGACGAGGACGATTTTCTTGAACATGAAGGGACTCCTGGGGGCAAGGCGTGCAGGGCGATGGCGATGGATTACTTCGCGGCGTCCACCACCATCAGCCAGCCCACGCCGAAGCGGTCGGTGAGCATGCCGAAGCTGGAGGTGAAGAAGGTCGGCATCAGCGGTTGCATGACCTGGCCGCCATCGGCCAGTGCATCGAACCACTTGCGGGCGTCGGCATCGGTGGAGGCGGTGATCGACAGCATGATCCCCTTGAACTCCGCCTGGCCCGAGCAGCGGCCGTCGGAGAACATCAGCTCGGTTTCGCCGACGCGGATCACGGAGTGCATCACCTTCTCGGGGCTGGGCATGGCGCCGGCGCAGCCGTCGCCTTTTTCCATGCCGGCATCGGCGGGCGCATCGCTGTAGTGCATGAGCTGGACGACTTCGGCGCCGATCGCCTTCTTGTAGAAGGCGATGGCTTCGTCGCAACGGCCTTCGAAGGACAGGTAAGACTGGACTTTCATGGCATTTCCTTTGGGCTATCGAGGTTTCGAGGATGCGCATCGGGTTCTGCGCGAATACGATGGAACTACTTTGTGTACACCGTCCACAAAGAATAGCAGGGATAATGGACAGTGTCCACATGGAATTGCAATGAAGCTGAACAACGTCCCCGAAAGCCTGCCGCCCGCCCGCAGCACCTACCGCCACGGTGATCTGCGCCGGGCGCTGCTGGAGGCGGGCGTCGAACTGGCGCGCGACGGCGGCCCGGACGCGGTGGTGCTGCGCGAGGCCACGCGGCGCGCGGGCGTGGTGCCCAACGCGGCGTACCGGCATTTCGGCAGCCGGCAGGAACTGTTGCTGGCAGTGCGCGGCGCGGCACTTTCGGCCGCCGCCAAGGCGATGGAGTCGGAACTGGCCGTGCTGCATTTCGACCAGCCGCCCGCCGACTTCGCCCGCGCGCAGGTGCGCGCCATCGGAACGGCCTACCTGCGGTTCGCGCAGGCCGAGCCGGGCCTGTTCCGCACGGCGTTCGTGATCACCGAAGAAGGCGAGGGCGAAGTGGGCCCCACGGCCGCGGGGGCGAGCGGCATGGGCCCGTTCCAGCTCTTGGGCGCGGCGATCGACCGGCTGGTGGACGCCGGCGTGCTCGACCCGGCGCGGCGCCCGAATGCCGAATACCTCGCGTGGTCGGCGGTGCACGGGCTGGCCCTGCTCATCATCCACGGGCCGCTGCGTACGCTCGATGCGGAGACCACGCAGGCGCTCGGGCAGCGCCTGATCGACATGGTCGAGCGGGGGCTCTAGCGCCTGCCCGCGATCTCAGGGATCAGAGATAGATCTTCTGCAGCAGCTTGATCAGCGTCTCGCGCTCGCGCACCGTGAGCTGGGCGCTGGCATCTGACTCCAGCTGCACCACGGTCTGCTCGGCTTCCCGCACCAGCGCTTCCCCGTCGGCGGTGAGATGCAGCCCCACCGCGCGGCCGTCGTGCGGATGCGGCTTGCGCTCGATGAGCCCCCGGCTGTCCAGCGTGGCCACCAGGCTCACGAGGTTGGGCGGCAGGATGTCGAGCGTGGTGCACAGCTGCCGCGAGGTGGCGCCCGGGTTGTGCGCCAGCAGCGAGAGCACCGAGAAATCGATCTGCTTGAGCCCGTAGGGCGCCATGCGCTCCGAGAAGACGCCGCTGATGATCAGCCAGGCGCGGCGGGCGTTGTAGCCGACCAGGGTTTCGAGCACGCGGGCATCGAGCCGGTCCGAGCGGTTCGATGCGGACGCCACGGGCTCGTTCTTGGGGGAGTTTTTTTTCGCGGGAGCAGGCATGGCCCCGAGCGTAACCGCCCGTGGCGATGCCACGCACCTACCGCGCGACACCTTCCGCCGCCGCGGCGTGCGAAAGCGCCAGGCCCTCGCAGGTGCGCTTGACGATGCCCAGCCGCATCTCGAACTCGGGCAGCACCCAGCGGCGGAAGGCGGCCGCCGAACGCACCCGACCGGCGTGGCCCGCCGAGGCGCTGTCGTCCGCCGCCTCGATGCGCGCCCAGGCCCAGGCCATCATCGTGAGCATCACCACCCGCAGGTAGTCGTCGGCCACCTCGTACGGCAGCACGGGGTTGGCATGGGCGGACATCGCGATGGTGGTGCCCAGGTAGCGCAGTTGCGCGAGCCGGCGCTGCACGTCGGCATCGGCCTCGCGCGATGCATCGAGCGTGTCGCGCAGTTCGAGCAGCACGGCCGACATTGCGGCGCCGCCGTCGGGCAGCACCTTGCGCACCAGCAGGTCGATGGCCTGGATCTCGTTGGTGCCCTCGTAGATCATCGTCACGCGCGCGTCTCGCACGACCTGCTCGATGCCCCATTCGCGCACATAGCCGTGGCCGCCGAACACCTGCAGGCATTCGCTCGCGCCATGGAACGCCTGGTGCGTGCAGGCCGCCTTGAGCACCGGCGTGACCAGCGAGCACCAGCGCTGCGCGCGCTCGCGGGCCTTGGGGGCGGCGTCGTGCGCGGCCACGTCGAGCATCAGCGCGCTGCGATACGCCAGCGTGCGCGCGCCGTCGATCCAGGCGCGTTGCGTGTCCAGGATGCGGCGGATGGCGGGGTGCTCGGCGATCAGGTCGGCCGCTTCCGTGCCCCGGCTTGCGGGCACAGTGCCCGGCGCGCGCATCTGGCGGCGCTCGGCCGCGTAGGCGTCGGCTTTCTGCCAGGCGGCATCGAGCAGGCCGATGCCTTGCAGCGCCACGTGCAGGCGCGCCGAATTCATCATCACGAACATCGCGGCGAGGCCGCGGCCCGCCTCGCCGACCAGCCACCCAGTGGCATCGTCGAAACGCATCGAGCAGGTCGGGCTGCCGTGCAGCCCCATCTTTTCCTCGATGCGCTCGCAGTGCACGGCATTGCGAGCGCCATCGGGCAGCAGCTTGGGCACGAGCACGAGCGACAGGCCCTTCGGTCCCGCTGGTGCGTCGGGCAGCCGACACAGCACGAGATGGACGATGTTCGGCGTCAGGTCGTGCTCGCCGCCCGAGATGAAGATCTTGCCGCCGCTCACCCGCAAGCTGCCGTCGGCCTGCAGCATGGCGCGCGTGCGCACCTGGCCGAGGTCGCTGCCCGCGTGTGCTTCGGTCAGGCACATGGTGGCGAGCCATTCGCCGGTCGCGATCTTCTGCAGATAGCGGCTCTTGAGTTCGTCGTTGCCGTGGTGCTTGAGGCAGGCGTACGCGCCGTGCAGCAGGCCGGGCGCCATCGTGAGCCCGTGATTCGCCGCGCTGAGCCATTCGTAGAGCACGGCTTCGAGCACCGAGGGCAGGCCCTGGCCGCCGTCTTCCGTCGCGGCGGAGAGCGCGGGCCAGCCGCCGTCGACGAAGGCTTGGTATGCCTCGCGAAATCCCGGCGGCGAGAAGACCTCGCCTTTGTCGAACCGGCAGCCGACTTCATCACCCTCGCGATTGATCGGCGCCATCACCTCGCCGACAAAGCGCGCGGCCTCTTCGAGCACCTGCGATTGCAGCGCCGCGTCGACCTCCGCGAAAGGCGCGAGCGCCTGCAGCCGTGCAGGCGCATCGAGCACCACGTTCAGGAGAAAACGAACGTCTTCGGGGCGAGGCCGGTAATCCATCAGCTGCATCAGGACTCGGCGGTGAAGCCGATCTTCTTGACCAGCGGACCCCAGCGTTCGTACTCGGACTGCAGCGACTTCTTCATTTCCTCGGGCGAGGAGCCGTGCGTGATCAACCCGACCGACAGCAGGCCGTCGGACACGGCCTTGTCCTTGAGCGCGGCCTGGATCGCGGTGCTCGCGGCGTTGATGACGGGCGCGGGCGTCTTTGCCGGCGCGAAGAAGCCGAACCACTCGTCGGCCACGATCTCCGGAAAGCCCTGTTCGGTGAAGGTCGGCACGTCGGGCAGGTAGGCTGGGCGCTGCGCCCCCGAGGTGGCGAGCACGCGCAGCTTGCCGGCCTTGGCGAAGGGCAGGCAGTCGCCGGCGGGCGTCATGCACGACGCGATCTGGCCGCCCACCACGTCGTTGATGCCGGGCAGCGAACCGCGGTAGGGCACGTGGCGCAGGTCGGCGCCGGAGCTCAGGCCCAGCAGCGCGCCCAGGAAGTGCGGCGTGGAGCCCGCGCCCGGCGAGCCGTAGCTGGCCTGGCCGGGGTTGGCCTTGGCCCAGGCGATGTAGTCCTTCAGCGTCTTCACGCTGGCCGGCACCATCGGTCCGACGGCCAGGCCGTGCGTCATCACGGCGCCGATGGAGATCGTCGCGAAATCCGGGATGGCATAGGCCAGCTTGGTGTAGATGTGCGGATAGATCGACAGCGCCGAGGCCTGTGCGAGGCACAGCACCGAGCCGTCGGCCGGCGAGGTCTTGAGCGTGTCCAGCGCGATGCGCCCGCCCGCGCCGGGCTTGTTCTCGACCACCGGGTTCGTCTTGGTGAAGGGCGTGTCGCCCACCTTGTCGGCCACGCGGCGCGCCACGCTGTCGCCGGCGCTTCCGGCCGGGAAGCCGTAGTAGATCTTCACCTGCTGCTGCACCAGCTGGGCGAGCGCGGCGAGAGGGTGCAGGGCGCCGATGGCGGCTGTGCCGCCGAGCATGTTCACGAACTGGCGTCGGGTGGTCATGGTCTTGTCTCCTGGTTGCTGCTGGGGCTGGAATCAGCGCGGCGCCATGCGCAGGGCGCCGTCGAGGCGAATGACTTCGCCGTTGAGGTGGCCGTTGGTGACGATGTGACAGGCGAGCTCGGCGAATTCCGAAGGCTGGCCCAGGCGCGGCGGGAACGGGATGGACGCGGCCAGCGACTGCTGCACCGCCTCGGGCAGTTCCAGCAGCAGCGGCGTGGCGAAGAGGCCCGGCGCCACGGTGCACACGCGAATGGCGTGTTGGGCCAGATCGCGCGCCATCGGCAGCGTCATGCCGACGAGGCCGCCCTTCGATGCGCTGTAGGCCTGCTGTCCCACCTGGCCGTCGAAGGCCGCGACCGAGGCGGTGAAGAGCATCACGCCCTTCTCGCCGTTGGCCAGTGCTTCGAGCTTCGCGCAACGTGCCGCGAAGAGGCGCGCCATGTTGTAGCCGCCGATCAGGTTGATGTTGACCACGCGCACGAAGTCTTCGAGCGGCGCCGGGTTGCCGTCCTTGCCGACGATGCGCTTGGCGCTGCCGATGCCGGCCACGTTCATCAGGATGCGCGCGGGGCCGTGCGCCGCGGCGGCCTTGTCGAGCGCGGCGGTGACGCTCTCGGTGTCGGTGATGTCGCAGGTGCAGGCGACGCCGCCGATCTCCGCCGCCACCTTCTCGGCGAGCGCGGCGTTGCGGTCGAGCACCGCGACCTTTGCGCCCAGGCGCGCAAGTTCACGCGCGGTGGCTTCGCCGAGGCCCGATGCGCCGCCGGTGACGAGGGCGGCTTGTCCTTCGATCTTCATGTGTGTTGTCTCCTGGAATGTCTAGCGGGGCACGAGGGTGAAAGGCAGCGTGCCGGCATGCATCGCGTCGGCGAGTGCGGCGCGGTGCTTGAGCACGGCACGCTGGTTGATCGAGCCCTTGTCGGTCACCTCGCCCTTGTCGATGGAGGGCGGCTCGGCCATCAGGTGCAGCCGCGCGATGCGGTTGGCGCTGCCGGTGCCCATCGCGGCCAGGTCGTTCGCCACCTGCTGAAAGTGCGCCTGCACTGGTGCGCTTTCGAGCACCTGCTGCATCGGCGCATCGGCGGAAAGGCCGGCAAGCTGTCGCACCTTCTGCGTAGGGAAGATCAGCGCGCCGACTTCCTTCAGGTTGATGCCGGTCAGCACCGCGTCCTGCACATAGGGCGCGCCGGCCGCGATGATCTTCGCGCGCAGCGGGCCCACGCTCACGAAGGTGCCGGTGGCGAGCTTGAAGTCTTCGGCGATGCGGCCGTCGAAGCGCAGGCCGCGGTGGATGTTGTCGTCGGCGATCCACTTCACCGCGTCGCCGGTCGAGAAGAAGCCCTCTTCGTCGAAGGCTTCGGCCGTGGCTTCGGGCGCGCGCCAGTAGCCGGGCGTGATGTTGGGGCCGCGGTATCGCACCTCGGTCTTGCCGTCGACCTCGATCAGCTTGAGTTCGATGCCGGGCGCGGGGAGGCCCACGTCGCCGGACTTCACCTCGGGCCCCGTCACGTAGAGCGCGAACGGGCCCGATTCGGTCATGCCAAGGCCCGTGCCCATCACGATGCGCTCGCCGACTTCGGCTTCCTGCGTCTTGTGCAGGCTGTCCCAGATCGGCTGCGACAACGCCGCGCCCGAGTAGAAGAACATCTTCACGCGCGACAGCAGGTTGCGGCGCAGTACCGCATCGCTCTCCATCGCGTTCGCGATCGCCTCGAAGCCGGTCGGCACATTGAAGTAGATGGTGGGCGCGATCTCGCGCAGGTTGCGCAGCGTCTCGGCCATGCCCGCGGGTGTGGGCTTGCCGTCGTCGATGTAGAGCGTGCCGCCGTTGTCCAGCACGATGCCCACGTTGTGGTTGCCGCCGAAGGTGTGGTTCCAGGGCAGCCAGTCGACCAGCACCGGCGGCTCGTCGCCCAGCGCGGGAATCGACTGGCGCAGCTGCTGCTGGTTGGCGCACCACATGCGGTGCGTGTTGATCACCGCCTTGGGCATCTTGGTCGAGCCCGAGGTGAAGAGGAACTTGGTGATGGTGTCGGGGCCGGTCGCGCGCATCGCGGCGTCGATGGCGGGTGTTGCGGGTGTCGACGCCAGAGCGTTGAACGCGGTGCTGGCGCGACCTTCGAGCCGGCCTTCGGCGAGCACGACCTCGGTGCCGGCCGGCACGGTGGCTTCGATGGCGCGGCCGTAGCGCGCCGCGTCGGTGGCGAACACGAGGCCCGGCGTGAGCGTGTCCAGCACGTGGCGCAGCTTCTCGAAGTCCTGGCTCACGAGCGAGTAGGGCGGCGAGACGGGGCAGTAGGGCACGCCGGCGTAGAGGCAGCCGAGGGCGAGCAGCGCGTGCTCGATGCCGTTCTCGCTGAGGATCGCGACCGGGCGCTCGGCGTTCAGGCCGCGGTCGAGCAGCGCCTGTCCGATGCCGCGCGCTTCCTCCAGTGCCTGTGCATAGCTCACGCGCAGCCAGTCGCCCGTGCTGCCGTCGGCCAGCCGTTCGCGGCGGGCGATGAAGGTGCGCTCGGGTGCGTGTTCGGCCCAGTGCGCGAGGCGGTCGGTCATGCGGTCACGGTAGGCCTCGAGCTGCGTCTCGGCCTGCAGGTACTGCGTGCCCGGCGCGCCGTCGCGCAGCACTGCGCGGGTCACGCCGAA
This sequence comes from Variovorax sp. RKNM96, assembly GCF_017161115.1. GTDB lineage: Bacteria > Pseudomonadota > Gammaproteobacteria > Burkholderiales > Burkholderiaceae_C > Variovorax. The sequence continues at coordinate 5,918,211 of NZ_CP046508.1, read as the reverse complement.
GGCGAGCGGGCGGTAACGGATGGAGGTCATCCCTTGCTCACTTTCGCACCGCGGCCTTCGAGGAAATCGCGCACGCGTTCCTTGGCCTCGGGCGCCGCCTGCACGATGCCGGACATCAGCGCCTCGGTGAAGAAGCCGTGGTCGGCCGACTGCTCGGCGATGCGCGGCAGCGCGTGCATCAGCGCGTAGTTGGTCAGCGGCGCGTTGGTGGCGATGCGCTTGGCGAGTTCGAAGGCCTTGTCGAAGGCGGTGCCCTCGTCGACCAGGTACTGCGCGAAGTTGGCGCGCTCGCCGTCTTCGGCGTTGTAGACGCGGCCGGTCATCATCATGTCGGTCATGCGGGCCACGCCGATCAGCTTGGGGATGCGCACCGAGCCGCCGCCGCCCACGAAGATGCCGCGCGAGCCTTCGGGCAGCGCGTAGAAGGTGGAGCGGTCGGCCACGCGGATGTGGCAGGCGCTCGCCAGCTCGAGCCCGCCGCCGACCACCGCGCCGTGCAGTGCCGCGACCACCGGCACCGGGCCGTGCTGGATCAGGTCAAGCGCGCCATGCCACAGGCGCGAGTGCTGCATGCCCTGGCCGGCGTCGCGCTCTTTCAGCTCACTCAGGTCGAGGCCGGCGCAGAAGTGCGGGCCCTCGCCATCGAGCACCGCAGCGCGCACGGTGGAGGGCAACTGCTCGAAGGTGTCGCGCAGCGCGAGGATCAGGCCGTCCGACAGCGCATTGCGCTTGGCGCCGCGCGCGAGGCGAACGATGGCGACGTCGTCGCGGATGTCGATTTGAAGGTCGGAATTGGTCATGATCGGGTTTGAGTGTGAGTCGAATTATGGTTATGATAAATAATCAATTCAAGGCATTTGAGCGCCTCGGATCCTAGGGATTTACCCGCATTGGAGACAACGACATGGACCACCAGAACCTGATCGCCATCGACATCCACACCCACGCCGAAGTGAGCTGCTGGAACCCATTCGACAACTACGGCGAGGAGTACGACCGCGCCGCCGACAAGTACTTCGGCTCGAGCGGCCGCCCGACCATTGCCGAGAGCGTGGCGTACTACCGTGAAAGGAAGATCGGGCTGGTGATGTTCATGGTCGACGCTGAGTCGAACATGGGCCGCCGCCGCATCCCCAACGAGGAGATCGCCGAGGCCGCGGCAGCGAACAGCGACATCATGATTGCCTTCGCCAGCATCGATCCGCACAAGGGAAAGATGGGCGCACGTGAGGCGCGCCGGCTCATCGAGGAGCACGGCGTGAAGGGCTTCAAGTTCCACCCGACGGTGCAGGCCTTCCACCCCTACGACAAGATGGCCTGGCCGATCTACGAGGTGATTGCCGAACACGGCCTGCCGGCGATCTTTCACACCGGCCACAGCGGCATCGGCTCGGGCATGCGCTGCGGCGGTGGCCTCAGGCTGGAGTACAGCAACCCGATGCACCTGGACGACGTGGCCATCGACTTTCCCGACATGCAGATCGTGATGGCGCATCCCAGCTTTCCCTGGCAAGACGAAGCGCTGAGCGTGGCGACGCACAAGCCCAACGTGTGGATCGACCTCTCGGGCTGGAGCCCGAAGTACTTTCCGAAGCAACTCGTGCAATACGCCAACACGCTGCTGAAGGACCGCATCCTGTTCGGCAGCGACTACCCGCTGATCACGCCCGACCGCTGGATGAAGGACTTCGAAGTGGCGGGCTTCAAGCCGGAGGTGATGCCGGGGATATTGAAGGGCAATGCGGTCCGGTTGTTGAGGCTGGAAGGCTGACGAAGAAAAGGAAGGGAAGGACGGGCTACGAATCCGCCTTTTCCTTCTCGTCGATCCGGTCCCAATCGCGCCCCGAGCGCCGCTGCCGCTCCTCGCGTTCGCGCGCCATCTGCTCCTCGAACTGCTGACGGCCCGCCTTGTTGGCCGCGATCAGCTTGGCGCGGTCCTTGTAGTGCGGATAGATTTCGTCGCTGAGCTTGATGTTCCGGCGACGGAATCGCATCGTCGATTCGCGTGCCTCGTGCGCCGGCCAGCCCAGGGCCTCGAGCGTCGAGCGCGCGCTGCGCAGCGACGACTCGAACACCTCGCGCTCGACGTCCGTTACGCCGCGGTCGCGCAATTGGAACAAGTGCGTCACGTTGCGTGCTCGCGCGATGATCCGGGCCTGCGGAAAGTTCTCCTTCACCAGGTCGACGATGTCGAGCGACTGCTCGATGTCGTCCACCGCCACCACGATCGCCTTGGCCGATCCGGCGCCCGCGGTGCGCAGCAGGTCGAGCCGCGTCGCGTCGCCGTAGAACACCCGAAAGCCGAACTGGCGCAGGCCCTCGACGGTGTCGGCATCGTGGTCGAGCACCGTGACGCGGAGGCCCTGCGACATCAGCATGCGCCCGACGATCTGGCCGTAGCGGCCGAAACCGCAGATCAGCACCTTGGCGTCCTGCTGCTCGGAAATTTCTTCCAGCTGCGGGCCGGTGTTGCGGCTGTAGCGCGGCAGCACGAACTTGTCGAGCAGCACCAGCAGGAGCGGCGACAGCAGCATCGACAGCGCCACCGCGCCGATCAAGAGCGACGTGATCTCGGGCGGCAGCACATCCGGCCCCGCCGCCTGGAACACCACGAACGCGAATTCGCCGCCCTGCGCGAGCAGCAGCGTGAACACCGGCCGCTCCTGGTAGGCCAGGCCCATCGCCTTGGCGAGCGCGTAGATCACGACCAGCTTGATGACCATGAAGCCGAACACCAGCGCGGCCATCACCCAAGGGCTCGCGATGAGAACGCCGAAGTTGATCGACATGCCCACGGCGATGAAGAACAGGCCGAGCAGCAAGCCCTTGAAGGGCTCGATGTCGGTCTCGAGTTCGCGCCGGTATTCGCTTTCCGCGAGCAGCACGCCGGCGAGGAAGGCGCCCAGCGCCATCGACAGGCCCACCACCTGCATCAGCGCCGCGATGGCCACCACGAGCAGCAACGCCGCGGCGGTGAAGATCTCCGGCGTGTCGCTGCGCGCGATCCAGCGCAGGATGGGGCGCAACAGCAAACGGCCGCCGAGGATGATGCCGGCGATCACGCCAACGATCTTGGCCGCTTCCAGTGCGCGGTCCAGGCCGCTGAGCGAATGCTCGGCGGCGGTGGCGCCCGCCAGCAGCGGCAGCAACGCGAGGATCGGGATGGCCGCCACGTCCTGGAACAGCAGGATCAAAAAGCCGGCCTGGCCGCTGGGCGTTTTCAGCAGGTTGCGCTCGCCGAACACCTGCAGCGCGATGGCGGTGGAGGAGAGCGCGAGACCCAGCGACGCCACCAGCGCCACGCGCCATTCAGCACCCACGGCCCAGCCCGCGGCGAAGAGCACGGCGGCGCAGCTCAGCACCTGCGCAGCGCCCCAGCCGAAGATGGGCCGGCGCAGGTTCCACAGGCGCTTGGGTTCGAGTTCCAGGCCGACGAGGAACAGCATCAGCACCACGCCGAATTCGGCGAAATGCAGCACGTCTTCGACGCTGGACACGAGGCCCAGTCCCCAGGGGCCGATCGCGATGCCGGCCACGAGGTAGCCGATGATCGAGCCGAGCCCGAGGAATTTCGACAGCGGCACCACCAGCACGGCGGCGCCCAGGTAAATGAGGCTGCTGGTCAGCCAGGCGGGTGCGTGTTCCATGCTCAGGCCGTGCCTTCCCGGTTGTCGTCGTTCTTGGCTTCGTTGGCGGCGGACATGGAGGCGATGCCCCGCGCCATCGCGGAATGGAAGGTGCTGGCCACCACCTTGCCCATGTCGTCGGATTCGGCCGGGCGGTCGGCTTCGGGCACGGGGCAGGCGATGCAGGCGTCGATCTCCTCGATCTCGGGCCAGTCGGGATAGCTGCCCAGGCGCTGGGCGTAGGTCTCGACATGCGCCGTCACCTCGGCCTCGTCGGCGCTCCGCGCCCCGTAGAAGATGAGCGGCGGCAGAAAGCGCATGCCGCAGAGCGCAGCGGTCTGCTCGTAGGGCGGCAGGAAGGCGTCGAAGAAATAGCGGTGGTAGCTCTGGGGGTGGTAGCTGGGCTCGGGGCTGCCGGTGGTGGCGACCAGCCAGAAGTCCTTGCCCTGCAGGGCGGTGCCGCCGGGGCCGTAGGCCCAGCCGTAGGCGAGCACGTCGTCGAGCCAGAGCTTCTGCAGCGCCGGCATCGAATACCACTGGATCGGGTGCACCAGCACGACCAGGCGGGCCTTCGCGAGCCGGGCCTGCTCGGCCTCGACGTCGATGGCGAAGTCGGGGTAGCTGCCGTAGAGGTCGTTGACCTCCACCCCGGGCACCGCGCGCGCGGCGGCCAGCATGCGGCGGTTGACGCGCGAGTCGCGCCAGTGGGGATGGGCCGCGATCACATAGATACCGCCGGTGTCGTCGGCGGGGTTTCCCGGGAGTGTTGTTGTCGTCATGCCGCGAACATAGCGCAACCGGAGGCGATTTACCGGCCCCAAAAGGGCGAGGCACTACGATGCTGCCCTGATCCAGCTCTGGAGGAGATTCCCATGCCGGTGGTTCTGGTCGCCAACCCCAAGGGTGGCGTTGGCAAGTCGACGATCGCGACGAACATCGCGGGTTACTTTGCGAGCCGCGGCCATGCCGTGATGCTGGGCGACGTGGATCGTCAGCAGTCCTCGCGGCTCTGGCTGGGTCTGCGCCCGCCGCTGGCCCGGCCCATCTCCACCTGGGAAGCTTCCGGCGACAGCACCGTGGTGCGCCCCCCGCGCGGCACCACGCACGCGGTGCTCGACACGCCCGCGGGCCTCCACGGCTGGCGCTTCAAGGAAGTGCTGGCGCTGGCCGACCGGGTGATCGTGCCGCTGCAGCCGAGCATCTTCGACATCTACGCCACGCGCGATTTCCTCGATCGGCTGCTGGAGCAGCGCAAGGCCGACAAGACGAAGATCGGCCTCGTGGGCATGCGCGTGAACGCGCGCACCCTGGCGGCCGACCGGCTGAATGAATTCATCGCTGGGCTCGGCGTGCCGGTACTGGGCGAGTTGCGTGATACGCAGAACTACGTGCAGCTCGCGGCACGCGGACTTACGTTGTTCGATATTGCGCCGGGCCGCGTGCAGCGCGACCTGGAGCAGTGGCAGCCGATCTGCGAATGGCTGGACTGAGCCCCCGGTTTTCCCTAGGCCCGGTTGTCGCAAGCCCGACAGCCGCACCCGCGTCCTCGGCACCAGAATGCCCCGCATGACCAAAAAGACATTCCAGACCCTTCAGGATCTCGCCGCCTGCGTCGGCCAGGAAGTCGCCGTGAGCGACTGGATCACCGTCACGCAGGAGCAGGTCAACCAGTTCGCCGAGGCGACCGGCGACCATCAATGGATCCATGTCGATATCGAGCGGGCCAAGGCCGGCCCCTTCGGCGGGCCGATTGCGCATGGCTTCCTGACCCTGTCGCTGCTGCCGAAATTCTTCGAGGTGGCGATCGACGTGGTCGAGTCGCGCATGGGCGTGAACTACGGGTTGAACCGGGTGCGCTTCATGTCGCCCGTGCCCGTGGGCAAGCGCCTGCGGGCCCGCATGAAGCTGCTGACCGCGGAGCCGATTCCCGACAACGGCCTCCAGATGACCTGGGAAACCGCCATCGAGCTCGAAGGCGCGGCCAAGCCGGCCTGCGTCGCCGAGTCGGTGGTGCGCCGCTACCGCTGAGCGCGGTTTTCTTCTTTCTTACATCCGGCGGTCGGTCACTTCGCCGTAGGTCGCGGCGCCCTGGCGGGTGATGCCGAGCGCGCTGGCGCGGACCGCGGCGCGGTCGGTGTCGCCATTGGTCTGCTGGGCCACGCCGGTGCCGCCGTTGCTGATCTTCAGCGGCTGGCGGGCCTGGGCTTGCACCTCGGCGCGCGACAGCGTCGACTGGAAGGGCGCGGGCGGCAATGGGTTCTGTTCACCCTGGAAGGCCTGGGCACCGGTGCTGAGGGCGAGCGTGGCGAAGGTCGCGAAGGCAATCGACTTGGCATTCATGACGGAACTCCTTGAGGCAAAGCGTTGAGGGACTCGATGCCGGAGCGGGGGGGCAGTGGCTGCTTTTCGCGCCGGCATGTCATCCATACGCTGCGCCGCGCCGACCGGATGCGCCCTTGCCGCCCGAAGGGTCAGCTGAATCCGTTTTGCCGCCAGGCTTCGAACACCGTCACCGCCACCGCATTCGAGAGGTTCAGGCTGCGCTGCCCTTCGCGCATCGGCAGCCGCAGGCGCTGGGGTTCGGCGAAGCCGTCGCGCACCGCGGGCGGCAGGCCGCTGGTCTCCGAGCCGAACACCAGCCAGTCGCCCGGCTGGAAGCGCACGTCGTGCACGGCGCGCGTGCCGCGGGTGGTGAGGGCGAACATGCGGTCGGCGGCCGGGCTTTCGGCATCGATCAGCGCCTGCCAGTCGGCATGGCGCTTCACTTCGGCGTACTCGTGATAGTCGAGCCCGGCGCGGCGCAAGAGGCGGTCGTCCATCGAGAAGCCGAGCGGCTCGACCAGGTGCAGCGTGCAGCCGGTGTTGGCCGCGAGCCGGATCACGTTGCCGGTGTTCGGCGGAATTTCGGGGTGGACCAGGACGATATGGAACATGCGCCGATTGTCGGCGGCGCGCGTGGGCCGGTCAGCGCGGCGGGTCGGTGCGGGCCAGGACGACCGCGGTGATGTGGGCGGCGCCCGACAGTCTCAGCGTCTCGGCCGCCGCGAACAGCGAGGCACCGCTGGTCATCACGTCGTCGACCAGGACGATGCGCTTTCCCTGCAACGCCTCCGCGCGCAATGGCTCCACGGCGAAGGCGCCACGCAGGTTGCGCAGGCGCTCGGCACGCGCAAGGCCGCTCTGCGCCGGGGTCTCGCGGGTGCGCAGCAGCAGCGTCGCGTCGGTCTTGGCCGGCGCCATGCGGCGCGCGAGTTCGAGTGACTGGTTGAAACCACGCTCGCGCAGCCGGCCGGGCGCGAGCGGCATCGGCAGCACGATGTCGCACTGCTCCAGCGCCGGCTCCACCCAGGGCGCGCTGCGCAACAGGGTCGCGAACGGGCCGGCCCAGCCGGCGTCGCCGCGAAACTTGAATCCGGCAATGCAATCGGGCCAGGGCCATTCGTAGCTGCAGGCCGCGAGACAGGCGTCCAGCGGCGGCGGGTGCAGCACGCAGTCGCCGCACCGGGCGACGCCTTCAGGCACCGGCAGCGCACAGCCGCCGCAACGCATGGCCGGCGGGGCGAAACGCGAGACGCAGGCGTCGCACACCGGCTGAGAAGGCCAGGCGCGGCAGACCTCGCACTGGCTGGGCAGCCGTGCGAGCAGGGAAGTGAAAGGCCTCAGGGCCCGGTGGCTGAGCATGGCGTCAATATACTCACGGCCCCATGGCCACCGACCCCGCAAGAAGACCGCCGACCATCGACCCCACGGCGGCCGCCCGCTGGCGCCGGCTCGCGCCCGCCGAGGGCTCGCCGTGGCTGCATGAAGAAATCGGTCGCCGCATGGAAGACCGGCTCCAATGGATCAAGGCACAGCCGCGCACCTGGGCCGACTGGGCGCCGCTGCGAGGTGGCCTCGAGGCGCACGAACTCGTGGCGCGCCGCTACCGCGATGCGGCTTCCTATGTGATCGAACCCGAACCGGCCCTGGCCGGCAAGACCGGCGAAGCGCTGGCCTCGCCCTGGTGGAGCGCCCGCCGCTGGCAGGGCGGCAAGGCCCGTTTCGACGCACCGCCCGAAGACGGCGTCGACCTGCTCTGGGCCAATATGTCGCTGCACATGGCCGCCGACCCCGAGGCGCTGATCTCGCAGTGGCACAAGCTGGTCGCGACCGACGGCTTCCTGATGTTCTCGTGCCTCGGCCCCGACACCGTGCGCGAGCTGCGCGCGCTGCATGCGCGCCTGGGCTGGCCCGCGGCCGGTCACGAATACACCGACATGCACGACTGGGGTGACATGCTGGTGCACGCGGGCTTCGCCGAGCCGGTGATGGACATGGAGCGCATCGTGCTGACCTGGGCCACGCCCGAGGCGGCGCTGGCCGAGCTGCGCACGTTGGGGCGCAACCTGCACCCGGGGCGTTTCCCTGCGCTGCGCGGCAAGACCTGGCACAAGGCGCTGAAGGGCGCGCTGCCCGAACTGGCACCGGCCGAGGGCGGCAACGGCCACATCGCGCTGACCTTCGAGGTCATCTACGGCCATGCCTTCAAGCCGACGCCGCGCGTGTCACTGTCGGCCGAAAGCGCGGTGTCGTTGCGCGAGATGCGCTCGATGCTGCAACGAGGTCGGCCAGGCGCCTGATTGCCTAGTAGTAGTGACCCGTAGGCGTCCCACAGGGCCTGCGAGCGCCGGTATCTACCCGCTACAATCCGCCGTTGCGTGAAACTCGCGGGTATTGTCCCGCGATCGAGGGCCTGTCGGATCCTGTTTGTACGAAGGGTTTGGCGACCATCGACGCACCGATTTGCTGAACTCGCCCGTGTCGAATTCCGTGTTTCGTTTTGCCACCGTTTCAGGCCAGAGCATCCACTGGTTCCTGAAGCGGAACTGCTCGGTGACCCCGAGCCAGCTGGGCTGGCTCTACGCGTCGCTGTGCGTGGTATCGCTCGGCATCGGTACGGTGTTCTGGCTGCACGGTGCGCCGCTGGTGCTGCCATTCGCCTGGCTCGAGCTGGCCGCGGTGGGTTTCGCTTTCATGCTGTACGCGCGGCATGCGACCGATGGAGAACGGATCGCGTTGCAGGGCGGACGGCTGGTCGTGGAGCTCGAGGACGGTGGGCACTACGAACGCACGGAATTTCTTCCGCACCAGGTGCGGATCGAACCGCAGACCAGCGATCGCTCGCTGATCGAGGTCTCGGGACAGGGTCGATCGGTCAGGGTGGGGCGCTATGTACGCCCGGAGTTGCGTGCAGCATTGGCGCGCGAGATTCGCATGGCGTTGCGTGGCGCTTGAAGCGGCTTGCGCAGCGCTGCACGGTTGGGTTTGTCGAAAAAATTGAAGAAACGTGAACACGATGAAGAGCATTTGGCGCAACAAGTACAGGCCGGCGAATCTGTTGCTGGCGGCCGGCGCGGCTTTCAGCAGCGCGGCGCACGCAGTCAACGATCTGCCCGGCGGCCCTTCGGTTCGCCAGTTGAATCTTCCGGTCGGTGTGACCAAGATCGCGCAGGAGCAGCATCTGCTCCACACGATCATGATGATTCTGTGCACGGTCATCTTCGTCGCCGTGTTCGCGGTCATGTTCTATTCGATCTGGAAGCACCGCAAGTCGGTGGGCCACAAGGCTGCCAACTTCCATGAATCGGTGGTGGTCGAGGTCATCTGGACCATCGTTCCCTTCCTCATCGTGATCGTGATGGCGCTGCCCGCCACCAAGGTGCTGGTGGCCCAGAAGGACACCACCAACGCCGACCTCACGATCAAGACCACGGGCTACCAGTGGAAGTGGGGCTACGATTACCTGAACGGCGAAGGCGAGGGCCTGGCCTTCATCTCCACACTCGACAGCTCGCAGCGCGCGATGTCCGACGCGGGCGCCAAGGGCGCGATGCCCGACGACTACCTGCTCAAGGTCGACAACCCGCTGGTGGTGCCGGTCAACAAGAAGGTGCGCATCATCACCACCGCCAACGACGTGATCCACGCGTTCGCCGTGCCGCAGCTGGGCTTGAAGCAAGACGCGATTCCCGGCTTCGTGCGCGACACCTGGTTCCGCGCCGAGACCGTGGGCGACTACTACGGCCAGTGCCAGGAACTGTGCGGCAAGGAACACGCCTACATGCCGATCCACGTGAAGGTGGTCTCGGCCGGTGACTACACGACCTGGGTTGCCGCCAAGCGCAAGGAAGCCGCCGCCAAGCTCGACGATCCGACCAAGGTCTGGGCGCTGCCCGAGATGCTGGTTCGCGGCGAGAAGGTCTATGCCGCCAACTGCGCCGCCTGCCACCAGGCCAACGGCAAGGGCGCGGGCCCGATCAAGCCGCTCGACGGCTCGCCCAAGGTGACCGACGCCGACCACAAGGTGCAGCTCACGGTGCTGCTCAACGGCCAGAACAACGGCGCGATGCCTTCCTGGAAACAGCTGAGCGACACCGACCTCGCGGCAGTGGCCACGTACACCAAGAACAGCTGGTCGAACAAGACGGGCCAGCTGGTGCAGCCGGCCGAAGTGCTGGCCCTGCGCGGCAAGTGATACGGCAGCGCCCCGCGAAGAAGAAATTGCAAGGAACAACGAAATGAGTGCAGTCCTCGACCCCCACGGTCACGCCCACGGCGACCACGCACACGACGAGCATCACGACCATCACGCGCCCACCGGCTGGCGCCGCTGGGTGTTCGCGACCAATCACAAGGACATCGGCACGCTCTACCTGCTGTTCAGCTTCACGATGCTGATGGTGGGCGGCATCCTGGCCCTCCTGATCCGCGCCGAGCTGTTCCAGCCCGGCCTGCAACTGGTGAACCCCGAGCTCTTCAACCAGTTCACCACCATGCACGGCCTGATCATGGTGTTCGGCGCCATCATGCCGGCCTTCGTGGGCTTCGCGAACTGGATGATCCCGCTGCAGGTGGGTGCTTCCGACATGGCGTTCGCGCGCATGAACAACTTCAGCTTCTGGCTGCTGATTCCCGCGGCACTGATGCTGGTCGGTTCGTTCTTCATGCCCGGCGGCGCACCCGCTGCAGGCTGGACGCTCTATGCACCGCTCACGCTGCAGATGGGCCCCTCGATGGATGCCGGCATCTTCGCGATGCACATCATGGGCGCCTCGTCGATCATGGGCTCGATCAACATCATCGTGACCATCCTCAACATGCGCGCCCCCGGCATGACGCTGATGAAGATGCCGATGTTCTGCTGGACCTGGCTCATCACCGCCTACCTGCTGATCGCCGTGATGCCCGTGCTCGCAGGCGCCATCACGATGACGCTGACCGACCGCCACTTCGGCACCAGCTTCTTCAACCCCGCCGGCGGCGGCGACCCGGTGATGTACCAGCACATCTTCTGGTTCTTCGGCCACCCCGAGGTCTACATCATGATCTTGCCGGCCTTCGGCATCATCAGCCAGGTCGTGCCGGCCTTCGCCCGCAAGAAGCTCTTCGGCTACGCCTCGATGGTGTACGCCACCTCGTCGATCGCCATCCTGTCGTTCATCGTGTGGGCCCACCACATGTTCACGACCGGCATGCCGCTCACCGGCCAGCTGTTCTTCATGTACGCGACGATGCTGATCGCGGTGCCCACGGCCGTGAAGATCTTCAACTGGATCGCCACGATGTGGCAGGGCTCGATGACCTTCGAGACGCCGATGCTGTTCGCGGTCGGCTTCATCTTCGTGTTCACGATGGGCGGCTTCACCGGCCTGATCCTCGCGGTCGCACCCATCGACACGCAGCTGCAGGACACCTACTACGTGGTGGCCCACTTCCACTACGTGCTGGTGGCCGGCTCGCTGTTCGCCATGTTCTCGGGCTTCTACTACTGGGTGCCCAAGTGGACCGGCGTGATGTACAACGAGACGCGCGGCAAGGTGCACTTCTGGTGGTCGCTGATCTCGTTCAACGTGACGTTCTTCCCGATGCACTTCCTGGGCCTCGCCGGCATGCCGCGACGCTACGCCGACTACCCGATGCAGTTCGCCGACTTCAACGCGCTCGCGTCGGTCGGTGCCTTCTTCTTCGGTTTCGCGCAGGTCTACTTCTTCCTCTTCATCGTGCTGCCGACCATGCGCGGCAAGGGCGAGAAGGCTTCGCAGAAGCCGTGGGAAGCGGCTGAAGGCCTTGAGTGGGAAGTGCCGTCGCCGGCGCCGTTCCACACCTTCGAGACCCCTCCCAAGCTCGACGCGACCGCCACCAAGGTGATCGGTTGATCGACTGCACGATATGACGACGCCCGAGCAAAGAAAGAACAACCGTCGCATGGGGCTCACGCTGGCCTCCATCGCGGTGATCTTCTTCATCGGCTTCATCGTGCGCATGGTCTACTTCAGCGGTCGCTGAGCGACCGCCCACCGAACGGGAGCAGCATCCATGAGTCTCGGCCAACGCATCCGCCGCGCCAATGTGCGCATGGTCGGCAAGCTCGCCGTCGTGACCTGCGGCATGTTCGCCTTCGGCTATGCGCTGGTGCCGATGTACCGCGCGATCTGCGAGATGACCGGCATCAACATCCTCGCGCTCTCCGAGCTCGAGGTGCCCGGCGGTGCGAGCGGCGGCAAGAACGTGCGCGTGCCCGACAACACGCAGGTCGACATGACCCGCACGATCAAGGTCGAGTTCGACTCCAACGTGCGCGGCGGCCTCTGGGACTTCAAGCCCGCGGAGCGGACCATCGAGGTGCACCCGGGCCAGCTCAACACGGTGATGTACGAGTTCCAGAACGTGCAGAACCGCCGCATGGCTGCGCAGGCCATTCCGAGCTACGCGCCGCAGCAGGCGGCGCCCTATTTCAACAAGCTCGAGTGCTTCTGCTTCAACCAGTACACGCTCGATCCGGGCGAGAAGAAGCAGTGGCCGGTCGCATTCGTGATCGATCCGAAGATCTCCAAGGACGTGAAGACCATCACGCTGTCGTACACCTTCTTCGAGGTGGGCGGCAAGACGCCGGCAGCGCCGGTGGCCGCAGTCACGAGCACCCCGAATGAGCCGCGCTCGTGAGTTCGACCGGCAAGAAGGCCACGTTGTGGGACACCGTCAAGGCGGTCTGTTGGTCGTTCTTCGGCGTTCGCAAGAACAGCGCCTACCAGGAAGACCTGGGCAAGCTGAATCCGTTGCACATCATTGCGGTGGCATTCGTCGCAGTGATCGTCTTCGTCGTCGGGCTGGTGCTGCTGGTGCGGCATGTCGTTGCCACGGCCTGACGAAAAACCCACGATAACCAGAATCCATTGAATCGCGAGAAGAAAGAAAGCCAGGAGCTGATATGAGTTCAACCACCCACGGCACCACGCCCTACTACTTCGTGCCCGGACCATCGGCCTACCCGGTCATGGCCGCGACCGGCCTGTTCTTCGTGATCCTCGGTGCGGCGCAATGGATCAACGGCCACGAGTGGGGCGCCTGGTCGCTCGCGGCCGGCATGCTCGGCTGGCTCGGCACGCTCTTCGTGTGGTTCCGCGCGGCCATCGGCGAGAGCGAAGGCGGCCAGTACGGCCACAAGGTCGACCTCTCGTTCCGCTGGAGCATGAGCTGGTTCATCTTCTCGGAAGTGATGTTCTTCGGCGCCTTCTTCACCGCGCTGTGGTGGGCTCGCACCCACTCGCTGCCGGCGCTCGGGAGCCTGGACAACGCAATCCTCTGGCCCGACTTCAAGGCCGTGTGGCCCAGCGTGGCCGCCGGTGCAACCGCTTCGCCGGCCGACATCGTCGAGCCGTTCCAGACCGTGGGCCCGTTCTGGCTGCCCACCATCAACACCGCGCTGCTGCTCAGTTCGGGCGTGACGCTCACCATCGCCCACCACGCACTGCGTGCAGGCCATCGTGCGCAGACCATCCGCTTCATGTGGCTCACCGTGCTGCTGGGCGTGATCTTCCTGGGCGTGCAGGGCTACGAGTACCACCACCTGTACACCGAACTGAACCTGAAGCTCAGCTCGGGCACCTACGGCTCGACCTTCTTCATGCTGACCGGCTTCCACGGCCTGCATGTGTTCATCGGCATGCTGATGCTGCTGTTCATCACGCTGCGCCTGCAGAAGGGCCACTTCACGCCCGAGCGCCACTTCGGCTTCGAAGGCGCCGCCTGGTACTGGCACTTCGTGGACGTGGTGTGGCTGGGTCTCTACATGCTGGTCTACTGGCTTTGAGCGAAGAACCTCGCGTCACTCCAGAAAAAAGGCGCCGCAAGGCGCCTTTTTCATGGTTCTCCTGGAACGAGCACCATCTACTTGCCGAGCGGGAGCCCGGTGGGCTGGATGTAGCCGAGTTTCCAGGCGAGCAGCATGCAGAGGAACAAAAACACCGACAGGCCGATCCGAAAGGTGAGGGCGCGCGCCATGCCGCCACTCTTGGTGCGCCCATTGCGCCCGTCCTTCAGCATGAAGTACAGCGCAAATCCGAGGCTCGCGAAGATGCCCAGGAACACCAGGGCGACGAAATATTTCATGACCCGCATTATCGGCCGCACGCCCCTTCCTCTCCAGTGATCCCCGAACCCCTGAACGCCGAAGCACCGCGCCGCCGTGGCCGCTTCTGGCTCGTCACCATCGCAGCCATCCTGACGCTTGCCGCCACCGTCTCGCTGGGCCGCTGGCAGCTGTCGCGCGCCGCTCAGAAAGAAGCGCTGCAGGCCAGCATCGATGCCGAAAAACAGAAGCCCGCGCTCGACCAGGCCGAGTTCCTGGCGCTCCCGCAGGCCAGCGATTCCCTGCACCGCCCGGTGCGCCTGCGCGGCCTCTGGCTCACGCCGCAGACGGTGTACCTGGACAACCGCCAGATGCACGGCGTGCCCGGCTTCTACGTGCTCACGCCCTTCGCCCTCGAAGGCACCGAGCAGACGGTGATGATCCAGCGCGGCTGGGTGCAGCGCAATTTCGTCGACCGCACGAAGCTCGGGGCGGTCGATACGCCGGCCGGCATCGTCGAAGTCACCGGCCTGATCGAGCCACCGCCGAGCCATCTGCTCGAGCTGGGCTCGCCGGCGGCCGCCGCGTCCACGCCCGCTCCTGCGGCTTCCGCGCCCCTGCAGGCACCGGCCGCCGAGGGGTCTTCGTCCATCCGGCAAAATCTCGACTTGGAGGCGTTCCGTGCCGAGACCAAATTGCCGCTGCGAACCGATGTGTCGCTGCAGCAGACCGGGCCGGCCTCCGAGGGCCTGCAGCGCGACTGGCCGGCCCCGGCGCTGGGCTTGGAGAGGCACTACGGTTACGCATTCCAGTGGTTCGGCCTCTCGGCCCTCGTCGTCATCCTCTATGTCTGGTTCCAATTCATCACCCCCTTCCGCCGCTCGCGGCGCCGCGCACGCGATGAACGCCGCCTCTGACGAACCGCTGGGCCTGACGGTGCACTCGATGCCGTCGCCCAACCAGGCGCTCGACGGCGCCGAGGGCCGGCGCACGGTCGTCGGACGCTGGAAGATGATCGCGGTGCTGTTGATGTGCGCCGCGCCCGTCATCGCGTCGTACTTCACCTACTACGTGATCCGCCCCGAAGGCCGCAGCGTCTACGGCGAGCTGATCAATCCGCAGCGCGAACTGCCCAGGTTGACAGCCACCGACCGCAACGGCGCGCCGGTCGACGTCGCCACGCTCAAGGGCCAGTGGCTGCTGGTCGCGGTGGCCGATGCGGCCTGCGACGCGCTGTGCGAGCAGCAGCTCTACCTGCAGCGGCAACTGCGCGAGAGCCTGGGCCGCGAGAAGGACCGCATGGACCGCGTCTGGCTCGTGAGCGACGCCGCGCCCATTCCCGATCGCCTGAACAACGGCCTGCATGGCGCGACGGTGCTGCGCGTGCCGGCCGACCAGCTGGCCAAGTGGCTTGCGCCTGTTTCGGGCCACGCCCTCGGCGAGCACCTCTATGTGGTCGACCCTATGGGCAACTGGATGATGCGTTTCCCCGCACGCATGGACGCCGCGGGCGCGAGCCGCGCCAAGCGCGACCTCGACCGCCTGCTGCGTGCCTCCTCCTCGTGGGACGAACCCGGCCGCTGACCTGCCCATGACGGACACGAGCTCCCTGTACGACCTCGCACCGATCGCCTGGCTGATGGCGGCCGGCGTGCTGATTGCGCTCGGGCCGCTGGTCTGGGTGTGGCGCCGCAATGCGGGGCACGGCCCGGCACGTCGGCTGCATGCGTTGACGGTGCTCACGCTGTTCCTCACTTTCGACCTCACGCTGTTCGGCGCCTTCACGCGCCTGACCGATTCGGGCCTCGGCTGTCCCGACTGGCCCGGTTGCTACGGCAACGCCAGCCCGGTCGGCGCGCGGCACGAGATCGCGATGGCGCAGTCGGCCCAGCCGACCGGGCCGGTGACGCACAGCAAGGCTTGGGTGGAGATGGTCCATCGCTATCTGGCGACCGGCGTGGGCGTGCTGATCCTGACGCTGGCCGGTGCGACCTGGATCGTGCGGCGGCGACAGTCGCGCCAGCCCACGGCGCCGGCTGACGGCGACCATGCCACGCTCAGTGCATGGTGGCCGGCAGCGACGCTGGTCTGGGTATGCCTGCAGGGCGCCTTCGGCGCCATGACAGTCACCTGGAAGCTCTTCCCCGCGATCGTCACGCTGCACCTGCTCGGCGCCGTCGTGCTGCTCGCGCTGCTGTGCATCCAGGCGGTTCGCTACCGGCAGGTTGCCGCAGACCGCTTGCCGACGCCGGTGTCGCCGGCGCTGCGCAACGGCTTGATCGCGACCACCGTCTTGCTCGTGCTGCAGATCGCGCTCGGCGGCTGGGTCAGCACCAACTACGCGGTGCTCGCCTGCACCCAGTTCCCGACCTGCCAGGGCAGCTGGTGGCCGCCGATGAATTTCGCGCAGGGCTTCGAGATCTGGCGCCACCTCGGCGTGACCGGCGATGGCCAGCCACTCGATTTCTCCGCGCTCACCGCCATTCACTACGCGCACCGGTTGATGGCGTACGCCGTTTTCGTCGCACTGGGCGTGCTGGCCTGGCGCATGCGCCGCATCGACACGCTGCGCCCGCAGGCCCATTGGTTGGCCGGCCTGGCACTGCTGCAGCTCGCCACCGGCCTCGGCAACGTGCTGCTCGGCTGGCCGCTGGCCGCCGCCGTGCTGCACACCGGCGGCGCCGCGGCACTTGCCGTGGTGCTGACCTGGGCACTGTGCGAAAGCCGCCGTGAAGCCGCAGCGACCGCCACGGCGCGCGCCGACGACAATGCACGCGGTACCTCCACGACCCCCACCTCCAAGAAAGCCCCCGCGTGAGCACCCCGATCCCCGTTCAGCACACCAGCACTGCCAACGTGCTGCGCCAGTTCTACGCGCTGACCAAGCCGCGCGTGGTGCAGCTGATCGTGTTCTGCGCGCTGATCGGCATGGTGCTGGCCGTGCCCGGGCTGCCCTCGTGGTTCGACGTGCAGCGCGCCGTGCTCGCCTGCATAGGCATCTGGCTGGTGGCCGGCGCGGCGGCGGCATTCAACTGCCTGGTCGAGAAGGGCATCGACGCCAAGATGAAGCGCACCGCCTGGCGCCCCACCGCGCGCGGGCAGCTCAGCGACCTGCAGGCACTGGTGTTCTCGGCGCTGCTGTGCGCGGCGGGGTCGGCGTTGCTGTGGTTGACCGTCAACCCGCTCACCATGTGGCTGACCTTCGCCACCTTCGTCGGCTATGCGGTGATCTACACCGTGATCCTCAAGCCGCTCACGCCCCAGAACATCGTGATCGGCGGTGCCTCGGGCGCGATGCCGCCGGTGCTGGGCTGGGCCGCGATGACGGGCGACGTCGGGCCCGAGGCGCTGATCCTCTTTCTCATCATCTTCCTGTGGACCCCGCCGCATTTCTGGGCGCTCGCGCTCTACCGCGTCGAGGACTACCGCAAGGCGGGCCTGCCGATGCTGCCGGTCACGCACGGCAACGAATTCACGCGGCTGCAGGTGCTGCTCTACACCTTCATTCTTTTCGCGGCCTGCCTCATGCCCTTCATCTACGGCATGAGCGGCTGGCTGTACCTTGCGGTCGCCGTGGCCGTGAGCGTCGGTTTCACGGGCTATGCGTTCGCGCTCTGGCGCAGCTACTCCGACACGCTCGCGCGCAAGACCTTCCGCTTTTCGCTGATCCACCTGAGCGTGCTGTTCCTGGCGCTGCTCGTCGATCACTACCTCCATTGAATTGAATACCACTGCTCCCATGAACAAGCGCAACGCTCTCCAACTGATCGCAGGCAGCATGGCCGTGGCGGCGTTGGGCATGGGGCTCGCGGCCTGCAGCGAAACCAAGCAGAGCTTCAATGCGGTCGACATCACCGGCGCCGACTACGCCAAGGACTTCTCGCTGAAGGACGCCGACGGCAAGGTCCGCACCATGGCCGACTTCAAGGGCAAGGCGGTCGTGCTGTTCTTCGGCTACGCGCAGTGCCCCGACGTCTGCCCGACCACGATGACCGAGATGGCACAGGTCAAGCAGCAACTGGGCAAGGACGGCGACAAGCTGCAGGTGCTGTTCGTCACCGTCGACCCGGCGCGCGACACGCCCGAGGTGATGAAGGCCTACATGGGCGCGTTCGACCCGAGCTTCGTCGCGCTGATCCCGACGGCCGACGAACTCACCGCGACCGCCAAGGACTTCAAGGTCTACTACAAGAAGGTCGACGGCAAGACGCCCACCAGCTATTCGATGGACCACTCGGCCGCGAGCTTCATCTATGACCCGCAGGGCCGGCTGCGGCTCTATGCGCGGTACGGTGCGGGCGTGCCGTCGATGGTGTCGGACCTGAAGACGCTGCTCGGTTCCTGAGGAGGGCCGGCCCGTGGACGCCGCTGTTGCCGTTGTCGCATCGGTCGATCACCTGAAGACGCGCAAGGGCGCCTTCCGCATCGCGCTCATTCCGCCCGAGGTGCTGCGCGCCCTCAACGACGGGCTGCTCGAAACCGTCAACCTCAACGAATTCCTGGCACTTGAGCTGCCGCGACTGGCGCGCAGCGTGGCGGGTCATGTCGGACTCGATGCGGCGAGCGAGCGGCTGGTCGACACCATCGCCATGCTCGGCGCCTTCAAGCCGATGCAGCGGCACACCCACATCGCCCGCGCGCTCTACGACCTGACGGCAACCCACGCCGAGCGCGATGCCGTCGCGCACCGGCTGGCCACGCATGCGAGCGATGTGGCGCGCTGCTGGGCGGCGCAGTGGGTCACGCTCTCGGGGCTGCCCTTGCCGGCGCAGCTCGAGGCGGTGCGCCGCTTCGCCGCCGATCCGCATTTCGGCGTGCGCGAGATCGCCTGGATGGCGGTGCGCGACGCGGTCATCGCGTCGCTGGACGAGGCGCTCGCGCTGCTGCAGCCGTGGGTGTTCGACGCCGACCCGAACATCCGCCGCTTTGCCAGCGAACTCACGCGGCCGCGCGGCGTGTGGTGCGCGCAGATCGAGGCGCTCAAGGCCGAGCCCTGGCGCGCGCTGCCGCTGATCGAACCACTGCGCGCGGACGGCAGCCGCTATGTGCAGAACTCGGTCGCGAACTGGCTCAACGATGCGAGCAAGACGCAGGGGGAGTGGGTCGAGAAGCTGTGCAAGCGCTGGGTTGCGGAATCGGACACCGACGCGACGCGGTACATCGCGAAACGGGCTTTGCGGACGCTCTCCAAAGGCCCATGAAAAAAGCCCGGCAGTGCCGGGCTTTTTGCTGGGGGAGGGCGGCTTACGCGTAGTCCGCCAGTGCCTTCTTCATCTTCTTCATCGCGGCGACTTCGATCTGGCGAATGCGCTCGGCGCTCACGCCGTACACCGCAGCCAGGTCATGCAGCGTCATGCCGCCCGAACCGTCGTCGTTGACCTTGAGCCAGCGCTCTTCCACGATGCGGCGGCTGCGGTCGTCCAGCGCTTCGAGCGCGGTCGCGATGCCGTCGCTCGACAGGCGGTCGCGCTGCTGCGACTCGAGCAGGGCGGTCGGTTCCTGCGTGGCGTCGGCCAGGTAGGCGATCGGACCGAAGGCTTCGTCGCCGTCATCGGACGGACCCGGATCGAGCAGCACATCGCCACCCGACAGGCGGGTTTCCATCTCAAGCACTTCCTCGGGCTTGACGTTGAGCCGGGTCGCCATCTGCGACACCTCGTCGGGGCTCAGCGTTTCGCGGTGCGTGCCGTTGTCGGACGCGGCCGAGTCGGCCTTGAAACCCTGCTTCATCGAGCGCAGGTTGAAGAACAGCTTGCGCTGGGCCTTGGTCGTCGCGACCTTGACCATGCGCCAGTTCTTCAGGATGTACTCGTGGATCTCGGCCTTGATCCAGTGCATGGCGTAGCTCACCAGCCGCACACCTTGGTCAGGGTCGAAGCGCTTCACGGCCTTCATGAGGCCGACGTTGCCTTCCTGGATCAGATCGCCGTGCGGCAGCCCGTAGCCCAGGTATTGGCGGGAAATGGAAACCACGAGGCGCAGGTGCGACAGGATCAGCGCACCGGCGGCGTCGAGGTCGTTCTGGTCGCGCAACTTGCGAGCGAAGCCCTGCTCTTCTTCGAGCGTGAGCAGCGGCAGGCGGTTGGCGGCCGAAATGTAGGCATCCAGGTTGCCCAGCGGGGGGACCATCGACCATGGATTGGCGACGGCCAGCTGGTTGGCAGAGACTCCAGACAGCGTTGTCATCAGGGGAAACTCCTTAGTGTTGGCCATATTAGCACTCGGTTAGAGGGAGTGCTAAACCAAGGGTTCCCTTGAGCTCCTATCGCTTTGATAGCCAAAGGCTACCAGCGGACCCCCATCTTCAGGAACAGCTTCGACAAAACGAACAGCGGGCCGACCCAGAGGTATTGGATGTCTTCGAAGAACGAAGGTTTCTTGCCTTCGATCTTGTGGCCTACGAACTGGAATATCCAGGCCACCACGAAGATGGCGGCCGAAACCGGCAAAACAAGCCCACCCATCGCATGCACCAGCGCCAGGGCCAGCGCGGTGAGCACCAGCATCGTCACCAGGAAGGCCGGTGCGCGCAGCAGCGCGTAATAGACAAGGCTCGCAGCCACGAAAACGTAGGCCACCCACGGGTGAATCGCGAAAAGCAGACCGACGATGCTCAGCATGATCGCGGGGATGGCCACGAAGTGAATCAGCTCGTTGGTCGGATTGCGGTGGCTTTCCTCGTAGTGCGCGAGCAGCCGGTCGACCTTGCGGTCGCTCGAGGCCAGCGGGGCGGCGGCGGTATGCATCATGGTGAGTCTCCAAAACCGCCGTTCGATGCGGCGAGACTTCGATGGTGCCCACCGCGACCGTGGATGGCAAGTATGGCAAGTGCTACTGAAAAAGTAGCAATTCCGGCCCGAAGGACGGGCCGTGTCATGACTTAGGGCACTGTCGCCAGCGGATTGCGCAGATAAGATCAAACGCGTGGCTCCCTTCGATTCTTCTTCCACGCCTCCGCCCGAGACTGCGGGGGCGGGCCTTCCAGTCCGCGCACCGACCGCGATCCTGGTCGTGGACGACCACGACCTGCTCCGCCTGGGGGTCTGCGCGCTGGTGCAAGCCCAGGCCAGTTCTTCGGGTGCGCGCATCGAGGTCTTCGAGGCCGGCAACGTCGCCGATGCGCTCGCGCTGTACGAAGCCCACCAGTCTGCCATCGGGCTGGTGCTGCTCGACCTGGCGCTGCCCGACACCCACGGGCTGAGCGGGCTGGCCGAATTCCGGCTGCGCTTTCCGGCGGCGCGCATCGTGGTGCTGTCCGGCACGGGCAACAGCTCGCTCGCGCAGGGCGTGCTCGCACTGGGTGCCAGCGCCTTCCTGCCCAAGTCGGCCGATCTCAAGGAAGTGGTCAGCTTCATCCGCGCCTGCGGGCTGCTGGACCCCGATGCGGCCGACAACCCGCCGCCGGCCGTGCCGAAGGCGCTCACGGGCTATGCCGAGTTCGCCCATGCCAGCGCCTGGCAGGAACTCACGCCGCGCCAGATGCAGGTGCTGCAGTGGGTGCTCGAGGGCAAGGCCAACAAGGAAATCGCCCAGCTCGCGAACCTGAGCGAGGGCACGGTGAAGAACCACGTCTCGACCATCCTGCTGCTGTTCGGCATGCGCTCGCGCGCCCAGTTGATCAGCACGCTCCACTGAGAAGCTCCGCGCGTGGCGTCCAGCGACCCGTCCGCCGACCACACCCTCGGCCAGCGGGTGCTGCGCGAGCATGTCGCCTCGGTCTACGACACCTACATCGTCTCGACGCTGACCCACATGGCGTTCGTGGTGGTGTTCGGCTGCATCATCTATTCGCAGCTGCGCAACCTGAGTCTGTTGTTCTGGATCGGCGGCCTGGTGATTGCCGATATCTACGTCTTCTTCACGCCGCGCTGGACCCCGTTGCGGCCCGCGCGGGAAAGCGCGTACTGGGCGCGCAAGATTTCCCGCATGGTCACGCTGGTCAGCATGATCACGGCGGTGGTGCCCTGGCTCATCGTGCCCTACGACAACCTGCCGATGACCTCGCTGCTGATGGCGGTGATCGTGGGCAGCTGCGCCCGGGCGGCGCAGTCGCTCTGGCCGCTGAAGTCGGCGCTCTTCGGCTACACGCTGCCGATGTCTCTGGGCCTGATCACCGCGCTGGCATGGCAGGGCGACGGGCTGCACCTTTTCCTGGCGGCGGCCGGTGCGGCCTACCTGCTGTTGACGCTGCGCGCGGGCATCGGCCAGCACAGGCTCCTGACCGAGTCGCTCATGCTGCGCTTCGAGAACGAGGCCCTGGCCGCACGGCTCGGCGAGCAGATCGCCGCCACCGAGCGCGCGAGCGAGGAAAAAACCCGCTTCCTCGGCACCGCCAGCCATGACCTGCGCCAGCCGCTGCACGCCATCGCGCTTTTCGGTGCCGCGCTCGAGAACGAGCTGCGCGACCGCCCCGAAGGCCGCAATGCCGAACGCCTGATGCGCGCGGTGAACGCGCTCGGCGCGTCGCTGGACACCATGCTCGACGTCTCGCGGCTCGATGCCGGCGTGATCACGCCGGTGCCGCAGCCGGTGCAACTGGACGCGCTGTTCCTGCCGCTCAATCACACCTTCTCGGCGCGCGCCGAGCAAAAACAGCTGCAGCTGCGCGTGCGCGCCAGCGGGCTGTGGGTGCACAGCGATCCGCAACTGCTGCACCGCATGCTGTCCAACCTGATGGACAACGCGCTCAAGTACACGGCCCACGGCGGCGTGACGGTGATGGCGCGCGAGCGCGGCGATTCGGTGTGGGTCGAGGTGCGCGACACCGGCATCGGCATCGCCCCCGAGCAGTCGGGCCGCATCTTCGAAGAGTTCTATCAGATCAACAATCCGGGCCGCGACCGCTCGCGGGGCCTGGGCATCGGCCTGTCGATCGTGCAACGGCTGTCGCGGCTGCTCGGCCATCCGGTGCAGATGCATTCGCGCCCGGGGCGCGGCACGCACTTTCGCGTCGTGCTGCCGGTCGCCCGTGCGCAGGCCGGCGGGCTGCTGCCTTCCTTTCCGTCCGAAGCGGGAGAAGCTCAGGCGCCGCAGCGCAGGATCGCGCCGCCGCTGCCGGGGCGCGTGCTGCTGCTGGACGACGAACTCGAGATCCGCGAGGCCATGGTGGGCCTCTTGCGCTCGCACGCGATCGATGCGCTCGCCGTGGCCGACGAGGCCGGTGCCGCCGCGGCCCTGCAAAAGGCCCATGGCGAAGGGCGCCCGTTCGATCTGCTGCTGTGCGACTACCGCCTGGCCGACGGCGTCGACGGCCTCGACGCCGGCCTGCGCCTGAGCCAGGCACCGGGCGAGGGCGGTGCCGACACCCCGCTGCTGCTGATCACCGGCGAGACCTCGCCCGCCCGCCTGCAGCGCGTGCGGGAATCGCAGGTGCCGGTGTTGTTCAAGCCGGTCGTGGCCGCCGCGCTGCTCCAGGCGATGGCGGAACTGGCCGCGCCGAAGCCGGTTTCCCGACCCTCGACGATCGATGCCTGAACACATTGGTAGTCATTGCGAGCCGATCGCCGACGTAAAGATCGAATGACATGACTTTCGGCACTGGTGAGCATTCACCCCGCCGAATATCTTCACTGCATCCCGACACAGCCCAAGGGGCGGTACGGCACAAGAACCAGGGGGAAGGGAGAGAAGAAGAAAAGTGAGAAGCGGCCCCGGCGCAAGCGGGGGCCGCTTTTTTTTGGCCGGAGCCTGCCCGGATCAGCCGAGCAATGCCTGCGCGAACTCGCGCGCGTTGAAGGTCTCGAGGTCTTCGAGCTTCTCCCCCACGCCGATGAAATAGACCGGAATCGGCCGCTCCCGCGCAATGGCGCACAGCACGCCGCCCTTGGCCGTGCCGTCCAGCTTGGTCACGATCAGGCCGGTGAGGCCCAGCGTCTCGTCGAAGGTCTTCACCTGCGCGAGCGCGTTCTGCCCGGTGTTGCCGTCGATCACCAGCAGTACCTCGTGCGGCGCGGTGGCGTCGGCCTTGGTGACGACGCGCTTGATCTTCTTGAGCTCGTCCATCAGGTGCAGCTGCGTCGGCAGGCGGCCGGCGGTATCGACCAGCACCACGTCCTTGCCGCGCGCCTTGCCAGCGTTCACCGCATCGAAGCTCACGGCCGAGGGGTCGCCGCCCTCGTTGCTCACGATCTCGACCGTGTTGCGGTCGGCCCAGACCAGCAGCTGCTCGCGCGCCGCCGCCCGGAAGGTGTCGGCCGCGGCCAGCAGCACCGAGGCGCCTTCGGTGGCCAGGTGCTTGGTGAGCTTGCCGATGGAGGTGGTCTTGCCCGCGCCGTTGACGCCGGCCACCATGATCACGGTGGGCGTGTACTGGCCGATGACCAGCGGTTTCTCGAGCGGGCGCAGCAGGTCGGCGATGGCTTCGGCCAGCAGCACCTTGACCTGCGACGCGTCGGTGGCCATCTGGCGCTTGACGCGGACCTTCAGGTCATCGAGCAGGTATTCGGTGGCCTTGACGCCGGTGTCGGCCATCAGCAGGGCGGATTCGAGCTCTTCGTACAGCGCGTCGTCGATCTGCGCGTTGACGAACACGGCCTGGATGCCGGTGCCGGTCTTGCGCAGGCCCGTCTTGAGCTTGTCGAACCAGCCCTTGCGTTCGGGGGCTGCCGCCGCTTCGATGGCGACGGGTTTCGGGACAGAGGCGGGCGCAGGGGGCGGAACCGGAACTGGGGCAGGCGCTGCGACCGGCGCAGGTGCTGGCACGGGCGCTGGGATCAGAGCCGGCGATGCAACCGGGGCGGGGCTCGGCGCAGGGACCACCACTGCAGGCGCCTCGACCGGTGCAGGCGCCGGCTCTTCGGCTGCGGGCTTCCCGCCGAACCAACTCGAAGGCGAAAACACCGAGCGCGCGGGGGCGGGCTCGGCAACGGGGGCGGCGGGCGGGGCGACGGGTGGGGTCGGCGCCGGCGCGACCGGGGTTTCGGCAGGCGGTTTTTTCTTGAAGAAACTGAACATCAGGAGCTTTTTACAATCCGACCCATTCTATGAAACACCTCTCGCCACGCAGTGCTGCGTCTGGTGCGGTGCTGGCGGTGGCGCTGATGGCGTCCGGGGCCATGCCTGCGCAGGCCCAGTCCACACCGGCTCCCGCTGCATCTTCCGCCGCTACCGCGGCCGCACCGGGCCCCCAGCAATTCACCCTCGCGAACGGCATGACGCTGATCGTCCAGCCCGACCGGCGCGCGCCGACCGCGGTGCAGATGGTCTGGGTCCGCGTCGGCTCCATGGACGAGGTCGACGGCACCTCCGGGGTCGCACATGCGCTCGAACACATGATGTTCAAGGGCACCAAGAGCATCAAGCCCGGCGAGTTCTCGCGCCGCGTGGCGCAACTCGGCGGCCAGGAAAACGCCTTCACCACCCGCGACTACACCGGCTACTACCAGCAGATTCCGGTCGGCAGCCTCGAGCAGGTGATGAAGCTCGAATCCGACCGCTTCGCCAACAACCAGTGGCCCGACGACGAATTCAAGCGCGAAATCGAGGTCGTCAAGGAGGAGCGGCGCCTGCGCACCGAAGACCAGCCCCGCGCGCTGCTCGGCGAGCAGCAGAACGCCGCCGTCTTCACCGCCTCGCCCTATCACCGCCCGGTGGTCGGCTGGATGAGCGACCTGGACGCGATGACGCCCGACGATGCCCGCGAGTTCCACAAGCGCTGGTATGTGCCCGCCAACGCGGTGCTCGTGGTGGCCGGCGATGTCGACATCGCCAAGGTCCGCGCGCTCGCCGAGAAGTATTACGGCGGCATCCCGTCGCGCGCCGTGCCTTCGCGCAAGCCGCGCGTCGAACCGGCGCAGCGCGGCATCCGCCGCCTCGAATTCAAGGCGCCCGCCGAGCAGGCCTATGTGTCGCTTGCCTACCGCGTGCCGCAACTGGCGAACATCGACGACACGAACAGCGATTCGTGGGCGCTGGTGGTGCTCTCGGCGGTGCTCGACGGCTACGCCGGTGCCCGCCTCGACCGCGCGCTCACGCAAGGCCCCGACCGCGTGGCTGATTCCGCCGGCGCCTATTCGGGCTTCATCGGCCGTGGGCCGCAGCTCTTCGTGCTCGACGGCGTGCCCTCCCAGGGCAAGAGCGCCGAGGCGGTCGAAGCCGCGCTGCGCGCCCAGGTGGCACGCATCGCGAAGGACGGCGTGGGCGAAGCCGAACTGGCCCGCGTCAAGACCCAGTGGGTGGCCAGCGAAACCTACAAACGCGACTCGGTGATGGCGCAGGCACGCGAACTGGGCAGCAACTGGGTCCAGGGCCTGCCGCTCGACGCGAGCGAACGCATCGTCGCCCGGCTGCAGGCCGTCACCGCCGCCCAGGTGCAGGCCGTGGCTGCCAAGTATTTCGGCGACGACCAGCTCACGGTGGCCACGCTGCATCCCTTGCCGCCCGAAGCCAAGCCCCGCGGCCGCGGCTTCGCGGCACCCGCAGGCGAGCTGCGCTGAAAGATCCGGAACACATGATGACTCTCAAGAAACTGGCGCTGCGCGCCGTGTTTGCCGGCACCGCCGTTCTCGGCCTCGGCAGCGCGCAGGCCGCGCTCCCCATCCAGCACTGGGCGCTTGCGAACGGCGCGAAGATCTATCTGGTGTCGACCAATGCACTGCCGATCGTCGACGTGCAGGTCGACTTCGACGCCGGCGGCCGGCGCGATCCGGCATCGCAGGCGGGCCTGGCCAGCGCGACCTCGGCGATGGTCGAGAAGGGCGTGCGCGCCGGCAAGAACGGCGAACCCGCGCTCGACCAGAACGCCCTCGGCGAAGCCTGGGCCGATCTGGGCGCGAGCTTCGACGTGAGTGCGGGCAACGACCGCATGAGCTACTCGCTGCGCACGCTCTCCGACCCGGCACTGCTCGGCAAGGCCGTGACGCTGGCCTCGCGCGAGATCGGCGAGCCCTCGTTCCCCGACGACGTCTGGCTGCGCGAGCGCGAACGCATCAACGCCTCCATCAAGGAGTCCAACACCAAGCCCGCGACCATCGCCGGCCGCGCGTTCTCGCAGGCCGTCTACGGCGTGCATCCGTACGGGCAGGAAGTCACCGAGGAAACGCTCGCACGCATCGACACCGCCACCATGCGCGAGCGCTACCAACAGCTCATCGTGCCGTGCCGCGCCAAGCTCAGCATCGTGGGCGCGGTCACGCGCTCCGAGGCCGAGTCGATCGCGACCACGCTGCTGTCGCGCCTGCCGGCAGCCGACAGCTGCGCGCCGCTGCCCGCCATCGCGCCGGTGGCTGCACTTGCCGCGCCGAAGGACGAGCGCATCCCGTTCGACTCGGCCCAGGCCCACGTCTTCATCGGCCAGCCCGGCTACCCGCGCAAGGACCCCGACCACTTCGCGCTCACGCTCGGCAACTACGTGCTGGGCGGTGGCGGTTTCGTCTCGCGCCTGACCAACGAGGTGCGCGAGAAGCGCGGCCTGACCTACAGCATCTACAGCGGCTTCGCGCCGGGGCTCGATGCGGGCGCGTTCCGCGTCGGCTTCCAGACCCGGCCCGACCAGGCCGAAGAGGCGGTGAAGATGTCGCGCGAAGTGCTCGCCAAATTCGTGGCCGAAGGCCCGACCGAGAGCGAGCTCAAGGCCGCGAAGGACAACCTGATCGGCGGCTTTCCACTGCTGCTGGACAGCAACCGAAAGCTGATCGGCAACGTCGCCAACATCGCCTGGAACGACCTGCCGCTGGACTACCTGGACACCTGGACCACGCGCATGAACGCCGTCACTGCGGCCGAAGTGAAGGCGGCGTTTGCGCGCAAGCTGCAGCCGGCGCGGATGGTGACGGTGGTGGTGGGCGGCAAGTAACCCGTCGCTACGCCAGCGCGTGCGGGCCGCTGGTGGCGGCCGCACGCACCGCTGCGCCGAGCCGCTTGAGCAACTGAGGCGCCGCGCGCGCCTGCTGCCAGTAGAGCGGCACCGGCAGCGTCGAGCCCGGCACCAACTCCACAAGCGTGCCCTCGCGCATCGCATCGGCCACCATGCTGGCCGGATGCATGCCCCAGCCCATGCCCGCGCACGCCGCCTCGACGAACGCGTTCGGCGACGGAATCCAGTGCCGCGGCGTCTCGACGTTGCGGTGGCAGATGCGGCGCACCCAGCGCGCCTGCAGGCGGTCCTTGCGGTCGAACACCAGGCTCGGCGCGCTCGCCAGCGTTCGCGCGCCCACGCCCTTGGCGAAATGCCGCTTCACGAATTCGGGGCTCGCGGCCGCCACGTAGTACATCGTGCCCAGCGCCTCGCTGTTGCAGCCGGCCACCGGCTCGGCCAGCGCGGTCACCGCCGCGAGCACCGCGCCGCTGCGCAGCCGCTCGGCCGTGTGGTCCTGGTCGTCCACCGAGAGATCGAGCAGCGCGGCTTCCTCCTGCGCGGCGAAGGCGGCGGCCGCGGCCATGAACCATGTCGCCAGGCTGTCAGCGTTGACGGCCACGCGCACCGTGACGCGCTCATTGGCCTCGCCGCCGCCCATGCCGAGCGCGGGCAGGGCGTCGCGCAGTTCGTGCTCCAGCATGCCCACGCGCTCCACATGCCGGCACAGCTGCAGGCCCGCCTCCGTGGCGACGCAGGGCTGGCCCCGCACCAGCAGCGCGCCGCCCGTGCGCTCCTCGAGCAGCTTCACGCGCTGCGAGACGGCCGAGGGCGTGACGTTCAGCGCGCGCGCGGCGCGCTCGAAGCTGCCTTCGCGCACGACGGCGGCCAGGGCGTGGAGGGCGGCGTAGTCGAGCATCGTGATGGATTAAGCCAAACTGAATTGAAGTTAGGAGGTTTAGTTTGAATTAATTCGCCTGGGGCGGCAAGCTCGCACCCATGTCTGCCGAATTCACCGCCACCGCCTTCCTCAACGGATTCCTCATGAGCCTGGTGCTCATCGTCGCCATCGGCGCCCAGAACGCCTATGTGCTGCGCCAGGGGTTGCGGCGCGAGCATGTGGGCGCGGTCGTGCTGTTCTGCGCGGTCGGCGATGCGGTGCTGGTCGGCGCCGGCGTCGCCGGCATGGCGCAGGCGCTGAAAGGACGGCCGATGCTGGCCACCGCGCTCGCGGGGCTCGGTGCGGCGTTCCTGTGTGCCTACGGCCTGCGCGCGCTGTGGCGTTCGCGCCAGCCCGGCGCATTGCAGGCGACGGCGCAGGGCATTTCGCTCTCGCGCGCGGCCGTGGTGGCGCAGGCGGCGGGCTTCACGCTGCTGAACCCGCATGTCTACCTCGACACGGTGCTGCTCGTGGGCAGCGCGGGCGCGCAGTACGCGGGCTCGCTCAAGGTCTGGTTCGTCGTGGGCGCCTCGATGGCGAGCGCGCTGTGGTTCACCGTGCTCGGCTTCGGCGCGCGTTTGCTCGCACCGGTGTTCGCGCGTCCGCGCGCCTGGCAGATGCTCGATGCGCTGATCGGCGGCACCATGCTCGTGCTGGCCGCGATGCTGGCGCGGCGCGCCTTGACCGGCGCCTGATCGGCCGCTGTGCGGCGGCGTTAAGCTCGCCGCATGCCCCAGAAGAAAGCCACCGCAGCCGCCCGTCCACCCGCAGCCAAGCGCCCCGCGCGCCCTGTGCGACCCAGTGAGGTCCGCATCATCGGCGGCCAATGGAAGCGCACCCGCCTCGCGGTGGCCGACAAGCCGGGCCTGCGCCCCACGCCTGACCGCGTGCGCGAGACGCTCTTCAACTGGCTCGCGAGCCTGGCTGGCGCGGGCGGCGGCGAGCTGCCGGGCTGGCATTGCGTCGACGCCTTCGCGGGCACCGGCGCCCTGGGGCTGGAAGCCGCCTCGCGCGGCGCGGCGAACGTGCTGCTGTGCGAGCAGGACGCCGCCTTGGTCGCGCAACTGCAGGCCGCGAAAACCAAGCTCTCTGCCGAGGCCGTGCGCATCGAGCGCGGCAATGGCGTCACGGCGCTCGAGCGCATCACGGCCGCGAGCCTGCACGCCGTCTTCCTCGATCCGCCCTTCGAGAGCACCGCGCTCTACGAACCGGCCCTGCGCGCCGCGGCCCGTGCGCTGCGCCCCGGCGGCGTCGCGTACCTCGAAGCGCCTCGCCAATGGAACGACGAGGAACTGGCCGCCCTCGGCCTCGCGGGCTTCCGTTATCTGAAGGCCGGCGCCGTGCATGCCCACCTGTTGCGGCTGGCCTCGGAGGGGACTGCATAATCCGCCGAACAAGCCGCACCGGCTGCATGAGGAAGAAGCAACCATGGCCAGCAACGTCATCGCGGTTTATCCGGGCACATTCGATCCCATCACCCTCGGTCACGAGGACGTGGTGCGCCGTGCAACCCAGCTGTTCTCCAAGGTGATCGTCGCTGTCGCGGCGGGCCACCACAAGAAGGCGCTGTTCACCCTGCAGGAACGCATGGACATGGCGCGCGAAGCCGTCAAGCCCTACAGCGACCAGGTCACCGTCGAGAGCTTCTCGGGCCTCCTGCGCGACTTCGTGGTGGCGCGCGGCGGCAAGGCCATGGTGCGGGGCCTGCGCGCCGTGACCGACTTCGACTACGAGTTCCAGCTCGCAGGCATGAACCGCTCGCTGATGCCCGATGTCGAGACCGTGTTCCTCACCCCCAGCGACAAGTACCAGTTCATCTCCAGCACCTTCGTGCGCGAGATCGCCATGCTCGGCGGCGAGGTCAACAAGTTCGTCTCGCCGAATGTCGAGCACATGCTGGCCGCCAAGGTCCGCAGCCTCGGCCGTGAATAAACCGCGATGAGCGGTTCGCCGCCACCCCGCCTGCATCTGCTCGGGGATGCAGCGCTCCTGTGCGAGCTGCCGGCACCGGCCACGCTGGTGCAGCAGCAGCGCATCTGGGCGCTGGCCGCGCAGGCGCGCGAATGGCCCGGCGTCGGCGAAGTGCTGCCCGGCATGAACAACCTCACGCTGACTTTCGACCCCACGGCAATCGAGCTCGATGCGCTCACGGCGCAGGTGCTCGAGGTCTGGCCGAAGTTGTCCGCCAAGGCCGTCGATGGGCGGTTGGTCGAAATCCCCGTTGCATACGGTGGCGAGCATGGCCCCGACCTCGGCGATGTCGCGGCCCACACGGGCCTCACGCCGGCCGAGGTGGTGCGGCGCCACAGCGCGGGCGAGTACGTGGTCTATCTGCTGGGCTTTCTCCCCGGTTTCGCATTCATGGGCGGCCTTGCGCCCGAACTCGCCACGCCCCGCCGCGCCGAACCGCGCACCGCCGTGCCCGCGCGCTCGGTCGGCATCGGTGGCGAGCAGACCGGCATCTACCCGCTGGTGTCGCCAGGCGGCTGGCAGCTCATCGGCCGCACGTCGCTCGAGATGTTCGATCCGACCGCCGAGTCGCCCACCCTGCTGCGTCCGGGCGACCGCGTGCGCTTCGTCGTCGAGAGCGTGCAGACATCATGATCGTCGTCCAGAAGCCCGGCCTGCTGGCCTCGGTGCAAGACTTGGGGCGGCACGGTCATCGCCAATTGGGCATCTGCCCCGGCGGCGCGCTCGATGTGCTCGCGCTCACGCTCGCGAACCGGCTGGTCGGCAATGCCGACGGCGCCGCGGGACTCGAACTCACGATGGGCGGCTGCGAACTGCGCTTCGAGACCGACACGCGCATCGCGCTCGCCGGCGACGACTTCGGCGCGCAGCTCGATGACGTGCCGCTCTGGCCCTGCTGGAGCGTGCCGGTGGCCGCGGGCCAGGTGCTCAAGCTCCAGGGCGCGAATGCGTCGGGAGTGAAGAAAGCCGGACTTCGCAGCTGGCTCGCCATCGCGGGCGGCATCGACGTGGCGCCCGTGCTCGGCTCGCGCAGCACCGACCTCAAGGCCGGCTTCGGTGGCCATGAAGGCCGAGCTCTCCGCAAGGGCGACAAGCTGCCGCTCGGTCCATCGCGCCTCGATGCCGCGCAACGCACATGCAAGCCTTTCGGCCTGCGCGGCCCCGACTGGGGCCCGGAAGAGACCGATGGCGCCATCGCCCTGCGCGTGCTGCCCGGCCCCGAATTTGAACAGTTCACGCTCGCCGCGCGCGAGGTGCTGTGGGGCGAGCGCTGGCGCATCACCTCGCAGAGCAACCGCATGGGCAGCCGGCTCGCGGGCGCCGAACTCAAGCGCAAGCGCGCGGGCGACATGCTGTCGTCGGGCGTGATCCCCGGCACGATCCAGGTGCCGCCTTCGGGGCAACCGATCATCCTGATGGGCGATGCACAAACGACGGGTGGCTACCCGCGCATCGGCGTGGTGATCCGCGCCGACTTGTGGAAGCTCGCGCAGGCGCCGCTGAACGGCAAGCTGCGCCTGGTGCAGGTCGACATGGCGGAGGCGCTCACCGCTTGGGCCGATCAGCAACGGTACCTGGCACAGGTGGCACAAGGGCTTGCCGTGGCAGGCTGGCCGGGCGCGGCATAGACTGTGCGAGCACACCGCCAGCGGGCCACGCCGGTGCCGGCCCGCTGAAGAAGAAGGAATCTCCCCATGCACATCGACCTCAATGCCGACCTCGGCGAAGGCGCAGGCAGCGACGAAGCACTGCTCGGCCTCGTGAGCTCCGCCAACATCGCCTGCGGCTGGCACGCAGGCGACGCCAAGACCATGCGCCAGTGCGTGCGCTGGGCCATCGAACACGGCGTGGCCATCGGCGCGCACCCGAGCTTTCCCGACCGCGAGAACTTCGGCCGCAGCACCATGCATCTGCCGCCCGACGAGATCGTCTCGAACGTGCTCTACCAGGTCGGCGCGCTCGCTGCGATCGTCAAGGCCGAGGGCGGGCAGCTTGCGCACGTGAAGGCGCACGGCCAGCTCTACAACCAGGCGGTGAAGGAGCCCGAGCTCGCCGATGCGCTCTGCGAGGCGGTGCGCCGCTTCGACCCCTCGCTCAAGTTCTTCGGCCTCGCGGGCAGCAACATGATCGACGCCGCGCGCCGCGCCGGCCTCACGCCCGTGGAAGAAGTATTCGCCGACCGCGGCTACATGCCCGACGGCAGCCTCGTGCCGCGCAGCCAGCCCGGTGCGCTGATCGAAAGCGAGGAGCAATCGATCGCGCAGACGCTCTCGCTGGTGCGCGACCACCGCGTGACCGCCATCGACGGCAGCACGGTCGCCGTCAACGCGCAGACCGTGTGCCTGCACGGCGACGGCGCGCATGCGCTGGCCTTTGCGCGCCGCATCCGCGAGCGGCTGCAGGCCGAGGGCATCGCAGTCCGCGCCTGACCGGCGCCGCCTTCAAGGCAACGGGTCGGGCGACAGCGCGCTCACCCATTCTTCTCCCGCTTCGGCGCAGTAGTCCGCCACGATGGCCCGCGTGAGCTTGCCGACCGCGTGCACGGCCGGCGCCGTGTCGCGCGCATGTGCCAGCGTGATCACCATCGGCGGCAGCGCGGGCCCGTCGCGAATCTCGAGGTAGCCCTCGGCCAATTCCTTTCTCACGAAGATCGGCGGGATCGCCGCCACGCCGAAGCCGCCCTTCGTGAGCTGGATGATCGACTGCACCGACGGAAAGCTGCACACGCGCGGCTCGCTGGCGCGTCCGACGAACAGCGCGCTGACATGCGCGCGTGGCCCCGAGGTGCGGGAGAAGGTGAGGACCGGCACCCGCTCCAGGTCTTCCAGCCGCAGGGTGCGGGCCTTCGGCAGCACGGCGGGGCGCGCCACCCACAGCATCGGGAAGCGGCACAGCGAGGTGACGGTCGATTCGCCGTCGTTCGCCACGTCCGCGATGTCGTCGTTCTGGATCATCAGGTCGAACTTGCGGCGCCGGAACTGGTCGCGCAGGTTGTGCGCCGTGTCCACCGTGATGTCCGGTTCGATGGCCGGCAGCCGCTCGCTCAGCATGTGGATCAGCGGCGTGAGCCAGGTGTGGACCACCGTCTCGATGACGCCGATGCGCACCCGCCCTGACGGCGGTGCGTCGGGGCGCACCGAGAGCTTGAGCTGCTTTTCGAGCGCGAGCATCTGCTCGGCCTGGCGCACCACCTGCTCGCCGAGGATCGTGAGCTTCAGCGTGCGCTGCGTGCGGTCGACCAGCAGCACGCCCAGCTCTTCTTCCAGCGCCTCGATGCGCTTGGATACGGCCGCCTGCGTCGTGCAGAGCATCTGCGCGGTCTCGCGAAAGCTCTTGAGGCGGTCGAGCATCACGAGCGTTTCCAGAAATCGTGTGTTCATGGATCAGTCTCTCCCTGCGTCCGGGGGTGTCGTGCGAATTTTTGTTATCGGCCCCTTCAACAAAAACTCGTTCGACAGCCACCGAGGCGCCATGTTTTCATAAAGCCGTCACACACACAGAGAGGTGCAACCCGCCCTCTGCAGCCGCTGCCTTCGCATGGGCGGTTGCAGAAGTCGTGCCAGTGGGCGCACCCGGCTTTCACGTCACCCGAGCAGGGAAGGGAAGAGATGAAAAAAGCGATGACCACACGGCGGCGGCTCAAGGCAGGCGCTGCGCTCGGGGCCTGCGCCCTGGCGCTTGCCAGTTGCGGCGGAGGGGGTGGAGGCGGTGGTGCCGATTCGGCCACGCTCGCGGCCATGGCGGCGGCCGCTGCAGCAGCTGCTGCTGCCGCCGCCGGGGGAGCGCCGCCGACAACGAATCCACCTTCACCTCCACCCGCACCGCCACCGGTCCAGGCCAAGTGCGCGATGGACACCACCGTGACGGCGTCCTATGAGGAACAGCGCCTGCCCAACAAACTCTCCAGCAGCGACGCCCTGAGCTTCTCGCAGCAGCTCCTGCAGGCCAGCGGATTCGACAAGTTCGGCCCCGATTTCGCCGCGAAGCTGTGCAACAACGGCATGGCGGGCGCATCGAGCTACGACGAGGCCGTGACGTTGCTCAAGAGCGAGGGCGTGAAGCTCTGGCAGGCCGCGCTGGACCGCGTTCAGGGGCGCGTCGTGCAGGGCACCTTGTCCAGGAGCGACGACCGCATGCTGTATTGGGCGCGCCTCACCATGACGCTGGCGCTGCGCCAGTGGAAGCCCAACTTCCCGCTCACGGACGAGCAGCGTGCCGCGCTGCAGAACGAGTTCGAACGCGCCTCGCGCGGCCAGTACGCCATCGATTTCCCCGAGGGGCCGCAGTACAAGCGCATTCTTGTGAGCGGCTTCGATCCGTTCACGCTGGGCGCGGCGGGCAGAAACGGTGACCCCAACATCCGCATCGGCAACCCCTCCGGCGCGACCATCCTGTCACTGGATGGCAATACCGTGGCATTGGCCGACGGCACGACAGCGGTCATCCGCACGTTCATCCTGCCCGTCAACTACGGGCCCTTCATCCAGGGCATGCAGGAAGACACACTGGGCCCGTGGTTCAAGCCGGGCACCAAGCGCGTGGATGCTTCGGTCAGCATGAGCCAGGGCGGCGGCGAGTTCGACCTGGAGCACTACAACGGGCGCTACCACTTCGCGAATTTCCCGGGAAACGACAACCTGAACCCGCCGTGCGCCGACGGCGGAGGTTTTCCCGCGTCACTCGACTGCGACATCTTCCCGCCGGAACGCTGGCTGGGCTATGTCTCCAAGCCCTGGCAGCGGGATGCCCCACCGCAGTTCACGGTGGCGACGCTGCCGTTCCAGACGCTGATCGATGCCAACACCGGCACGGGCATCCTCAACAGGGACACCAACCAGACCGGGGGCTGGGCCGTGGTTCGCCGCGATACCTATTCGGTCACGCCGTGCACCAAGACGGCCAGCGATGCGGCCGCAGCCCAGACCGCGGCCAAGGCCGAGGTCGACGCGGCACTCCAGGCGTACTACGCCGCGGCGCCCGCGGATCAGCCAGCGGCGCTTCAGCGGTACTTCGACGCCCTCGACGCCGTCGACAAGGCCGGCACGCCGAGTCCGGTGGAGACCAACTGCGCACAATCGGGCGGAGGCGGCAACTACCTGTCCAATGCCAGCGCCTACCGCAACACCCTGATGCGTGACACGTTCAAGCTCAACATCCCGGCCGGCCACATCCACACACCGGTCATGACCGCGTTCGGCAGCGGCAGCGACGGAAAGATCACCGATGCAACCTTCGAGGGCCGCCGCGACTCCATCGTGGCGCAGGCCCGCAACCTGGTGATGGCGCTGGCCAGGAGCCTGGCGACGTCGCCCGCGCTGTAACCCATCCAGGAGCAAGACCATGAAATCCAGATTCCCGTTGCTCGCTGCCGGTCTCGTGCTCTGCGGTGCCGCGCTGGCGCAGCCCAGCGGCGGCTTCCATCTGTTCAAGAACAGGGCGACCGGCCAGCTGGTCTGTTCGCAGAACAGCATCAGCCCCGACTGGATCAAGCAGACCGGCCCGTTCAAGGACCAGGACTGCAAGATCGAGCAGAAGCCAGAGCCCGTGCGCAAGGACTTGCCCGCCAGCCCGCTCGACCTGGCACCCAAGAAATAGCGGCATCCAATAGCGGCACCCGCCGGGAAGCTTTTCTGCGGTAACTTCGGGCCCATGACCCCCTCGAAGTCACCCAGATCCTCCCCGCCGTTGCATGTGTTGCTCACCGGCTTCGACCCCTTCGACCGCGAAGCCATCAACCCCTCATGGGAGGCCGTGCGCGCCCTCGATGGCGCGAAGATCGGCGGTGCGACCGTGCATGCCCGCCAGATGCCCTGCGTCTTCGGCGACGCTATCGAGGCGCTGGCCGACGCCATGGACGAACTGAAGCCGCAACTGGTGCTCTGCATCGGCCAGGCCGGCGGACGCTCGGAGATCACGCCCGAGCGCATCGCGATCAACATCGACGACGGGCGCATCGCCGACAACGCGGGCCACCAGCCGATCGACCTGCCGGTGGTGGCTGGCGCGCCCGCCGCGTATTTCTCGACGCTGCCGATCAAGGCCATCGTGCGCGACCTGCGCGCTGCCGGCATTCCGTCTTCGGTGTCGAACAGCGCGGGCACCTTCGTCTGCAACCACATCTTCTATGGGCTGATGCACCGCATTGCGACGCATCCCGTGCCCGGCTTGCCGGGCTTGCGGGGTGGCTTCATCCACATTCCCTACCTGCCCGAGCAGGCGGCGCGCTTTCCGGGTGCGCCGAGCATGTCGCTCGCCACGATGACCGAGGCGCTGCGGATCGCGGTCGCCACCGCGCTCGCGGTGAAGCAGGACGTGGCCGAGACAGGCGGCCAGCTGCACTGAGCCCTTTCAGGCCGACGGAAACGCTTTCGCGAGCCAGGCGTTCAACGCCGCGTTGACGAATTCAGGCTTCTCCATCGTCAGCATGTGGCCGCACTGCGGCACCCACACCACCTCGGCCTGCGGCAGCAGCGCCGCCATCTCGCGTGTGTGCTCGGGCGGTGCGAGCTTGTCGTCGTCGCCGCACATCAGCAACACCGGTGCGCGCAGCGAGGCCAGGTGGGTGCGCGCATCGGGGCGTCGCATCACCGCGCGGTTCTGGCCGATGAGCTGGGCCGTGCCGGCGCCCAGCACGATGTCGAGATAGCGCCGCACCAGCACCGGGTCGTCGGCCTGCGTGGGATGGAAGGCGAAATAGACATTCGCCTCGATCACGTCGCGCGCCTCGCCGCGCTCGAAGAGTTCGATGGCGCCTTCGCGCAACGTGAACATCTCGGGCGTCTCGGGCCGCGCGCTGGTGCCGAGCAGGGCGAGCCCGGCGATGCGTTCGGGCGCCTGGCGGGCCGCTTCCATCGCGACCATGCCCCCCATGGACGCGCCGCAGAGCACCAGCGGTCCCGCGTGCTCGCGCAGCACGGCCGCGGCCATGGCTTCGATGGTGTTGTTGCGCGTCTGGACGTCGCTCACGCGGGCGTCGAAGGCGGAAGAAAGGGCAGGCCGCTGGGCCTCCCAGAGGCGCTCGTCGCAGGCGAGGCCGGGCAGCAGGACAAGGTGGGGCATGGGGCGATTTTGCGCGATCGTGGCAAGCCGGCACAACGGCATAGGTCACGGCATAGGCTTCATGGCCAGCAGCCATCGCGGGTCTTGATCGACATACTTTCCGGCGCTGCGCGACGCACCCCGCGCGCGCATTCGTGCTTCATGTCGAGGACAACAAATGAACCTGGTTCAACGCGTGCAGGACATCCTGCTCAAGCCCAAGGCCACCTGGCCCGTGATCGACGCGGAGCCGGCCGATGCCGCTTCGCTCTACAAGAACTACGTGATGATCCTCGCGCTCATTCCGGCGGTGGCGAGCTTCATCGGCCTCTCGGTGGTCGGCCTCGGGATGTTCGGCGTCAACTTTCGCGTGCCGATCGTCGCGGGGCTCGCCAACATGGTGGTGGGCTATGTGCTGTCGCTGGTGATGGTGTTCGTGCTGGCGCTCATCATCGATGCCATGGCGCCGACCTTCGAGGGCACCAAGAGCCAGATCAGCGCGCTCAAGCTGTCGGCCTATGCGAGCACGGCGGGCTTCGTCGGCGGCATCTTCAGCCTGCTGCCTTCGCTGTCGGTGCTGGGTGCGGTGGCGGCGCTCTACGGCATCTACCTGATCTACCTGGGCCTGCCGGTGCTGATGAAGTGCCCGGCTGACAAGGCGATTGCGTACACCGCGGTGGTGGTGATCTGCGCCATCGTCGGTGGCTTCGTGATCGCCTGGGTGCTGGCGCTGCTCACACCGTCGCCCGCGCGCGTCGGCATGGGCTTCGCCAGCGAAGCGGTGGCGGCTGTGCAACAGCTCGCAGCCGCAAAAACCTGAGCGTCATGCGCTCGGTGGAAAATGGGCGGCAATGCCAACGCCCAAACCTGACACCACCACCGACATCATCCTGATCCGTCACGGCGAAACCGCCTGGAACCGCGAACTGCGCTTCCAGGGGCATGCGGATGTGCCGCTCAACGACATCGGCCATGAACAGGCCAGACGCATCGGCCTGCGCCTGGCGGGCGAGACGGCGCAGCAGTTGATCAGCAGCGACCTCATGCGCGCCCAGCAGACGGCGGCCCCGGCGGCGCTGCAGCTGTCGCTGCCGGTGGTCACTTCGGCGGGATTGCGGGAGCAGTACTTCGGCATCGTCGAGGGCATGCGCTCCGACGAGATCCAGACCCTGCACCCGCGCGCGTGGGAAGAGTGGCTGGAGTTCCGCGAAGACCACGCGATGCCCGAGGGCGAGACGGCGCGTGAATTCCATGCACGCATCATTGCGGCGCTCGGCACCGTCGCCACCGCCCACAAGGGTCAGCACCTGATCGTCGTCACCCATGGCGGCGTGCTCGACATGGTGTGGCGCACAGCCAAGGGCCTGAGCTTGAGCGGGCCGCGCCAGAGCGACATTCCGAATGCGGGCTTCAACCGCATCCGCATCGCCGACCCGGCCGCGCCGGATGTGATCGAGATCGTCGAGTGGGCCGACACGCGCCACCTCGCCGACCTGCCGCCGCAGCCGACCTACGACCAGACGCGGCATCTCAAGAGCAAGGGCTGAGGCTCCGGCCTCGACCTCTCTTCAGCCGCAGCTGCCCGCCTTCGGCACGCGCAGCAGCGGCACCCCGGCCCCCACGCCCGTGGGCTTGCCGCCATCGACCGCGAGCCGGCCGTTCACCAGCACCGTGACCACGCCTTCCGACAGCAGGGTCGGCTGCGTGTACGTGGCCTTCGCCGCATAGCGCGCCGGGTCGAACACCACCACGTCGGCGTAGTAGCCGGGCCGCAGGTGTCCGCGCTGCTGCAGGCCCAGCGTGTCGGCCGTGAGGGACGAGCTGCTGCGGATGAACTGCCCCATCGAAATGGTGCGCTCCTTCACCACGTACTGGTCGTACTTGCGCGCGAAGGTCCCGTAGGCGCGCGGGTGGCCCTGCGACGAATCGGAAGAGGTCATGACCCACGGCCGCTTCATGAACGCCCGCACGTCGTCGTCGCTCTGGTTGAATGAGGCGATCATCAGGTCGCCGTCGCGCAGCACCGCGATGGCAGCGTCCACCGGATCGGCGTTCGCGCCCTTGGCCACATCGGCCAGCGTCTTGCCGACGTACTTGGTGCTGCCGGCGGAAAACAGGATGGTGTCCGGTCCGCCGCGCAGGCGCAGGTTCTCGCGCATGCCGGTGCGAAGGCGCTCCTGCACGGCCGCATCGTCGAAGCGCTGCAGCATCGCCGCGCGGCCGCCGTCGACTGCCCACGGCGGCACCAGCGCGGCGGAGAAGCGCGTGCTCGAAGCCGTCCAGGGATAGTGGTCGGCCGTGATGTCCAGGCCCGCGGCGCGTTCCTTCTCGATGCGGCGGATGATGTCGCCGCTCTGGCCCTGCACGTCCACGCCCAGCGCCTTGATGTGCGCCACATGCACCGGCAGGTGCGCCTCGTGGCCGATGTGGATCACCTCGTCGATCGCACCCTTCAGGCCGATGTTGTACATCGACTCGTCGCGGATGTGGCTGTCGTAGAGGCCCCCGTGCCGGGCGGCGATCTTCGCGAGTTCGATGACCTCTTCGGTCTTCGAGAAGTTCTGCGGCGGATAGAAAAGGCCGGTCGACAGGCCCAGCGCGCCTTCGCACATCGCGCGGCCCACATGCTGCTTCATGGCCTCGAGCTGCGCGGGCGTCGGGGCGCGGTTGGCCTCGCCGAGCTGGTCGATGCGCACCGCCCCGAAGCCCACGTACATCGCGACGTTGGTGCCCACCGGCGTGGCGCGCAGGCGCTGCGCCTGCGCCGCGATGTCGAAGCCACCGAAGCCGTCGTTGCCGATCACCGCAGTGGTCACGCCCTGCGTAAGGAACGGAATGTTCAGGCGCTTGTGCGCATCGGTGGAATGCAGGTCGGTGTCGGCGTGCGTGTGCGCATCGATGAAGCCCGGTGCGACGACCATGCCTTTCGCATCGATGACGCGCCGCGCCCTGAACTGCGCGGGTGCGGCCTTGCCCGCGAAGACGATGCGGTCGCCCACGATGCCGACGTCACCCACGACCGGCGTGTCGGCATCGCCTGTGTAGACGGTGCCGCCGCGCAGCAGGAGGTCGAGTTCGACAGGGCTGTCGGTGGCGGCGTGAAGTGCGGGTGGGAGCGGAGCGAGGGCCGCGAGCACGGCCAGCATGACGAGGGACTTCTGCATGGGGAGAGGAATCGTGTCGGAGTGGAGCGGCCAGTTTAGGAGTCGCATCCGCGCCGCCGTTAATTCCTTTTGCGCCACCTCCCATGACGGGAAGGCATGGCTGCTGCAGCCTTCGCAATCAGCCGCGCAAGGGCAGGCTCGCGGCGAGTTGCCCGAGGCCGAGCCGTGCATAAACGGCTCCCGTCTGCCGCCGCAGCCTCAGCGACTCGGGCTGGCCGTTGAGCTGCTGCTGCAGGATGCCTTGCGCCGCGGCGAGCGTGGATTCGCTTCCGGTGCGCACCAGCGCATCGAGGTACACCTGCTCGAACAGGTCGCGTTGTGCATGGCTGCCGCCGATCTCGATCATGCGCGGCAGCGCGACGCCCAGGCCGTCGATGGCGCCCGCGAAGTCGCCACGCGCATGGGCCACGAGCCCGTGCGCGGCCGGCACGCAGACGCGCTGCCATGCGGCACGCGTGGAAGGCGGTGCGCCGGGCGCGAAGGCCTCGATGTTGCGCAGCAGCGCATCGGCCTCGGGCCGACCGGCACGCGCGAGACCGTAGAGGTATTGCAGGTCGAGAAAGGGCAGCACATGGTCGGCCTGCCGCTGCAGCAGGTAGCCGGCCACGTCGTCCCAGCGCGCACCCACGTCGATGCCCGCGAGCTCCAGGCGCGCGAGCAGCGACACGGCGCCGATCTGGTCCTGCGAGTAGTCCTTGACCACACCCCAGGCGTGTTTGTCGTACACCGCGAGCGCCTCGGCATCGCGGCCCAGGTCGATCAGGAACAGCGCCACGTGCCACCAGTTGTGCGTGACCATGAAGGAGTTCAGGCCGGTCCAGGTGTCGCTCACGCTCTCCATGAACGCCAGCCCTTCGGCGAGCCGGCCTTCGGTGAGCATCACATGCGCGAGCGCGTGGTGCGCCCAGGGCTCCTTGCGGCACATGGCAATGGCACGGCGCGCGCTGGCCTCGGCCTCGCGCATCAGGTGGCACTGCTCGTAGCCGAAGGCCGCCATGCCGTGCACATAGGGCACCTCGGCCGCGGCGGGCAGCACCGCAAGCGCGAGCCGCAGCATGCCCGGGCAGTCGCCGGTGTTGAAGCAGTGGTACTGGCCGAGCTTGACCGAGACGAGGTCGCGCGGAAATTCGCGCGCCTGCTCCGCATGCAGCGCAATGGCGCGGGCGATGTCACCGTCGGCCCATGCCTCGATGGCCGCGATGTAGCGCTGCTCGCGCGGCGTGGCGCGCGCGGCGCCGGCACGGGCTCTTGCGAGATACGGCCGTGCATTGGCCATGGCATCGCGCGATTCGGCAAACAGGTGCAGCGTTGCGCAGTACGCCTGCACGATGGGGCTTGCATCGGTGTCGGCCAGCGCGATGAGGTTGACGGCGCGCGCCTCGGTCGAGATGAAGCCCATGACGAAGTCGTCGACCAGCACGAGGCTGGCGGGGTCGTCGAGGGTGAGCGGGTTGCCGAGGCTGTCGGCGGCGTGCGGATTTCCGGAGGGCATGGCGGCATGGTGCCATGCCCCCGGGGCACCGGGAAGAGCTTCAAACCCCGGCCTGCTGGTGCCGGTACTCCTGGGTCTTTCCACCGTAGCCGTAGGCCGCGCCGCGCGCGTCGATCACATGGATGTACGACACCTCGTGCAGGTCGGGCCGGATCTTCGCCATGGCCGCGTGCACCTCGCGCAGGTAGCGCGCCTTCTCGGCCTTGGTGTTGGTTTCGTCGGTGATGCTGATGTCCAGGTGAAAGGCCGACTTGCCCAGCGACGCCAGCGTCTGGCCTCCGATGAACCAGGCGTCGGCGGCGATGTACTGCACCGTGATGGCGATCACCGGCAACTGCTTGCCGAGCACGCTCTGCGTGAGTTCGGCGACGGTGTCGACGGTCTTGCGGGTGAGGGCCGCGTCGGGTTCGCCGGAGAGATGGACAACGATGTGGGGCATGGTGGACTCCTGTGGAAATGAATGAACGATGGGGTGATTGTGGGATTCCGTTGGTCATCGGAAAAGCGGGAAGATATGATGGCATCCATCGGTTAAACGGATGGATGGCGCCATGCAGACCTTCGACCTCGAACAACTTCGCACCCTGGCCGCGGTGATCGACGCAGGCAGCCTCACGGCCGCCGCGCCCCGCGTGTTCCTCTCGCAGTCGTCCGTCAGCGAGCAGATGCGCAAGCTCGAGGAGCGGGCAGGGCAATCGCTGCTCACGCGCAGCAAGGCCGGCGTCGCGCCCACCGAGGCGGGCACGCGGCTCTTGGCGTATGCGCGGCGCATCCTCGCGCTCAGCGACGAGGCGTTCCGCGACCTGCACGGCGAAACGCTGCAGGGCGAGCTGCGGCTCGCCGTGACCGACTACTTCCGCCCCGGCGATCTCACGCAGCTGCTGGGGCGCCTTGGAGAAAGCTATCCGCAGGTGCGCCTGAACGTGACCATCCTGAAGAGCGACGCGCTGCGGGCCGCCTATGCCCACGGCGACTTCGACGTCGGCCTGGCGATGGACATCGCGGGCGCGTCGTCGTCATCTTCGGCGCAGGGCGTCAAGGCCTCGCTGATCCGGCGCGAATCGCTCGCATGGCTGGGCGCCACCGGCCTGCGCGTGGCGCGAGGCGAGCCGGTGCGCTTGTTGGCGCTGCCGGACACCTGCTCGCTGCACCAGTTCACCGTGGCGCTGCTCCGGCGGCGGCGCGTGCCGTATGTGCTCGCTCACGTCGCATCGGGCGTGGCGGGCTTGCAGTCGGCGCTGGCGGCGGGGCTGGGGGTCGCGTGCCTGAACGAATCGGCGGTGTGCGAGGGCGTGACCCGGCTGGCGGCGCCGCACGGCCTGCCGGCCTTGCCCAAGGTCGCGTTCCAGTTCCTGCCCGGGCGCCGGGGCGAGACGGGTTTCGTGACCCGCGCCCGCGAGATGCTGGCCAGCCACCTGGTGTGAGGCCGCCGGGGTGGCGCGGGATTTGCGTCATCCCCGCCATGGACGCGCCACAACCCAACAACCTGCCAGATCTGCTGCGCCATTCCCGTTTCGATGACGCGCAGGCGATCTTTTCGGGCACTTTGTTCGTTGCCATCGCGATGATGCTGTTCGGCCAGGCGGGCCTGCTCACGGGCGGCACGGCGGGTGTCGCATTCCTCCTGCACTACGCAACCGGGGTGAGCTTCGGCAAGCTGTTTTTCCTGGTGAACCTGCCGTTCTATTGGTTCGCCTGGCGCCACATGGGCCGGACGTTCACGCTCAAGACGTTCTCGGCGATCGCGCTGCTGTCTGTGATGACCGACTGGGCGCCGCGCTACCTGTCGATCGATTCACTCCATCCGGCTTTTGCGGCGGTGCTCGGTGGTCTGCTGCTGGGCACGGGCTGCCTGTTCCTCGCACGTCACCGTGCCAGCCTCGGTGGTGCGACGGTGCTGACGCTGTACCTGCAGGAAAAGCGCGGCTGGC
Source organism: Variovorax sp. RKNM96 (assembly GCF_017161115.1). Taxonomy (GTDB): domain Bacteria; phylum Pseudomonadota; class Gammaproteobacteria; order Burkholderiales; family Burkholderiaceae_C; genus Variovorax. The sequence goes on along the minus strand of NZ_CP046508.1, from coordinate 5,873,870 downwards.
CCGCCGGCAAGGTGCAGATCGGCATCGACTGCACGGTGGTGCTGCTCGCGCTGTTCGTGATTCCACCGCAGCGCGTGGGATGGTCGGTGCTGGCTGCGGTGGTGATGGGGCTCTTCTTGTGGATCAACCACAAGCCGGGCCGGTACGCGGCGACTTGAGCCGCCCTGAACAACGCGCTTCCTAGCGCGAAGGCACCACAGGCCAGGGTCGCTGCAACTCGCGAATCTGCTCGAACGCACGCGACACGCGCAGCACACCGAGGTCGTCGAACCGGTGCCCGGCAATCTGCAGCCCGATCGGCAACCCGCCCGCCGAGTACCCGCAGTTCACCGACGACGCGGGCTGCTCCGACATGTTGAACGGCACCGTGAAGCCGATGTGCTCCAGCGGCCGCAGCGGATCGTTGGTGGGCGAGGGCGCCTCCGCCGCCGCGGGCATGTTCGGCGACACAGGCGAGATCACGTAGTCGAAGCGCGCGCACGCCTGCACTGCTGCCACGCGCGTCGCATGGAACTGGCTGAAGCTGCGGAACACATGCTCGCCGCTGAATTCGGCCGCGCTCTCGGCCCACTCGCGGATGTAGGGCAGCACCTTGGCGCGCTGGTCGGCGCGCAGGGCCTTCATGTCCACGAGCGACCGCATGCGCCACAGGTGGTCCATGCCGTCGAGCATGGCCTGCGACATGAAGGGCTGCATCGTCTCGACGACCGCGCCGGCTTTCTCGAACAGGCGCGCGGCATGTTCGACCGCCGTCTGGATCTCCGGCTCGACCGCGAGCCCGCAGCCCGCATCGAGCAGCAGCCCGATGCGCAAGCCGCGCAGATGGTCGGGCGACACGTCGAAGGCGGCCCAGTCGATGTCCTGCGCCGGCAGGCTCATGCTGTCGCGCGCATCGGGCCTGGAGAGCGCCTGCATCATCAATGCGGCATCGCCGACGGTGCGGGTCATCGGCCCCGCGGCGCGGCCCATGTAGGGCGGATCGATCGGAATGCGGCCCAGGCTCGGCTTGAGCGTGAAGATGCCGCACCAGCTCGCGGGCAGCCGCAGCGACCCGCCGATGTCGGTGCCCAGGTGCAGAGGACCGTAGCCCGCAGCGGTTGCAGCGCCCGCGCCGGCGCTGGAGCCGCCGGGCGTCTTGGCCAGATCCCACGGGTTGCGCGCCAGCGTGTGAAAGCTAGAGAGGCCCGACGACAACATGCCGTAGTCCGGCATGGTGGTCTTGCTCACGATCACCGCGCCGGCTTCCTTCAGGCGCGCGGCCGGCGGCGCATCGGCAGTTGCGGGTTTCAGGTCGACGGCCGCGGTGCCGGCGGGCATCGGGTCGCCGCGGGTGGCGATGTTTTCCTTGATGGTGGTCGGCACGCCATCGAGCGGGCCGAGCGCATCGCCGCGCTGCCAGCGCGCTTCCGAAGCGCGCGCCTGTTCGAGCGCGGCCTCGGGACGGAACAGCCAGGTGGCCTGCAGGTGCGGCTCCCAGCGCTCGATCTGCGCGATCACGGCCTGCGTCACCTCGATCGGCGACAGGCGCTTGTCGCGGTACGCGGCCGAGAGTTCCTGCGCGGACAGGTCGCTCAATGAAGGGGCATCGGACACGGTGACGCTCATCCCCACGAAAGCGCGGACAGGTCGTTCACGAAGATCGGGTTCTCCTTCCAGAGGCCCTTCACGTTCTTCTTGGCGATCGTCGGGAACTGCGGCTGGTACAGGAAGCCGTTGGCCGCGTCGGTGGCCAGCATCTTCTGCGCATCGCCCAGGAGCTTGTTGCGCTCGGCGGCATTGGCCGTGGTCTTGATCTTGTCGAACAGCGTGTTGAAAGCCTTCGACTGGTAGCCCCAGTAGTAGTCCGACTTGGCGTAGTTGCCCAGGTCGAAGGGCTCGACGTGCGAAATGATCGACAGGTCGTAGTCCTTGTTGCCGTAGGTGCCGCTGAGCCACTGCGCCCACTCGACGTTCTGCACCTTCACCACGATGCCGATCTTGGCGAGCTGGGCCACGATCACCTCGCCGCCCTGGCGCGCGTAGGGCGGCGGCGGCAGCGTCATCTTGAGTTCGAGCGGCGTCTTCACGCCGGCTTCGGCCAGCAGCTTCTTGGCCTTCTCGATGTCGAAGGGATTGACGCTCGTGGTGTCGACGAAGCCCGCCGCGCCCGGCACGTAGTGGCTGCCGATCGGCACGCCCAGGCCATCGGCGGCGCCTTCGATCACCGCCTTGCGGTCGATGGCCGCGAGGATGGCGCGGCGCACGCGCACGTCGTCCAGCGGCTTCTTCTGGTTGTTGATCGAGAGGATGGTCTTGGCGCGCGAGCCGGCCAGGATCACCTGGAACTGCGGGTTGGCCTTGAACTGCGGCACCACGCGCGTGCCGATGCGGGTGAACACATCGATGTCGCCCGCCATCAGCGCGGCAGCCTGCGCAGCGCTGTCGGCGATGAAGCGGAAGGTCACCTTGTTGATCTTGGCGGTGGCGGGGCTGCGGAAGCCCTCCCACTTGCTCAGCGTGAGCGACGAGCCCTTGGCCCAGCTGTCCAGCTTGTAGGGGCCGGTGCCGACCGGCTTGGTGGCGTTGCCCTCGGCGCTCTTGGGCTCGACGATCACGGCCGTGGCCTGGCCCAGCACGAAGGGCAGGTCGGGGTCGATCTCCTTGTTGATGACCACCACGGTGTAGTCGTCCACCACCTGCGTGGCGAGGTTGGCGAAGGTGCGCTTGTCCTTGTTGGTGCTCTTCTCGCCGCCGGCGCGGTCGAACGAGAACTTGACCGTGGCCGCGTTGAAGGGCTCGCCGTTCTGGAATTTCACGCCGCGCTTGAGCTTGAAGGTGTAGGTCTTGAGGTCGGGCGAGATCTCCCAGCTCTCGGCCAGCAGCGGGGTGACGCTGCCGTCGGCGTTGATCTTGGTGAGCGTCTCCAGGATGTTGTATTGCACGATCTCGGCAATTGCCGCAGCCGCGCCGGCCGTCGGGTCCAGGCCCGGCGGTTCGAGCGCCATGCCGATCACGATGGCGTCCTTCCGCCCTTGGGCCATGCCGGCCAGCGGGGTGGCCAGCGCGACGGTGGCGCCGGCGGTGGTGAGGAGGGTGCGACGGTTCAACATAGGTGGGTATCTCCGGAAAACGGCCAGGGTCGAATGACTGGTTCGGCGCCCACCGTGCCCCGAAGGGAGGCGCGACGCCACGAAAGACAAGGCACGCAGCACGAAAGATGCCACGTGCGCAGCGGATCATTCTCTCGCAGCGGGTGGGCTGGCGCCTGGCCTGCGGGGCGATTTTTCCTCGGGACGTTCCCGGATACCGCGCGCCTTTCCAGGTCTGTCGTCAGGCCCAGTACAGGGCGGCGATGTCGTTCACGAAGATCGGCGCGTCCTTCCAGAGACCGCGCAAGTTGCGCGACGCCACGGTGATGAACTGCGGCTGGAACAGGAACACGTTGGCCGCGTCCTCGGCCAACACGCGCTGCGCATCGCCGAGGTAGCGCGCCCGGTCGGCCGCGCGCGGCGCATTGCGCGCCTTGTCGAACACCTCGTTGAACTTCGCCGACTGGTAGCCCCAGTAGTACTCGGGCTTGGTGTAGTTCACGAGGTCGAAGGGCTCCACGTGCAGGATCAGCGAGAGGTCGTAGTTCTTGTTGCCGTAGGTGCCGCTCATCCACTGCGCCCACTCCACGTTCTGAATCTTCGCGACGATGCCCACCTTGGCCAGCTGCGCGGCGATGAGTTCGCCGCCTTGCCGCGCATAGGGGGGAGGCGGCAGCACGAGCTCCAGTTCGAGCGGCGTCTTCACGCCGGCCTCGGCCAGGAGCTTCTTGGCCTTCTCCACGTCGTAGGCGTTGATGCCCGTGGTGTCGATATAGCCCGGCGCGCCCGGCACGTAGTGGCTGCCGATCGGGATGCCGCGGCCGTCCATCGCCGCTTCGATCACCGCCTTGCGGTCGATGGCCGCGGAGATGGCGCGGCGCACCCGCACGTCATCGAGTGGCTTGCGCTTGTTGTTGATCGCCAGGATGGCCTTGCCGCGCGAGGCGTTGAACACCACCTGGAAGCGCTTGTCGTTCTGGAACTGCGGAAGGCTGCGCGACACCGAGGCATGCGGGAACAGGTCGACGTCGCCCGAGAGCAGCGCGGTGGTCTGCGCGGCCGGTTCCGAGATGAAGCGAAAGCTCACCTTGCGGATCTGCACGGCATCGGCGTGGCGATAGCCGTCCCACTTGGCGAGCACGATGGTCGAGCCCTTGGCCCAGTTGTCGAGCTTGTAGGGGCCGGTGCCGATCGGCTTGGTGGCGTTGGTCTCCACCGTCCTGGGCTCCACCACGATGGCCGATGCCTGGCCGAGCAGGAACAGCAGGTCGGGCTCGATCTCCTTGTTGATCAGCACCACGGTGTGCTCGTCGAGCACCTGCGTCGCGATGTTGGCGAAGGTGCGCTTGTCCTTGTTGGTGCTGTTGGCCGCGGCCGCGCGGTCGAACGAGAACTTGACGGCGTTCGCATTGAAGGGTTCGCCGTTCTGGAACTTCACGCCGCGCTTGAGCTTGAAGGTGTAGGTCTTGAGGTCCGGCGAGACCTCCCAGCTGTCGGCGAGCAGCGGCATCACGCTGCCGTCGGAGTTGATCTTGGTGAGCGTTTCGAAGACGTTGTAGAGCACTACTTCAGAAATCTCGGCGCCGGCCTTGGCGGTGGGGTCGAGGCCCGTGGGCTCGAGCGTGAGGCCGATCACCAGCGCATCCTTCTTCTTTTGCGCGAAGGCGCCTGTCGGCAGTGCGAGCGGTGTCAGGGCTGCGGCGGTGGCGAGCAGGGTGCGTCGGTTGAGCATGAAGCGGATCCTCGGGAAGGGGCAAGCATCATCCGCGAGACGGGTGCCTCCGCGCAACCAGATGCTTATGACCCACTCATCCTACGAAGCGTCGGCGACGCTTCGGTGTCAGGCCGCGAGCAGCGTGCCGCCGGTGGGCGTGCGCGGCACCGCGTCGAGCAGCGTGCGCGTGTACGGGTGCTGCGCGTTACGGAACAGCTCGCCCGGCGGGCCCTGTTCGACGATCAGGCCTTTCCACACCACGCACACGTCGTCGCACAGATGGTTGACCACCGCGAGGTCGTGGCTGATGAGCAGGTAGCTCACGCCGAACTGCTGCTGCAGGTCCTGCATGAGGTTGAGCACCTGCGCCTGCACCGACACGTCGAGCGCACTGACGGGTTCGTCGGCGACGATGAGCTTGGGGCGCGTGATGAGCGCGCGTGCAATCGCGATGCGTTGTCTCTGCCCACCCGAGAACTCGTGCGGGTACTTGTCCATGTCGGTCGTGCGAAGGCCGACGGCTGCAAGAGATTCGGCGGCGCGTTCGCGTTGTTCCTTGCGGGAGACTTCGGCCAATGCTTCAAGCGGCTCGGCGACGATGCGCGCGACGGTCTGGCGTGGATCGAGCGAGCCGTAGGGGTCTTGAAAGACCATCTGGAAATCACGTCGTGCCGTGCGCAGTTCAGATCTGGGCAGCGTGTGCAGATCGCGCCCGAGCAGCTTCACGCTGCCCGAAGTGGGCGTATCGAGCGCCATCACAAGGCGCGCGATGGTCGACTTGCCCGAGCCCGATTCACCGACGATGCCAAGGCTGCGGCCGGCCTCGACCTTGAAGCTCACCCCGTTGAGCGCCTTGACGGTGGGCGGAGGGCCGAAGAGTTTTTCGCGCGGCAGGTCGTAGTGACGCACGAGGTCGGTCACCTCCAGCAGTGGCGAGGCGGGGGCGGATTCACTCATGAGGCAACGGCGACCTTCGTCGCGATTTCTTCCAACCGGATGCAGCGCACCGCGTGGTCCTGCGGCAGCATCGTGGCCGGTGGCCGCGTCGTCTGGCAGGCGTCGATGGTGTAGCTGCAGCGGCCCGCGAACGGACAGCCCTTGGGCAGGTCGACCAGTTCGGGCACGCTGCCGCGGATGGTGGCCAGGCGCACGCCGCGCGGCGCACCGAGCGCGGGGCGGGCTGCGAAGAGGCCCTGCGTGTAGGGATGCGCGCGGCGGGCGAAAACGGCTTCGGTCGGGCCGCTCTCGACCACGCTGCCGCCGTACATCACGAGCATCTTCGAGACCGTCTGCGCGATCACGCCGAGGTCGTGCGAGATCAGGATCAGCGCCATGCCGCGCTCTTCCACCAGGCTCTGGATGAGTTCGAGGATCTGCTTCTGGATCGTGACGTCGAGCGCGGTGGTCGGCTCGTCGGCAATCAGCAGGTCGGGGCCGCAGGCCAGCGCCATCGCGATGCCGATGCGTTGGCGCTGCCCGCCCGAGAACTGGTGCGGATACGCATCGAGCCGCGATGCGGCATCCGGAATGCCCACGCGCTCGAGCAGCGCCAGCACTTCCTTGCGCGCCTCGGCCTTCGAGAGCCCGCGGTGCAGCCGCAGCGGCTCGCCGACCTGGCGCACGATGGTGTGCACCGGGTTCAGCGCCGTCATCGGCTCCTGGAAGATCATGCCGATGCGGTTGCCGCGGATCTGGCACATGTCCTTTTCGTCGCGGCCGACGAGCTCGGTGTCGTCGAAGCGGATGCTGCCGGTGACCTTGGCGTTCGACGGCAAGAGGCCCATGAGTGACATCACGGTGATCGATTTGCCGCAGCCCGATTCGCCCACGATGCCCAGCGTTTCGCCGCGCTCCAGCGTGAAGTCGATGCCGCGCACGGCTTCGGCGGGGCCGCGCTGCGTTTGCAGTTCGATGTGCAGGTCCTTGACTTGGAGCAGGGGCATGTCGCTTTACCGTGCGCGCGCGAGGCGCGGGTCGAGCAGGTCGCGCAGGCCGTCGCCCAGCAGGTTGAGGCCCAGCACCGCCATCGCGATGGCCATGCCGGGGAACACGGCGAGCAGGGGCGACTGGAACATCATCGTCTGTGCTTCGCTCAGCATGCGGCCCCACGACGGCTGAGGCGGCTGCGTGCCGAGGCCGAGGTAGGAGAGGGCGGCTTCGGCCAGGATCGCGATGGCGAAGCGGATCGTGATCTGCACGATCAGCACGGCCGAAATGTTCGGCAGCACATGCTGCATCGTGATCGAGAACGCGCCCTTGCCACAGGCGCGCGCGGCGGCGATGTACTCGCGCGACCAGATCGCGTTGGCCGAGGCGCGCGTGATGCGCGCGAAGGTGGGAATGTTGTAGATGCCGATCGCGACGATCGCATTGACGATGCCCGCGCCAAACACGGCGGTCATCATGATTGCCGAGAGGATCGCGGGAAATGCGAGCGAGAAGTCGGTGAGCCGCATGATGGCTTCCTCGACCCAGCCGCGCTTTGCCGCGGCGAGCAGCCCGAGCGCGGTGCCGACCACGAGGCCGATGCCCACGGCGATCACGCCCACGAGGATCGACGCGCGCGCGCCCACCAGCAGCAGCGAGGCCACGTCGCGCCCGTAGGTGTCGGTGCCCAGCCAGTGCGAGCCCGTCGGGGGCTTGAGCTTGTTGGCCATGTCCATCTCGTAGGGCGACCAGGGCGTCCAGACCAGAGAGACTGCGGCGGCCAGCAGGAGCAGCAGCGTGAGCACGCCGCCGATGGCGAAGCTGCGGTGGTGCAGCGCGCGGCGCCAGAAGCCCGGCACCTTGAGCGCGGCAGCGCTGGGAGCGACGACGGTGCTCATATGTCGCTCGCCTTGATGCGCGGATCGATCACAGCATAGAGCACGTCGACCACGAAGTTCACGATGACCACGAGCGCCGCGAGCAGCATTACGCAGTTGCGCACGACGATCAGGTCACGGTTGCTGATGGCTTGAAAGATGAGCCGGCCCAGGCCCGGCAGGTAGAACACGTTTTCCACCACGATGGTGCCGGCCAGCAGCTCGGAAAACTGCATGCCCATCACCGTGATGACCGGGATCATCGCGTTGCGCAGCACGTGGGTCCACAGCACCATGCGCTGCGACACGCCCTTGGCGCGTGCGGTGCGAACGAAGTCTTCGCGCATCACCTCGAGCACCGCCGAACGCGTGATTCGCGCGAGGATCGCGGCCTGCACCACCGCCAGCGACAGCGCGGGCAGCAGCAGCGACTTGAGGCCCGCGAAGATGCCTTCGCCCCAGCCCTCGAAGCCGCCGGCCGAGAACCATTGCAGCTGCACCGAGAACACCAGGATCAACATGATCGCGAACCAGAAGTTCGGGATCGCGATGCCGACCTGCGCCATGCCCATGAGGCCCACGTCGCCCAGCTTGTTGTGGCGCGCGGCGGCGGTCACGCCCACCAGCAGCGCGATGACCACGGTGAAGGCCATGGCCAGCAGCGCGAGCGGCACGGTAAGGGCGAGGCGCTCGAGGATCAGGTCGAGCACCGGCGAGCTGTAGGCATAGCTGTCGCCGAGGTTGCCGGTGAGAAGGCCGCCGATCCAGTGCCAGTAGCGGGTCCAGGCGGGCTGGTCGAGACCGAGCTTGGTGGCCAGCGCCGCGACGGCGTCGGGCGACGCGTCGGGGCCCATGAGCATCTGCGCGGCGTTACCGGGCAGGATCTCGAGCACGAGGAAGACGATGACCGAAGCGCCGATCAAGGTGCCGATCAGCGTGGCGAGGCGCTTGAATAGAAACAGACTCATGGGGCGGGGCGCAGCATAACTGACTAGTGCAACAAGTGTGCCGTGAATGTGGCCTTTGTCATTCACGGGAGGGCGCCCCTGCCGGTCCGCCGATAATCGGGGGATGGCCCTCATGATCACCGACGAATGCATCAACTGCGATGTCTGCGAGCCCGAGTGCCCGAACGATGCAATCTACATGGGCGCGGAGTACTACGAGATCGATCCGCACAAGTGCACCGAATGCGTCGGCCACTTCGACGAGCCGCAGTGCGTGCAGATCTGCCCAGTCGCCTGCATCCCCCTGAACCCTGAGCATGTGGAAAGCCGCGAGACGCTGATGCAGAAGTACCAGCGGCTCACGGCGATCAAGGTGACGGCGGTTTCGCCCTCTTCTTCAACCGGCGTCTGAGTCGCGGGGCTTCCGCTTCTTTTTCTTCGCCGGGGCGTCGCCGGCCGATTTGCCACCCGATCCGCCGCTGCTGAAGCTCATGGTGGACTTGCGCGGGTCACCGGCTGCCTTGGTGGCGCGCTCGCGGGCTTGCTGCTCGGACAGGGCCATGCGTCGTTCAGCCAGTGCGGCGCTTCTCGCCTCCCGTGCTGCCTGGCGATCGCGGTCGTAGGCCGCTTTCTCCAGTGAAAGGCGGGAGCGCTCCATCTTGTCGGCCTGTGCGCTGTTGCTCTTTGCGCCGGCTTCGGCGGCCCGGCGGTCCGCATCGCTGCGGGGATCGTCCACCTTCACTGCCTTGCCGCCCTCGCAGGGGCGGTCCGAGTAGGTGCTGCCGCATCGCCAGGTTTTTGTGGAACCCTGGGCCGCCGCGCCGTTGGAATACGCGCAGGCTGCTATTAAAAATATAGCCAGCCCGAATTTCCCCGCCCTCTTTTCTCTTCTTCTCGTCTTCATTTTTTATTTCTCTCCCTCCTGCGCTCCGGTTGCCGGCTAGGTGGCGGCAGGCGTGCCCCCATCGCCGGGCTCCCGCCGCGGCGGTTTGGGCCGAGGCGGTTTGCTCGTGTGAATCTGCATGGTCGCTTTTTCCATCTCGCCGGCCACGAGCGCGGGCGTGGCGTGCAGCGTGCGGACGATGGCGTCCTCGATCAGCTCACGCTGCTCCTTCAATGGCTTCTTGAGCACCCAGTTGACGACTTCCGACTTCACGCCGGGATGTCCAATGCCCAGGCGCAGCCGCCAGTAGTCACCGGTGCCCAGCTGCGCGTGGATGTCGCGCAGGCCGTTGTGGCCGGCATGGCTGCCGCCGAACTTGAGCTTGGCCTGGCCGGGTACCACGTCGAGCTCGTCGTGCACGACGAGGATTTCTTCGGGCGCGATCTTGAAGAAGCGCGCGAGGGCGGCCACCGACTTGCCCGAGAGGTTCATGAAGGTCTGCGGCTCGAGAAGCCAGATGCTCTGGCCGCCGATGTTGGCGCGCGCCGCGAGGCCGTGGTAGCCGCGCTCGGGCACGAGGTTGAGTTTCCAGTCGCGCGCGAGGGCGTCGATCCACCAGAAGCCCGCGTTGTGGCGCGTGGCTTCGTACTCAGGGCCCGGGTTTCCGAGGCCGACGAACAGCTTGATCATGGCGGGAATTATCTCGCCGCCCCCAAAGCAAAAGGCCCGCACGAGGCGGGCCTTTTGCAGGGGACGGGAAGAATTACTTCTTCGCGGCGGGCTTGGCCGTCTTGGCGGCAGGCTTGCCACCGGCTGCCGGTGCGGCGCCTTCAGCAGCAGCCGCGCCTTCAGCGGCAGGTGCCGGCTCTTCGGCGACCAGCGGCGGCACGGCCGACACGATGACCGGGTTGTTCTTGCCGTGGCTCACGTACTTCACGCCCTTGGGCAGCTTGATGTCGTTGACGTGCAGCGTGGCGTTCTTCGTGAGACCGGAGAGGTCCACTTCGATGAACTCGGGCAGGTCGGACGGCAGGCAGCTGATTTCCAGCTCGGTGATCACGTGGTTCACCAGGTTGTGCGCGGTCTTGACGGCTTCGGACTCTTCTTCACCCTTGAAGTGGAGCGGCACCTTCATGTGCAGGCGGGTCTTGGCATCGACGCGCTGGAAGTCGATGTGTTGCACCAGCTGGCGGAACGGGTGGTACTGCACGTCGCGCAGCAGCACCTTGCTGGAGGCGCCGCCGAGTTCCATTTCGAGGATCGACGAGTGGAAGGCTTCCTTCTTCAGGGCATGCCACAGCGCGTTGTGATCGATTTCGATCAGCTGCGGCTGCTGGCCTTCACCACCGTAGACGATACCGGGCGTCTTGCCCGAGATGCGGAGACGGCGGCTCGCACCCGTACCCTGCTTGGCGCGCTCAAAAGCGACGAATTTCATAACTAGCTCCTGTGAGAGTCCACCGCGACCAGTGCGACTCCGGTTCAAAAAGGCTTCCGGAAGGAAGCCCGCTCTTTGGTTCTCAGGTCAGAACAGGTTGTCCTGGTCCGAGAACAAACTCATCACCGACTCGCCCTTGGCAATGCGCTGGATCGTCTCGGCGATCAGCGGTGCCACGGAGAGTTGGCGGATCTTTCCGCATGCGGTGGCCGCATCGGAAAGGGGAATGGTGTTGGTCACGACGACTTCATCGAGGGCTGTGCCCTTGGTGATGCGCTCGATGGCCGGGCCCGAGAAGATCGGGTGCGTGCAGTAGGCGTAGACACTCTTGGCGCCGCGCTCTTTCAGCACTTCGGCCGCTTTGACCAGCGTGCCGGCCGTGTCGATCATGTCGTCCATGATCACGCAGTTGCGGCCGTCGATCTCGCCGATCACGTTCATGACTTCGCTGACGTTGGCCTTCGGGCGGCGCTTGTCGATGATGGCGAGGTCGCAGTTCAGCTGCTTGGCCAGCGCACGGGCACGAACCACGCCGCCGACATCGGGCGAGACCACGATCAGGTCTTCGTAGTTCTTGGCGCGCAGGTCGCCCAGCAGCACTGGCGAGGCGTAGATGTTGTCGACCGGAATGTCGAAGAAGCCCTGGATCTGGTCGGCGTGCAGGTCCATCGTGAGCACGCGCTCGACGCCGACGGTTTCCAGCAGGTTGGCCACCACCTTGGCCGAGATCGGCACGCGGCTCGAGCGCGGGCGGCGGTCCTGGCGGGCATAGCCGAAGTAGGGAATCACGGCGCTGATCCGCTCGGCCGATGCGCGCTTGAGCGCGTCGACCATGATCAGCAGTTCCATCAGGTTTTCGTTGGTCGGTGCGCAGGTGGACTGCACCACGAACACGTCGCGTGCGCGGACGTTCTGGTTGATTTCGACAGTGACTTCTCCATCGGAGAAGCGACCGACGCGTGCGGCGCCCAGCGAGGTGCCGAGGTTGTGCGCGATTTCTGCGGCGAGGCCAGGATTGGCATTGCCGGTGAAAACCATGAAGTCAGGGTGATTAGCCTGCATGAGCGCGTCCCGGCAGTGCGAAATTGGCTTGGAGGAAGCCGCCAAAAGGTTTTGAGTCGTGGCGGCCCGTGGGCTGCCGATTATTGCAGCGGGTGTGCTGCAGAAGAAACACTGCGGCCATCAGGCCGCAGTTTCAGAAAATTTGGCAGGGGAGAAAGGATTCGAACCTTTGCATGCTGGAATCAAAATCCAGTGCCTTAACCAGCTTGGCGACTCCCCTACACGGGTCGACGGTTTGCACCATCAACCGATATATGTCGCGTCGGACCACAAAAGCGATCTGACCATTTTCAGGTTGCCCAACCTACGAGAGGATGAACAGCCAGGTTGCTGCATTGACGAACCTGCCAGCCCGCGGGGGCTTCGACCAGTTCCGCTTCATGCAGTCCTTGCGGCAATTTTGCGAACACCGAACTTCCGGAGCCGGTCATCCGGGCCTTCAATCCTTGGGCGCCGAGCCATTCGATGGCATCGGTGACCGCGGGGCAAAGTCGCTGGGCAACCGGCTGCAGGTCGTTGTGGCCGAAGTCGAAAACCTTGTTATCGAGGTTTGGGGCTTCAAGCTGTTCGCTATCTGCAGCAAAGCCCGAGATTATAGCAACAGGAGTTGAGCGTTCAAGATCATCCGCTGAAAAAATTAGGCGGGTATCCAATCCTTCGGTCGGTTTGACCACGGCGAACCGCGCCGGCGGCAGGGTGACGGGCGTGATTTCCTCGCCGATGCCTTCGACCCACGCATGGTGTCCGCCGAGGAAGAAGGGCACGTCAGCGCCCAGTTTCAGCCCGATCTGCGCGAGGCGAGACAAGGGCAGGTTCAGGTTCCACAGGCGGTTGAGCGCCAGCAGGCAGGTGGCCGCATCCGACGACCCGCCGCCCATGCCAGCCTGTGCCGGCACATGCTTCGCGACACCGATGTGCGCGCCCTGGCCGGGCGCGGCGTGCGCCTGCAGCGCGCGGGCGGCACGCAGGACGAGATCGTCGGCAGGCAGCTCGGTCGTCAGGTCTTCGCGGGTCAGCTGGCCGTCGTGCCGCAATTCGAAGTGCAGCGTGTCGCACCAGTCGATCAACATGAAGACCGACTGCAACAGGTGGTAGCCGTCGTCGCGCCGGCCGGTGATGTGCAGGAACAGGTTGAGCTTGGCTGGTGCGGGAAGGTCGTAGAGGGCCTTCATGACCGCTCGAACACGATGCGCAGGTCCGCCCGGGGGCTCGGCGATTCGCGCGTGGCCTGCAGGCGCCCGTTCGCGAGCTGGCCCAGATCGGGGCGCCAGCCGGATACGCTTTCGTTGCGCCCGGCCAGCCAGCCGAACAGCGCGCCGACCGGGATCGCCGCACCGGTGGCGGCTTCGATCAGCGCGTCCACGGACTCGTAGCGCCGGGTGTCGCTGCCGTTCTTCAGAAGAGCCTCGCCCGGCGACCAATGCAACTGGGCCAGGGTGTTGCCGATCGGGGTTGTGAGCGTGAGCTCGCCGTTATCGGCCGAGCCGCGCAGTTCGAAGAGCGCGGCAAAGGTCTGGACCGGTTCGCTGTCGATGCGCAACGACATCCGGCCGCTCCAGCTGTCCGAGCCTCGCGGTGCCGACGAACTGCCCGTCAATTGGGCGCAGCCTGCTATCAAAAGAAGAGCCGCCCCGCCTGCCGACAGGAAGGCGCGTCGACCCGCGTGCATCCCGGAGGCGCGCACGATCACGGCTTCACGCGCAGGCGCTTCAGCGTTTCCTGCAGGGTTTCATTCTCGGCATCGCTCAGCAGCGCTTCCTTCCAGATCGTCACCGCGCGATCCTTCTGGCCAATGCTCCACAGCACTTCGCCGAAGTGAGCGCCGATTTCAGGATCGGGCCGGGTCTTGTAGGCGGCCTCGAGGATACGGATGGCCTCGGCCGTGTTGCCGAGCCGGAACTCGACCCAGCCCAGGCTGTCGGCGATGAATGGGTCTTCCGGCGCCAGCTGCACCGCTTTCTGGATCAGCGTGCGGGCCTCGTCGAGCCGGATCTTGCGATCGGCGAACGAGTAGCCCAGGGCGTTGTAGGCGTTCTGGCTCTCGGGCTTGAGCTGGATCAGCCGGCGCAGCAGCCGCTCCATGTCGTCCAGGCGATTCAGCTTCTCGGCCACCATGGCCTGGTCGTAGACCAGGTCGCCGTCGTCGGGCGAGGCCGTCGAAGCCTGCGCCAGCATGTCGTAGGCAGCCTGGTATTGCTTGGCGTCGCGCAGCAGTTGCACTTCGGCGAGGAATTTCTGCTTCTTGTCGTCGGGCGTGCGCTCCGGCAGGGCACGGATGACTTCGCGTGCCTGGGGCAGCTTGCCCTGGCGTGCCAGCAGGCCCGCGCGGCGGGTCTGGGCAATGGTCAGGTCCTCGGTGCTGTCGATGCGCGCGAGCCAGCGCTCCGCGCCCGCGAGGTCCTTGCGCCGTTCCGCCAACTGCGAGAGCGCGAGGTAGGCCTGCGTCACGCCGCGTTTGCGATCGGCCGCGTCGGTGTCCTTGTTGCTCTGGCTGGAGGAGAGTTCGATGTAGCGCTTGAGCGAGGTTTCGGCCGCGCCATCCTGCTTGGCCTGCATCTGCAGGCTGCCGAGCAGCAACCAAGGCTCCGCCAGTTCGGGCCGTGCCGTGGTGAGCGCCTGCAGCTGTGTCTGGGCGTCGCTGTAGCGGCGGTTCTCGACCAGCACGCGCGCATAGGCGATGCGTAGGTCGGGCGTGGCCTTGGTGTTGCTCGCGAGGTAGCGCGTCACGATCGGCTCGGCCAGCGGCTGGCCGGGATCGATCAGTTCGAGCGCCAGCGCGGGCGGGGCGTCGGAGGCCGGGTCGACTTCCTGGCCTTTGCGCGCGGCCTCCAGGGCGCCGGCGTTGTCCCCGGCATTGAGGCGCAGCCGGCCCACGGTGGCCCAGGCCAAACCGCCAGTCGTCGGGCTCTTGAGCTCGTCGACCAGCGCCCGCTCGACCACCGAGGCGGCCAGCTTCTTGTCGGAGGCGCGTGAATAGTTGCGCGCGATCACCGCCATCAGGAGCGGACGCTCGATCTGCGAGGTGGCGGCCACTTCGGCACGCAGCGGTTCCACCGTTTCGCCGATGCGGTTCAGCGCGATCAGGATCTGCAGTTCGATGCGCCGTGCATCGCGCGAGGTGGGCAGCGTCTCCTGCCACGCGCGGGCCGCGGCCAGTGCGGCGTCGCCCGAGCGCGATTGCAGTGCGATCTCGACCGCCCGCTGGAACAGCTTGCCGTCGCGCAGCCGACGTGCCGCGTCGAGCACCAGCGCATAGCCGGAGCCGGGATCGCCGGAGCGGGCGGTCATCTCGCCCATCAGGATTTCGTAGAACAGGTCGGCGGTCAGTGCCGAGGGCTGCGCGGCAGGTTCGCTGGCAGGCTTCGGGGCTGTGACCCGGGGCCTGACCGCGGGCCTCGGCGGCGCGTTGCGCTCGATGATGGGCGCCGGGCTGTTGGGGGCGGCGGGATCGGAGGTTTGCGCGTGCACCGCGCAAGCCAGCAACACGAGAGATGCGGCCGCCGCAAGGCGGTGTCGGCGGGGCGATGGAATCATCGAATCATGATAATCGAGGCTTTTGAACGAGCGTCGCGTGGGGCTTCGTCTTCGCCGGAGTTTTACTTTCATGCCTGAGTTACCCGAAGTCGAAGTCACCCGCCGTGGTTTTGCCGACCGCATCGCCGGCGCGCGCATCGAGGCCGTGCGCATTGGAAAACCGTTGCGCTGGGCCCTGATGGTGGTGCCCGAGGCACTGGTCGGGCGGCATGTGCGCGAGGTGCGGCGGCGCGGCAAGTACCTGCTGATCGACCTGGACCGGGGCATGCTGCTGCTGCACCTGGGCATGTCGGGCAGCCTGCGCTTCGACGCGGCGCTGCCGCCGCCCGGCACGCACGATCACTTTGATCTCGTCACCGACCGCGGCACCCTGCGGCTGAACGATCCGCGCCGCTTCGGCGCCGTGGTCTATGTGGACGACGAGGCGGCGCCCTGGGCCATCAAGCTGCTCGGCGGCCTGGGCATGGAGCCGCTGGGTGACGCCTTCGACCTCGATGCGTTCCATGCCGGGCTGCGCAAGCGCAAGACGGCGGTCAAGCAGGTGCTGCTGGCGGGCGAGGTGGTGGTGGGGGTCGGCAATATCTATGCGTCCGAGGCGCTGTTCCAGGCCGGCATCCGCCCGACGCTGTCAGCCGCGCGCATCAGCCGTCCGAGAGCGGCGAAGCTCCATGCGGCAGTGCGCGAAATCCTGGCCAGGGCGGTGGAAAAAGGCGGCAGCACGCTGCGCGACTTCTCCAACGTGGACGGGCAGAACGGCTATTTCCAGCTCGAAGCCACCGTTTATGGCCGGGCCGGCGAGCCGTGTCGGGTCTGCGCAACGCCGATCCGGCAGCTCCGCCAGGGGCAACGCTCCACATATTTTTGTCCTAATTGTCAAAAGTAGCGTGTTGCGGCGTCGAATGAATACCCTGCAAACGGGCGCTGCGCGGTTTGCGATGCTATATTTGTAAGCTCTTTCTTACATATTTCCCTTGAGCCGCTCTTTCAACCAACAACTCGATCAGCACGGTGCGTGGCGGAGCAATTTCGCCCATCGGCTGCAGTGGCTGTCCCGCTGGCTGACCGAGAACGAGCTGCTCGACCAGGCCGTGGCCGAGCGCCTGCGGGGCCTCGAACTGCAGATCCGCACCAGCAAGGTGATGGTCGCATTCGTGGCCGAGTTCTCACGCGGCAAGTCGGAGCTGATCAATGCGATCTTCTTTGCCGACTACGGGCGCCGCATCATGCCCGCGAGCGCGGGGCGGACCACGATGTGTCCGACCGAGCTGGGCTACGACCCCGCCATCGCGCCCAAGCTGCGGCTGTTGCCGATCGAAACCCGCCTGGAGCCGCATTCGCTGACCCACTGGCGCGAAAAGTCGACCCGTTGGACCGAGATTCCGATCGAGGTCGGCAACGCCGAGCAACTGGCCCAGGCCATGGGCAAGGTGGCCGAAGTCCGCTGGGTAAGCAAGGACGAGGCGCGCGCGCTGGGCTTCTGGAACCCCGAGACGCCCGACGACAACCCCGTGCAGGACGCCGAAGGCCGCGTCGAAATCCCGCGCTGGCGCCACGCCGTGCTCAATATGCCGCACCCCTTGCTGGAGCAGGGGCTGGTCATTCTCGACACCCCGGGCCTGAACGCGATCGGCGCCGAGCCTGAACTGACGGTGAGCCTGATCCCGCAGGCGCACGCCGTGGTCTTCATTCTGGGCGCCGAAACCGGCGTGACGCGTTCCGACCTCTCGATCTGGCGCGAGCACCTGATCACCGAGGACGAAGGCGGCGACACGCGCTTCGTCGTACTCAACAAGATCGACACGATGTGGGACTCGCTGAGCACCCACGCGCAGATCGAGATGCAGATCGAGCGCCAGCGCGACAGCGCGGCCCGGCTGCTTGAGGTGCCGCTCGCGCAGGTGCTGCCGGTGTCCGCGCAGAAGGGCCTGCAGGCCAAGATCCAGCACGACCCGCGCCTGCTCGAAGCCAGCCGCCTGCCCGCGCTCGAAGCCCTGCTGGGCGAAGGCGTGCTCGGCAAGCGCGAGACCATGCTGCGCCTGGCCGTCGACGCCGGCATGACCGCGTTGCGGACTGAAGCCGAACGCATCCTGAAGGTGCGCCAGCGCGACCTGTCGGAGCAGGCACTCGAACTGCAGGGGCTGCGCGGCAAGAACGTCTCGGTGATTCGCCACATGCGCTCGCGCATCGACCAGGAGCACGCCGAGTTCGAGGGCAGCAACACCCGCATCCTGGCGTTGCGCTCGGTGCAGGGCAAGCTGCTGCGCGAGGTGTACGCCGTGCTGGGCCGCACCGCGCTCAAGGCCGACATGGTGCGGCTGTCGGCTGCGCTCAAGCGCCCCGGCATCAAGCTCAATGTGCGCAAGGTGTACGGCGAGACCTTCGATTCGCTGCGCAACAACCTGCGTGAAGTGCAGGCGACGACGGCCGAGATCCAGTCGATGCTGCACGCCACCTTCCGTCAGCTCAATGCCGAGCAGGGCTTCACCCTGCAGGCGCCGGCGGAGCCCGATCTCACGGGCTTCGAGCAGGAACTCAGCCAGATCGAGCGCAGCCACATCCACTACCTGGGCGTCGGCAACCTGCTGAAGCTTGCGCAGGCCGATTTCTGCGACAAGCTGGTTCGCGCGCTGGCCAGCCGCCTGCGCCTGGTCAACGAGGCCGCGATGACCGAGGTCGAGCGCTGGAGCAAGGGCGCGAGCGCGCAGATCGATGCGCAGCTCAAGGAGCGTCGCCGCAATTTCAGCAAGCGCATCGAGGCGATCGAACGCATCCAGAACGCGGCGGGGAATCTCGACGAGCGGTTGCTGGAACTGGCTGCGCAGGAGACCAACCTGGCCGAACTGCACGCCCGCCTGCGCGAGTTCACCTCGCTGATCACGCAGCAAGGCAAGCCGCAAGCCGCGGTTGCCGCCGTCAGCGAGTTGCGTGCGGCCTGAGCGTTCCGCTTCCGCGGCGGCACCCGGTTCGCAGCAGATGCCGCCGGATTTCGCCGCACAGATCGTGAGCTGGCAGCGCAGCCACGGGCGCAGCGAGCTGCCGTGGCAGAACACGCGCGATCCGTACCGCGTGTGGCTGTCGGAGGTGATGCTCCAGCAGACACAGGTGTCGACGGTGCTCGGCTACTTCGCGCGTTTTCTCGAACGCTTTCCCGATGTGAAGGCGCTGGCCGCAGGCACCGAGGACGAGGTGTTCGGGCTCTGGAGCGGCCTCGGCTACTACAGCCGCGCGCGCAACATGCACCGCTGCGCGCAGGAAGTCGTCGAGCGATTCGGCGGCGAATTTCCGCATACCGCAGCGGAGCTTGTGACCCTGCCGGGCATCGGCCGTTCCACCGCCGCGGCGATCGCGGCGTTCTGCTTCGGCGAGCGCGTGGCGATCCTCGACGGCAATGTGAAGCGCGTGCTGACGCGCGTGCTCGGTTTCGGCGGCGACATGTCTTCGTCCGCGCAGGAGCGTGCGCTGTGGGACCGGGCGACGCAACTGCTTCCTCCCGCCGAGGAGCGCGAAGCGATCGCGAGCTACACGCAGGGGGTGATGGACCTCGGTGCCACCGTCTGCCTGCCGCGCAAGCCCAGCTGCATGATCTGCCCGGTCGACAAGACCTGCGTGAGTCTGCGCGAAGGAGCGCCGGAACGCTACCCCGTCAAGACCCGCAAGCTCAAGCGCAGTGCGCAGTCGCTCTGGGTGCTGCTGGCGCGCGATGCAACGGGCCGCATCTGGCTGGAGAAACGTCTGGCCAAGGGCATCTGGGCGGGGCTGCATTGCCTGCCGGTATTCGACAGCCGCGACGACCTGCTCGCTGCGCTGCCATCGGCTGCACGGCGCGGCGCGCACGACCTCCCGCCGTTCATGCACGTGCTGACCCACAAGGACCTGCACCTGCACCCTGTGCTGCTGGAAGGCGTGCAACCGCAGGGCGACGTTGCGCGCTGGGTCGAAGCGGAAGAATGGACCCGGCTGGGACTGCCCGCGCCGGTGCGCAAGCTGCTGGAGAACAGCAGCGCCGCCTGATTGGATTGGCTCAGCTGGCGTCCAGCTCGCGGTGCCGCTTGAGCGCACCCCAGCGCGCGCCGAAGGTGTGCGCCAGCTGCTCGACCAGAAACACCGAGCGATGCTGCCCGCCCGTGCAGCCGATGCCCACCGTGACGTAGCTGCGATGGTCGCGCGCCAGCGCGTCGAGCCAGTGCGAAAGGAACTGCTCGATGTCGTCGTACATGCGCGCCACGTCTTCATGCTCGCGCAGCCACTCGATCACCGGCGTGTCGCGGCCCGTGAGCGTGCGCAGCGCGGGCACGTAGTGCGGGTTGGGCAGCATGCGCACGTCGAACACGTAGTCCGCATCGAGCGGCACACCGCGCTTGAAGGCGAATGACTCGAACACCAGCGTGAGCGCGCTCTGCGGTGCGGAGATCAGCGCCTTGATGTAGCTCTGCAGCTGGGCGGGGCGGATGAGGCTGGTGTCGATCACGTCGGCGCCATCGCGCAGGTCGGCCAGCAGCTCGCGCTCGAGCTCGATGGCCTGCACCAGCACGCGGTGCTGTTCAGGCACGTCGGTGCGGCCTTCCTGGCGCGAGAGCGGATGGCGACGTCGGGTCTCCGAGTAGCGGCGCAGCAGTGCGTCGGTGGTCGCATCGAGGAACAGCGAGCGCAACGACACGCCGTCATGGCGCAGCGCTTCGAGCTGCTGCGGAACGATCGGCAGCGACACGCCGCTGCGCACGTCCATCGCGATGGCCACGCGCGTGGCCTGCTGCTCGTACTGCAACGCGATGAACGAGGTCAGCAGCTCGGGCGGCAGGTTGTCGACGCAGTAGTAGCCGGCGTCTTCCAGCGCATGCAGCGCCACGGACTTGCCCGAGCCCGACATGCCGGTGATGAGCACCAGGTCGAGGTTCATGACGTGGCCGCCGAGGTCTTGTGGCCGAGCATCTCGCGGGCATGCGCGAGCGAGGTCTGCGAAACCTTCTCGCCGCCAAGCATGCGGGCGATCTCGTTGGCGCGGTTGTCGTCGTCGAGCAGCGACACGCCGCTCTCGGTGCGCGGGCCATCCTTGCCGGCGCCCGCCGTCTGGCGCTTGGCCACGACGAGGTGATGGTCGGCGCAGGCAGCCACCTGCGGCAGGTGGGTCACGGCCAGCACCTGGCGATCGCGGCCGAGCTGCTTCATCAGGCGGCCGACGGTCTCGGCGACCGCGCCGCCGACGCCGGCATCGACCTCGTCGAAGATCAGCGTCTGGGCGGCGCCGAGCTGGCTGGTCGTCACGGCGATGGCCAGCGCGATGCGCGAGAGCTCGCCGCCCGAGGCGACCTTGCCGATCGCGCGCGGCGTGCTGCCGGTGTGGCCGGCCACGAGGAAGGTGATGTCTTCCAGGCCTGCGCGGCTGGGCTGCGCCAGCGGCTGCAGTTCGACCTCGAAGCGCCCGCCCTGCATGCCGAGACCCTGCATGGCCTGCGTGACGGCCTGGGCCAGGCGCGGGGCTGCCTGCTTGCGGGCCTTGCCGAGCGACTTGGCTTCTTTGAGGTAGGCCTGCTGGGCGTTCTGCTCGGCGCGCTCCAGGCTTTCGAGATCGCTTTGCGCATCGAGTGCCTGCAGCTCGGCTTGCCAGCCGGCCAGCAGCGCGGGCAGCTCGCTGGGCGTGCGCTTGTAGCGGCGCGCGAGCGACATCCAGAGGCCCATGCGTTCGTCCAGCTCGGCCAGGCTTTGCGGATCGGCTTCGGCGTTGCGCAGGTAGCCGTGCAGGGTGTGGGCGGCGTCCGAGGCCTGCGCCACGCAGGAGGCCAGCACCTCGCCCAGCGCGCGGAATTCGGGCTCGATGTGCTCGCAGTTCTGCAGCAGCGTGGCCGCACGCGTGAGCGCGGAAAGCGCGCCGTTGTCGTCGTCTTCGAGCGCCTGGCTCGCGCCCTGCGCCGCGTCTATCAGCGCCTGAGCGTTGGAGATGCGCGAGTGGTTGGTCGAGAGCTCTTCCCACTCGTCGGCACCGGGCGCAAGCTTGGCGACCTCGGAGATCTGCCACTGCAGCCGCTCGCGTTCGCGCTGCAGCGAGTCTTGCGCCGAGCGCGCGTGTTCGAGTGCGGAGAGGGCCTGGCGCCAGCCTTGCCAGGCGGCGTCGAGCGCATCGGTGCGCACGCCCGCGTAGGCGTCGAGCAGGCCGCGCACGGCCTCGGGCCGCGTGAGGCTCTGCCAGGCGTGCTGGCCGTGGATGTCGAGCAGGCGGTCGCCGAGCTCGCGCAGTTGCGTGGCGGTGGCCGGGCTGCCGTTGATCCAGCCGCGGCTGCGGCCCTGCAGGTCGACGGTGCGGCGCAGCAGCAGCGCGTCGCCGGCTTCGAAGCCGCCTTCGTCGAGCCAGCCGCCCAAGGCAGGGTCGGCGTCGAATTCGGCGCTCACGTCCAGGCGCTCGGCGCCTTCGCGCACGGCGCCCGCGTCGGCGCGATTGCCCAGCGCCAGTTGCAGCGCGTCGATCAATATGGATTTGCCCGCGCCGGTTTCACCGGTCAATACCGTGAAGCCGCCGGACAGGTCGAGTTCGAGTGATCGCACGATCACGAAGTCGCGCAGTGCGATGCGTCGCAGCGCCATGTCAGGAGCCCCCTTCGTTCCAATGAAGTTTCTTGCGCAGCGTGTCGAAATAGCTCCAGCCCCTCGGATGCAAAAAGCGCACCCGGAAATCGGAGCGGCGCACCACCACGCGATCGCCGATCGCGAGCGAGGCCAGTGACTGCATGTCGAAATTGGCGCTGGCGTCGCGCCCGCCGACCAGCTCGATCACGATCTCGTCGGCATCGGGCAGCAGCACCGGGCGGTTCGAGAGCGTGTGCGGTGCGATCGGCACCAGCACCCATCCGGGCACCGCCGGGTGAAGCAAAGGCCCGCCGGCCGACAGCGCATAGGCGGTCGAGCCGGTGGGCGTGGCGATGATCAGGCCGTCGGCGCGCTGGTTGGCCACGAAATGGCGGCCCACCGACACGCGCAGCTCGACCATGCCGGAGGTCGCGCCGCGATTGACCACCACGTCGTTCATGGCGAGTGCGTCGAACACCGAGACGCCGTCGCGCATGACCTGCGCGTGCATCAGGCTGCGGTGGTCTTCCTCGTATTCGCCGGCCAGCATCGGCACAAGCGTGGCCTGGAAGTTGTCGAGCGGAATGTCTGTGATGAAGCCGAGCCGTCCGCGGTTGATGCCGATCAGCGGGATGCCGTAGCTGGCGAGCTGCCGGCCGATGCCGAGCATGGTGCCGTCGCCGCCGACCACCAGGCCGAGGTCGCAGCGCTGGCCGATTTCCTCGACCGACAGGGCTTCGTAGCGTGCGTGCGCAGGGGCATCGGCGTCTTCCTCTTCGCAGGTCGAGCGCTCGACGAAGACCTTGCAGCCCTGCGATTCCAGAAAGGTGCCGATGGTCTCCATGACGCCGTCGCGCGCATCGGCCTGCGCTCGGGCGCCGGAAGCCTGGTATTTGCCGATCAGGGCGACGTGACGGAAGCGAGAGGTCATATCTCACAAATTACAACACTAAAATCTTGCAATGCTGGACGACCGTGCCAAGTTGCTGCTCAAGACGCTCGTCGAGCGCTACATCGCCGACGGGCAGCCCGTCGGGTCACGCACGTTGTCGCGCTCTTCGGGCCTGGATCTGTCGCCGGCGACCATCCGCAACGTCATGTCTGACCTCGAGGCGCTGGGGCTGATTGCCAGCCCGCACACCTCGGCCGGGCGTATCCCGACCCATCGCGGCTACCGCCTGTTCGTCGACACCATGCTGACCGCGCAGCGCGAGCAGATGAGTACGCCGAGCCTGGCGCCCGACCAGCCGCAGAAGGTGATCGCCAACGCGGCGAACATCCTGTCGAACCTCTCGCAGTTCGTCGGCGTGGTGATGGCGCCGCGCCGCGCGTCGGTGTTCAAGCAGATCGAGTTCCTGCGGTTGTCCGAGAACCGGTTGCTGGTGATCATCGTCTCGCCCGATGGCGACGTGCAGAACCGGGTGATCTTTCCGGAGGCCGACTACTCGCAATCGCAACTGGTCGAGGCCTCCAACTACATCAATGCCAACTATGCGGGCCTGACGATCGAGCAGGTGCGCGATCGGCTCCAGTCCGAGGTCGAGAAGCTGCGCGGCGAAATTGCCGCGCTGATGCAGGCGGCGGTTCAGGTGAGTTCGGAAGTGCTGACCGAAGCGCAGGAAGACGATGTCGTGATCTCCGGCGAGCGAAACCTGCTCGCGGTGACCGATTTCTCTAGCGACATGGGTCAGTTGCGCCGTGCCTTCGAACTCTTCGAGCAGAAGGCGCAGTTGATGCGCCTGCTCGACGTCTCGAGCAAGGCCGAGGGCGTGCGCATCTTCATCGGCGGCGAGAGCCAGGTGGTGCCGTTCGAGGAGCTCTCCATCGTCAGCGCCAACTACGAAGTCGATGGGCAGGTGGTGGGCACGCTGGGAGTGATCGGGCCGACGCGCATGCCCTACGAGCGCATGATCCAGATCGTCGACATCACGTCGCGGCTGGTTAGCAATGCGCTGAGCCACCGCAAGTAGGCTGCGGCGGCGAATAGAATCGTGGCCCAGTGGGCCGTTAGCTCAGTTGGTTAGAGCAGCGGACTCATAATCCGTTGGTCGATGGTTCAAGCCCATCACGGCCTACCAACGCTGCATTTTCAACTTTCGATCGTGCAAGTCCAGAAGGTCAAAAAACGCATGCTATAATTGCAAGCTGTGCGGCTGTAGCTCAGTTGGATAGAGTACTTGGCTACGAACCAAGGGGTCGTGGGTTCAATTCCTGCCAGCCGCACCACTCTCTTGATGGCCTAGAAGGTTTACCTTCTAGGCCATTTTCTTTTGGGTGTCGTGAATCGGAAGCCAGCGCTCAAGGGACGGCGACTGCTGCCCTGGCGCCTGGGCGCTAAAGTCCGTTCAAGTCAACGAAGCAGGGCGACCATGAACATTCGAACAGCGCGACGCGCGTTCCAACTGCTGTTGCTGCTCTCTGCGGCGGGATCGGCATTCGCTGGAACCATTGCCTGTGTGCCGAGCCCAGGCGGCGCGGCCGGCTCATTCAACTGGATCCGCAGGATCTCGATCGACGAGCACTCGCGCACCGTCAACATGGACATCGTGCGCTCCAGGACGAAGGACACGGAAACCATGGGCAAGATGCGCGCCGAGCTGGTGAGCATGGACGGCACATCGTCCGGTGAGCCCATCTATCTCTTCAACGCGATTCCCGCTGCTGGAGACGAGGTCACGCACCTTTTCAAGCTGTTCAAGGCCGGAGAGTGGCAACTGGCCAGAGTGGGGATCGTCTTCGTCAACAAGGTGCCCGCCTTGAGAAGTGTCGAGGCGAACATGACCTTCGACTGCAAGCGCTCGGACCTGGGCTGATGTCACACGGGCCTCCCGCATTTCCTATTCAAGAGGTTCTTCGTTGAACAAGGCATTCACCAAGGAAACCGACAACGACGCGGATGACGACGGCGCCGACGGCGCTGCACCTGCGCTGCCGACCGGCAGCAAGAACTACATCACGCCGTCGGGCTACGCACGGTTGCGCGACGAGCTGCTCCAGCTGATGGACGAGGAGCGCCCGAAGGTCGTCGAGGCCGTGCACTGGGCCGCCAAGAATGGCGACCGCTCGGAAAATGGCGACTATCTCTACGGCAAGAAGCGCCTGCGCGAGATCGACCGGCGCATTCGCTTTCTCACCAAGCGCCTCGAGATCGCGGAAGTCACAGATCCGTCGGTGCACCACGGCAGCGATCAGATCTTCTTCGGTGCCAAGGTTCGCTATGTCGATGAGACGAGCGGCGACGAGCGCACCATCACGATTCTCGGCATCGACGAAGCGGACAGCGCCCAGTCGCAAGTCAGCTGGATCTCTCCGATCGCGCGGGCCTTGCTCAAGTCACGCGAGGGCGATGTGGTGAAGCTGGTGACGCCGGGCGGGGCGCACGAAGTGGAAATCCTGTCGGTGAGCTACCCGGCGCCGCGTCCGGCAGCAGACTGACGCGCCGCGCAGCCTGTTCTTCTTCAGGGCGCCGGAACCGTCCGCGCCGCGGTGAGCACCGACGCGGTCCGCCGTGCGGCGCGCAGCACGGCGTCGAGATGCGCCCGATCGCGCACTGCGATCACGAAGCGCAGGTCGGTCGAATCCTGCGGGGTCTCGTCGGCCATTTCCACGTGCGTGATGTCGGCTTCCGCGTCCGCCAGCGTGGCGGCCACGCGTGCCAGCACACCCTTGTCGTTGCGCACGGTGATCACGACGCCGGTCTCGAAGGCGCGTGTGGGCTCGTCCGCCCATTCGACCGCGAAGAACCGCTCGCTGTCCTTGTGGCGCAGCCGCTGGCCGACGCCGCAGTCCTCGGTGTGCACCACCAGGCCTTCGCCATGCCCGAGGTAGCCGACGATCTGGTCGCCCGGAATGGGGCGGCAGCACAGCGCAAATCGCACCGACGAGTTTTCGCTGCCATCGAGCGTGACCGCGCCCTGGGACACGGCTTCGTGCGGGATGAAGCGCTCGCGACTCAGCAGCAATGCATCGGGTCGTTCGCCCAGCTCGGCGAGCAGTGCCATGAGCCGCTTGGCGACGATGCTCGCGATGCGCTTGCCCAGGCCGATGTCGGTCAGCAATTCGGAGCGGGTGCGGTTGCCGGTGAAGCGCAACAGCTTTTCCCACAGGGCCTGGTGCTCGTCGTCGTCTTCGGGCAGCTTGCCGAGGCCTTCGGCGCGCAGCGCCTGCGCAAGGAGCTTTTCGCCGAGGCCTTCGGATTCGGCATGCGCCAACGTCTTCAGGTAGTGGCGAATCTTGGAGCGCGCCCGGCCGGTTCGAACGAAGCCGAGCCAGGCGGGGTTGGGCGTCGACACCGGTGCGGTGATCACCTCGACCACGTCGCCGTTCTTGAGCTCGGTGCGCAGCGGCACCTGGTCGCCGTTGATGCGCGCGGCCGAGGTGTGGTCGCCGATGTTGCTGTGGATGGCGTAGGCGAAGTCGACCACCGTAGCGCCGCGCGGCAACGCCATGATCTGGCTCTTGGGCGTGAAGACGTAAACCGCGTCGGGGAACAGGTCGACCTTGACGTGGTCCCAGAACTCGGCGGCGTCGCGCGTCTCGTCCTGGATGTCGAGCAGCGACTGCAGCCACTTGGTGCCCAGCCGATCATTGCTTGCCCCGTTCGGCTCGGCCGCCTTGTAGAGCCAGTGCGCCGCCACGCCGGATTCCGCGACCACGTGCATCGCCTCGGTGCGCAGCTGGAACTCGACGCTCACGCCGGCCGGCCCCACCAGTGTGGTGTGCAGCGACTGGTAGCCGTTGAGCTTGGCGATCGCGATGTGGTCCTTGAACTTGCCGGGCAGCGGCTTGTACATCTGGTGAAGGATGCCAAGGCCGGTGTAGCAGGCGATGACGTTCGGCACGATCAGGCGGAAGCCGTAGAT